>NZ_CP168034.1:940750-1254334 GCF_041530365.1 Capnocytophaga sp. ARDL2
GTTGTCAAACGCATAAATCAAAGCAGTTGATGCCGGAACTTTCCCCCAAATAGTAGAAATAGTTGGACTGTTGGTATTTGCTCCTGGTAATCCGTTTTCGTATTGTTTGAAACCATCTTGTAAAATATCTTCAGAAATGTATCCCAAGTTGAAGAATAATTTACCTGTGTTGTTTGGCGAAATATGATCTCCTTCGTTTCCTGTATAAGGATCCATTAACCAAAATTCGATGTATTCTATATTGGCATTTTCAAAATTGGTCGTTGACACACTGCGCATAATACCTCCCCAATTGTTTTCAGGATTTGGTAATTCGTTGTTTGCCAAAAATGCTGGGTTGTAATTGTACATACCTCTTTCTTTTGGAAAATAAGATAAGTTGAGTGTATGTACTACCAAGCTTTCTCCTTGTGCCACATCCATATTTGGATACAGTTCGGATTTGTATATTCTACGCGTACGGTTTGATGCCAAATGTGTTTCATTGATTCCATTAGGTCTCAAAGTAGGTGAGTAAAATACATTGTCGATGCTGTACCATGCCAATTTTGCTCTTCTATATCCGGATTGGTTGGTAGAAAAATGTTCGCCATATCCTACAGGCACACTCGTATGTTTCCATGATAAAGGTGACAACATATCAATATTGACTTGAGTGGTTTCAAAATTGTCGATATAAACCGTTGGTTCGTTATTTAGTTGGTCATATTTTGAAGCACCAGGTTTCAAATAAGCAAATTCCCCTTTCAATGAAATACGCGAAGGAGCATCAGTGTCGATATTTGGTAATTTGTTTACCCAACGAGTCAAAAACGGAGCTTCTTTGCTAAAGTTGAAATTGAACCCATAAATCGAGTTGTTTACCGATGTTTGATCATACATTGATTTATTGGTAAAAGGAACTTCGTTTAATGTTAAATATGTTGCTCCAATGATAAAATCGTCAGAAAATTTATGATCGACATGTACTCCATAGAAATTGCGTCTTTGCATACTAAACGATTGGTTGCTTTCCACTGAAATTTCCACAGGAGTATCCGAATTTTGCAACGAAGGGTCAATAATTGTTACAAATCCTCGTTGATAATCCACAGTATAATCCATACCTTCTGCCAAAGTACGACCACCTGCTGTAACAATCACAGAGCCTGGTTGAAGATTGGAACTTCCTACATAGATTCCATCACCACGTGAACTTCTATATTTTCCTTTCAATTGGAATTTGTTTTTTTCTGTATCTTGAAGAGCTTTTGCATACGACTGACGGTACAAACTCTTGTAAACATATTTCAATTGGTTTTCGTTGTAGGTAGCTTCGCTTTCGTAATCTTCTGTACCATTTACAGACAATTTTTTAAACAAATATTCACCAAAAGGCTCAACAGTCGTAAAGATGATGCGACCGTTTTGTTCGTCGATAGTGATTCCTTCAAAACGGTTGTTGTTACGCTGTTGTTGATTGTCGAAATAGGCGTTTCCTTGTCCTTGATTGTTAAAGTTGTTGTCTAACCCTCCGTTTGTATTGGTTTGAGCATTGGCGATGTAGTCAAAATATCCATCACCATCAATTTGAGGGTCGTTGGTGTTGTTCAATCTATCCAAGTGAAACACTCGCAAAAGAGTTGTTTCTTTTACATCGTCAGGTAGTGGAGTACCACCCACTGGTTCAATATAATTCAGCGGTTGAGGATCGGTATAAAGGATGTTGAATCTAAATCCTTCTTGCGAAATTTGATTTCCATTGATTTTATAGATGTTTTTCATCATCAAATTCCACACGGGTTCCTCAGTTGCAGTAAGTGAACTCTTCAACATTTTCAATACCAAACCTTGCGTAGTAGGGATGTCCATATTGTTTTGATCCTGACCAACAACAGTAGCATCTACACCATCGGTACCAAATTCTCCGACTTTGTAGATTTTGTCTCCGATGGTATATTCAAAAGCCACGGCGAGTACTTCGTCGTTTGCCAATGGTTGTTGCAAAGAGATATATCCCAATTGCGGGTGAAATTTAAACTCAGATTCCGTCAATTTTCTCGCGTTTTCGAGTTTTGCAAAATCACGCCCTTCGGTTACAGGGATATTAAATCCTGCGATAGCACTGTTGATTTGACGCACCTGTTCGTTAAGGTAATTCGTCCCCATTTCTTCTGGGTTGAATTTATTGTTTGTGTTGTCCGCAGGAGCATCCAATGTCTTATTTACAAAGAAATCGGGATGATTGTTTAGGTCAACACCCACCAATTTTTCTGCATCGATGGTACTACTTCTACCTTCTCCCAAATCTTGGATTGCGATGATGTTTCGCATATTGTTGTTGGTCGTAGCGATGCGGTTTTGACGATTGGTCACCCAAACTTCCACACGGTTGATACGCACTCTACTGTCGATATATGGATAGCGACGCAATGCCTTGTCGTAATTATTTCTAAAGTATTGCGAAAGAAAGAAGTGGCGGTCTCGTTCGTAATCCAATGCAAATAATTCAAAGTTTTGCACCAATCCACCACCTTCGGTTACGATGGTATTTCTTTGTGATTGTTGTCGAGCCATAACTCCTGTAATGTGCGTACGACCAAACTGCAATTGAGATTTGATACCAAATAGATTTTGAGCACCTCGAACCAAAGAGTTGTTTACCGGCATACTCACATTACCCACTTCAAGGGCTTGTAAAATATCGTCTTCACCTGGTTTGTATTGCAATTTTGCCAACTGTTGTTGAAACCCAAACATAGCTTGTGTATCATAGTTGATATTTACATCCATATTGGTTCCAACTTTACCTTTCAACCCCATGCTGATACGAGGTTTGAAATCCAAAGCAAACACTCGTCGGTTACGAGGAGAAATAATCGGATTGTCTTGCTTGGTATAGCGAATACCCAAATCCGTTTCTACCTGTCCCATAGGTTTGATGTCTATGGTATTGCTACCAAAGATGGTTTCAAACAACTTGGAGTTTACATAATATTGAGGAAGTAAATCTTTTTGCTCTTCTTCACTGAGTTTTCCTTCTACGGCTGCAACTTTTTTGCTGTAATAATCACGCATAGTGATTTTTAGTAACAAGTCTTCGTATTCTTTTCGCGTAAGAACCAGAGGATGTTGCATATCAAATTCGTCGATTTGAACCGTATAGATATAACGGTCAGTTTCGGCATCATAGCGATACAATTTGATGATTTTGTCAATATCATCAAGCTGTAAGTTTCCCTTTTTTACCCATTGAACCGAATCTTGAACGGTTTCTTGAGCAAATGAATGCTGACTCACAAAAAATAGGAAAGCATTGAGTAGGATTATAAGTTGTATTGAAAAGTTATTCTTTTTCATTAAATATTTTTCAAAGACCATTTAATAATTTCTTCTACAGTAGCTTCAGGGTTTTGTTTTAGTGCGTTTTTCACAGCACTTTCAGCTGCTTTTCTAGCAAAACCTAAAACTTCGAGTGCAGCAATTGCTTCTTCCGATTGATGAGCAACGGAAGGAGTAGAACTTTCCTGAATATCGTACATTTTCAGTACCTTTTCTTTTAGTTCGATGACCATTCGTTGAGCCGTTTTCAAACCAATGCCTTTGATTGCTTGAATAGTTTTTGTCTCTTCATTGGCGATGGCATTCAATAAATCTTTTGGATGAATGTACGATAAAATATTTCGAGCGGTGTTTGCACCAATACCCGAAACGGACATTAGTAATTTAAAGATTTCTCGTTCCAATTTGTCTTTAAAGCCAAATAGAATATGAGCATCTTCTCTCACATGCAAATAAGTATAGAGTGAAATATTCTCTTCATTTCCGATTTGAGAATAGGTATGTAGTGATATATGTAGTTGATAGCCAATGCCATTTATATCAATGATGAGTTCGGTAGGCGATTTTTCTATCAATCTTCCTTTTATAAAAGCAATCATTTCAAAATTTTTTTCAAAAGTATGAAAAAAAAATGGAAAGTTGAGGACGTTTATACCTTTTGAATATTCATCCTACTATAGTTTAATTTTTTTTCTAAGGTATTAATTCTCTATCTTTGCGAAAATTTTTTTATGAAAACTATCGTAATCACAGGTACAAGTAGAGGAATTGGGGCTGAATTGACTTTACAATTGGCAAAAGAAGGTCATACCGTTATTGCTCTTTCGAGAAAAAACAATCCAGATTTTGATGCATTTAAAAATATTCATTTTTTGTCGGTAGATTTGTCTGAGGTTCAATCAATAGAACAATTAAAAAACAATATTCAATCGATAACTACTTCTGTAGATGTAATTATTCACAATGCGGGTGCAATTGTAAATAGACCATTTGAAGAGATTACAAACGAAGATTTTCTATTCTTATATCGTGTAAATGTAATCGGTGTGGCTCAACTCAATCAAGTCGTCTTGCCGATGATGAATGCAGGTGGTCATGTGGTAACCATCAGTAGTATGGGAGGAGTTCATGGTACAATGAAATTTCCAGGATTAGCAGCATATAGTTCTAGTAAAGCCGCTGCAATTACCCTTTCGGAATTGTTGGCAGAGGAATATAAAGAACAAAAGATTTCTTTTAATGTTTTGGCATTAGGTGCAGTGCAAACTGAAATGTTAGAAGAGGCGTTTCCTGGGTATCAAGCACCGATTCAGCCTTATGAAATGGCTGTTTATATCAAAGATTTTGCGTTGACTGCAAACAAGTATTTTAACGGAAAAGTATTGCAAGTTTCTTCGACTACACCATAATAAATGAAGTCTATTTTAGAAAAATATCTCCCCGAAGCTGCTGTTGATCGTGTTTTTACATTGATTCAGATCTATCATGTGCATTTGAAAATTGTAAACGAACGCAAAACACGCCACGGAGATTATCAAAAGGTGGCTAATAGATTTCATCAAATTACTATAAATGCAAATCTGAATAAATATAAATTTTTAATTACCACTATTCATGAAATCGCTCATTTGGTGGCTTTTGAAAAATATGGCAGAAACATCAAACCACATGGAGTAGAGTGGAAACTCACTTTTCAACATTTGATGTTGCCTTTTATCAATCCCATAGTTTTTCCGAATGAGTTGTTGCCTTTATTGGCAAATCATTTTAAAAATCCATCTGCAAGTAGTGATACAGATGCAATCTTGTCTATGGCATTGAAAAAATACGATGCTGTTTCTTCGAAAGTTTTTGTAGATGAATTGCCTATCGGAACTTATTTTCACATTGGTGATGGGAGAGTGTTTAAAAAAGGAAAATTGAGAGTAAAACTCTTTGAATGTGTAGAAATAAAAACTAGAAAAACATATTTATTTCGTCCTAATTCTCAAGTTGAATTGATATAAAAAAGACTGTCTATAAATGACAGTCTTTTTTATGTAGACTATTTCTTCAACCAGTTGCTCGAAAACTCACAGTTTTTGTAGTCGTCCACGATATAGATATAGGTGTCTTCTACTTTTTCGTTGATCCATTTTTGGATTTGTTTCTGTTGTTTTGCAAGCAAAGCTTGTTCTTTTATTTCCATATAGTCGGTAGAAAAATCGGCGGTATGGCGAGGAATTTTTCGTGTCATTTCGATGATTTTATAAACCTTTTCTTGGCGCCCCAATTCCGAAGCATAGTACGGCTGTGAGATTTCTTTTTCTTGCAATTTGTTTACCGCATAAAACAAATTTGAGTCTTCTACCAAGGCTTGTGCAGGAATACGCGTTTCACCTTCTGCTGAAAAACTAATCAATCCACCGCTGGATTTAGTATCTTTTGATTCTGAATACATACGAGCAGCATCCGAAAAAGTGATTTCTTTGTTGAGGATACGCACACGCAAATCTTCTATTTTCTTCTGAGCTTCAGTTATGGCTTCTTCTGTTGGTTTCGGAGAAATCAAAATGTGTCTGATGTCCAAATCTCCACCATCGATTTTCTCCAAATAGATGATATGATATCCATATTCTGTAAGGAATGGGTCGGAAATTTCTCCTTCTTTTAGTGAAAATGCCACATCTTTAAATTCTTTTACAAATGGTGTTTTTTTGTTCATTTTGTAAAATCCACCTGTACGAATAGACCCAGGATCTTCTGTGTAAAGCGTCGCCTGCATCTGAAAGCTATAGCCGTCCAATACTCTTTGTTTGATTTCATTCAATTGGTCGATAACTTTTTGTTTTTCCTCTTGAGATACGACTGGTTTAATTACAATTTCAGACAATTCGTAAGCCTCTTCTATTATCGGTAATTTGTCAGCAGGAAACGAATTGAAATACTGTCTTACTTCCTCTGGTGTGATTTGTACTTTATCTACAATGGCATATTGTTTTGCAGATGCCAATCGATTGGTTTTTACGATGTCGTGTAATGCTGTTTTAATCTCTTCGAAGTTTTTCTTCTTTTGCATTTTTACTGCATTCTCTACTGAACCGTAGTACTCTATCATTCTATCCAATTGATTGTCAACAATGCTATTGATTTCGGCGTCAGATACAACTATAGAATCTTGCACCGCATGATGGGCAAACATTTTGTTTTCGAGTAAACTACCCAAAACTTGGCAACGAGTAAAATTACTCATATCTGATTGTTTTACCTCGGCTTCGAGAAACATTTTATCGATGTCTGACTCTAAAATTACATGACTTCCCACTACTGCAACGACACCGTCAATCGTTTTTTTCGATGGTTGTGCAAAGACAAAAATGTTTCCTAAAACGAAACTACAAAGTAAAAATAATATGTTTGATTTTTTCATTTTCTAAAAAATTTGCTACAAAGGTAATTTCTACAATTTTGTTTATGAAATATTTTGATGATTAATTGTTTTTATATTTTGAATATTTTTCATCCAAAAGCGTTCGTTCTTCTGTTGAATATTGAATTTTAGCTTTTTGTTTTAAATTTTCCAAATATTCTTTTTCAAATTGAATGGCATATTCCTCTTGGATTTTTGATTTCAATTCTTCAAAAGGCGGAAAAGTTTCCCAAGTGGTTTCATTTTGAAAAACATAATAGTTTCCATTTTTAGAAATGATACCTTTTTGAATGTCATCTATTGTCAGCTGATTAGGCAATTTTTGATGATTTATGCCAAATGTTCCTTTGTAAATACTTATGTCTTTTTCAGAGAAACGATTTGTTTTCAAAAATTTAGAAGCTGATTTTTTGTTGTTGAATTTGTAAATTTCTCCTTTGTAAATTTTATTGGGTTTAAAAGATTTTTTCTCCTTTTCATATATTTCCAAAAGAGCTTGTTCGTTGTTTCGTGCTTTTTCCCAAACTTCGCTTTGCATCAAATCAAAAAGTAAAATCCCTTCTTTGTATTCGTTGAGAACATACACATATTCTGGATGTTTTAAAGGTAATTGCTTTTCGTGGTATTCCTTCAAAACATGTAGTGTATAGGCTTCGATGGCTTTTTGGGCGATGGTATCGTCCTCGTCATACATATCAAACGAATATTTATTGTCGTACACCCATTTTAGCATCTGTTCGTTGGTTTGCGACCATTTGCCGTTTTCTATGGTAAAGGCGTTGTTTTGATAGATTTTACCTTTTAGTGGTTTGTATGAAGGTTGCTGTAAAAAAGCTAAATTGATTTTGCTTTTTACCTCTTGAAAACTGGGTTTGAAATGGTATTCTTTTGTGAGAAATTCTACCAAATCATCTTCCAAAACCTTTGCTCGTTGGTCATTTTTTACCTTTCTTTCCATGATAAAAAAGGCTTCATCATCGCTGATATACGGATGAATTTTTTCTACTTTAAAAAGATGGTATCCAAAATCGCTTTTTATCGGTTGAGAAAATTCTTGTTCTTGCAAGTCATACACCGTTTCGCCTACATGTGGAATATTGAAATTTTTCTCCACAAATCGCCCAAAATATCCTCTTTGCTGTCTTCCAGCCCAATCGTCGCTATCTGTGGATGCCAATTCTGCAAAATCTGCTCCCAATTGCAGTTGATTGTACAAAGTATAGGCTTTTGTTTGGGCATTTTCAAATGAATTATCTTCTGATTTTTTGACAAAAATGTGCGAAATTTCTCTTACTTGAGGTTTGCGTTTTTTGTCGGTAACATACACCAAATGATACCCAAATTCCGAACGAATAGGTAGTGAAACTTCGCCAACCGGCGTGTTGTAAGCCGCACTTTCAAACGGGTATACCATTTTCAAAACACTGAAATACCCCAAATCGCCTTTGTTTTTTTGAGCCGAAGGGTCTTCGGAATAAGCAAGAACTGCCTCTGAAAAATCCATGCCGTTGATGATTTTTTCTCTGATTTCCAACGCTTTGTTGTAGGCTTTTTGATTTTCTTGGGGTGATTTTATCAAGATATGCGAGGCTCTTACTTCGTATTTGTCTCGTTCTACCGCCTCTTTTACTAAGTCGTGCAATACCTTTTCATTGATAAAAAACTTTTCTTTCAACTGTTCTTGAAAGATACTTACCTCGTCTTTGTACGATTCTTTTTCATGCAATCCCAAACGATAAGCCTCTTGCAATTTTAGTTTGTAAAGCACATACAAATCAAAGTATTTGTTTACATCTTTTTGATGGACATCTGCCACCATATCGAGGTTTTTGGTATATAATCGTTCAAAATCTTGCTTGTAATAGATTGAATCATTGATTGTAAGGAACGGAGTTTTATCATTCGAATTTTGAGCTGTTGTCAGCTGAAAAAACGAAAGACCTATTCCTAAATATAACCATTTTTTTATCATTTTCAATTTTTTTTATTTTACCACATTGACACAAAGGTTCTTCACGGCGGAGAATCAGAGATGCTTCGCTTTTAGAGAAAACATAGTTTTTATTTTGGTAATTTTCTACTGCCAACTTGCGTATAAAACATAATTATTGCTGATGCGTTCGATTTCGCCTGCAAAATCCGATGCGTTGAGTTCTTTAACTCTTTTTGCAGGGATACCCGCATAAATACCATTAGGTAACAATTTCATATTTTGAGTTACCACCGCACCAGCTGCAATGATCACATTGCTATGTACCACCACATTGTCCATCACAATAGCTCCCATTCCTACCAATACATTGTCGTGAATAGTGCATCCGTGTACAATGGCATTATGACCAATCGATACATTGTTTCCGATTTTTGTTGGGTGTTTTTTGTAGGTGCAATGTACCACGGCATTGTCTTGCACATTTACTCTATTTCCCATTTCGATAGAGTGTACATCTCCACGCAACACAGCGTTGTACCAAATACTACATTCAGTTCCCATAGTTACATCACCAACAATCGTTGCGTTTTCGGCAACGAAACAATTGTTGGGAATTATAGGGCTTTTTCCGTTTATTTCTTTTATCAGTGGCATTTTTAGTCAGTTTAAAACAAAATTTCTCAAAAATACGCATTTCATAGTAAGTATAGGGAAAATAAATGTAAAAATTGGGTTAAAATAAAACGACTGCAAGAAAACTTCTCACAGTCGCATACAGGTTTATTATTTTTCTTTCACTACCAATCTAAATCCTTCTCCGTGTACATTCAAGATTTCTACATTCGGATCAAGTTTTAGATATTTTCTCAATTTTGCGATGTAAACATCCATACTACGAGAAGTAAAATAGTTGTCATCTCTCCAGATTTTTGTCAATGCCAATTCTCTCGGCATCAAATCATTTTCGTGAAGAATCAACATTTTCAACAACTCGTTTTCTTTTGGTGATAATTTGATAGGTTCTTCACCTTCGATTGTCAAGAATCTCAATTTGGAATTCAAATGGAATTTACCAATTTGGAATTCAAATTTTGTTGATTCGTTGTTGTTTTCAAAATGCTTTCTTTGGATAATCGCTTTTACCTTTAGCATCAATACTTCCGAATCAAACGGTTTGTTTAGGTAGTCGTCAGCACCTACTTTATACCCTTTCAACACATCTTCTCTCATGTTTTTTGCCGTAAGGAAAATAATAGGCACTTGCTTGTTTTTTTCGCGTATTTCTTTTGCTAATGTAAATCCGTCTTTGTAAGGCATCATTACATCAAGAATACAAAGGTCGAAATTTTCTTTTCTAAATTTCTCAAAACCTTCCATTCCGTTTTTTGCCAATACGACATCAAAATCACCCATTAAAAGGTAGTCTCTCAAAATAGCTCCAAAATTTGGATCGTCTTCTACTAATAAAATTTTCTTTTTTGTTATCTCTTCCATGATATTTAATTGGTTTTTAAATTATTAATTATTCGTTTTATCGGGCAAATATTTTAATTTTATTGGGCAAATAGCTATTCGCCCCTACGGAACGCAACGAATTAATTTATCAATGGCAATTTGATAAAAAATGTGGTTCCTTTGCCTTTTTCACTTTCTACAAATACCTGACCATTGTGGTCTTCGATGATTTGTTTTAAATAGGACAATCCCAATCCGTGTCCTTTTACATTGTGCAAATCTCCTGTGTTTTCGCGATAGAATTTTTCAAATATTCGCTTTTGTGCTTGTTTTGAAATACCTTGTCCGTAATCTTTTATTTTTATTAAAATAAAATCTTTGATGTTTTCCGTACTCATTTCGATTTTCAATTCGTCCGGTGAATATTTTATGGCGTTGTCTAACACATTTGTTATAACATTGGTAAAATGTGTTGGATTTACCAAAACGGTATCTCTACTTGCATTAAACTCAAAGGACAAATCTCCGTTTCTGTCTTCGATTTGCAGGGCAACTCTCGCCATAGCATCTTCGATCAACTCGTGAATTTCCATCTTTTCTTTCGGAATGTCCAATTCTTTTCGCTCGAGTTTAGACATACGCAAAATGTTTTCAATCTGTGCGTGCATGCGTTTGTTTTCTTCCTTGATCATTGCCGCATATTTTAGAATTTTTTCTTGATCGGTGATGATTTTCGGATTTTTTATTGCATCCAATGCCAAGTTGATTGTAGCAATTGGTGTTTTGAATTCGTGCGTCATATTGTTGATGAAATCGTTTTTTATTTCAGAAACCTGACGCAAATTGTTGAGTTGTGAAATTGCTGAATAATAAGCAACCATAATCACAGCGATAAACAACATCGATATCAAGACAAAAGGCAACAAATCTGCATATAAATAGGTAGATTTGTTTGGAAAACTTACAAACAATTTATGTTTTGAAAAATTGTCCATATCGGGAAATAGCAATACCGAATAGGTGTTTTTTTCGTTATAAGCATAATTTTTAGAGGCGATAGAGGTAGAAAGTCCATTGCTAAAAATAGCAAATTCGTATGGTGTTTCAATTCCTTGTTGTTTCAATTCTATTTGCAATGCCTCGTTTAAATCGTGTGTATTGATACGCTTTTCGATAGGATAAACGCCTACGACATCATAATACGCCAATTCCAATCCGATATCTAAATCGGTTTCTTTTTCTATGACTTCATCGGGAATTTTTCTCGAGGAAATTGTTGTTCCTTGATCGAGTTTTTGGTCTTCTTTATACACCTCAGTACGACTATGCGAACTGTAATTGCTTACTTTACTCGAGCGGTTGTTGTCTATGAACGGCTGGTTAATTTCGTAGTTTTCGAGCGAAATTTTGTTTGAATAAATTATTTGGTCATTGGTTATCAAATCTCGTTCGATGTAAAAAATCTCCTTTATATCGGTTTTGTTTGGAGTTTTTCCTGTCGCTTTTTTATAGGCTTCGATGTTTTTGTAAAAATCGTATTTTTCCTTTGCTTGCGACTTTTTGGATAGGTTGTTTAGCACTTGACTAATCGTATATTGAAACTGTTTTTCCTTGTTTACATACGAAGTTTTAATCCAAAAAGCCTGTACTAAAATGATTCCTAAAAAGGAAATACTCATCAGTAGTACCAGTGATTGATATCTATATTTATTCATAAATCCTTACAAATTTAATTATTTACTATTGAAATTACTTTATGTTTAGTGAAAATTTAACATAAATAATTACATACTTTTCAAAATTTTTAAAATTTCTTCGATTTGTTTGAAAGTTTCGGATTTTTCTTGATTAACAATTTCAAAATCAATAAATTTTCTTTTTTCTTCATCTGAAAGTTGATTGGCAATTCGTTTTTCAATTTCTTTTTTAGACAAGGAATCGCGTTGCATCACTCGTTGAATGCGTGTTTCTAAAGGAGCTGTAACCAGAATTACTTTATCAAACTGTTGATAATTTCCTGTTTCAATCATCAAGGCACTTTCGTAAAACACAAAGTCTTTATCCTGATGTGTTTGACAAAATTCCATAAAATCTCGTTCAACCGCTGGATGTACAATGTTATTGAGTTGTTGTAATTTTTCTGGATTTTGAAATACTATCGAAGCAATTTTTTTTCGGTCTAATTGATGGTTTTCAATTACATTTTCATCAAATATTTGTTGAATTTCTTGAATAATAGTTGGTTGTAGCATCAATTCTTTGGCTCTTATGTCACTACAATACACGGGATACCCTTGCGATGAAATATAATCCATCACAGTCGATTTTCCACTTCCGATGCCTCCTGTAATTCCTATTTTTTTCATGTCTTTTGATTATTCAAATTCAAAGATACTACAATTGAAATAGAAAATGAATTGAATATTAAAATTCGAATGAGTTTATCTTATAATTTTGTATAGAAAAAATAAGAAAGCGTTAATTTTTAGTAAAAATAAATAGGAAATGGAAAAATTAAATAGTTATTCTTAGAATTTTTGATATAAAAATCTTTATTTTGCATAAAGAAGAATGTTTAACTAATATAAAAAAATAATAGATTTATGAAAAAGATTGTTTTGTCATTGACTGCATTAGCTACTATATCATTTACATCATGTAAAAAAGAAGTGACAGCTCAAGAACAAGTTGAAAATTTGACTCAAGATGTACAAGAGGTTGCAAATGATGTTGTAGAACAAGTACAAGAAACTACTGAGTCATTGGAAGCTAAAATCAAAGAAGCAGAACAAGAGTTGAGAAATGCAAAAACAGAAGAGGCAAAAAATGCAGCTACTGAGAAGTTGAACAACGCTAAAGCTGTTTTGCAAACTTTGAATGGTAATGTAGTTGAGACTGTAGAAGAAGTTAAAGCAGAAACGAAAGAGGCTGTAAACAATGTAGCTGCAGCAGCAAAATCTACAGCTACTAAAACTGTAGAAAAAACTAAAGCAGTAGCAAACGAAACAGCAAAAAAGGCTGAAGAAGTAAAGACTGACGCTCAGTTGAAAGTAGAATCTGTTGCAAATTCAGCTAAAAAAAAATTAGAAAATGTAACAATCAAAACAGAGAAAACGATTGATAAGGCTTCTGATAAAGCTTTAGAAAAAGTTAATTCTGGTTTAAGACTTAACAACGACTAAACTTAAAAATGCTGTCCGTTAGGACAGCTTTTTTATTCTATTGTCAATTCTCCACAAACTGCTGTTTCGAAGGCTTGTTGAAATTCGATATTAGAAAGATTTTGTGGTAAAAGCACCATCAATTTGGTTATGGCGGCTTCGGTCGTGATGTCGTGTCCTGAAACTACGCCAATTTTTTGTAGCGTTGTTCCTGTTTCGTATTTACCCATATCTACGCTACCTCCCCAACACTGTGTTACATTGACTACTTTTACTCCTCTCTTGATAGCGTTTTCTAAAGTGTCTAAAAACCAAGGCTCTGTAGGTGCATTGCCAGATCCAAATGTTTCTAAGACGATACCTCTTAGATTAGGCATTTCCAATATATTCTTCAATATTTCAGGATTGATTCCAGGAAAAATTTTCAATACAAATACTCTTGTATCTAATTCTTCTACAATTTCAAGTGGTAATTTGTTTTTTGGCAACAACAAATGATTTTCTATTTTCAAATGCACCCCCGATTCTGCCAAATGTGGTAAATTGGGTGAAGTAAACGCATTGAAATGTTCTGCACTGATTTTTGTACAACGGTTTCCACGATACAATTTATATTCAAAATACAATCCTACTTCTTGGATTACTGGTTGATTTTGTTTGTCTTGCAGTGCGGCAATCTGAATTGCTGTAATCAAATTTTCTTTTGCATCGGTACGCAAATCACCAATAGGCAATTGCGAACCTGTAAAAATCACTGGCTTAGACAAGTTTTTTAGCATAAAACTCAGCGCAGACGAACTATACGCCATAGTATCCGAACCGTGCAGTACTACAAATCCGTCATAGGTTTCATAATTTTCTTGAATCACTTGGGTAATGCTTTTCCAATGTGTTGGATTCATATCCGAAGAATCTATCGGATTTTCAAATGAATATGTATTGATTTTACAATCCAATAGATGCAATTCGGGAATTCGTTCCAAGAGCTGGTCAAAATTGAACGGTTTTAAAGCACCTGTTTCAAAATCTTTTACCATTCCGATGGTTCCACCAGTGTAAATCAGTAATATATTTGGTTTCATAAGGCGTTTTTATTGATTACAGGATTTGCATACATTTCCAAAAATTTCTGAACAATCAACGGATTGGATTTATCTACACGCATTTCCAATCGACGCAAAAACAATTGTTTTTCTTGTTCGTCGTATTGATTTTGATAGGTTTTGGTGTTGTGTAACAAATCATGGGCGATATAATTGGTAGGCCATAATTTGTAATTTGCTATAATCTGTTTATCGATACATTTTGTGATTAATTGGATTTGCTTGGTTGTATTATCAGTTTCCTGAGCTACTTCGTCAAATTCTGTATCGAGTGGCGTACCAATGTGTATGTGAATGCGTTTTTTTTGACCAATCACACCACTCATCAAATTGATAAAATCCTCGTTTTTCTCTTTAATGTATTCCAAATCTTGCATTTGTGCCAACAATTGAGGCATCTTCAATTTGTCGGTTGGGTCGTATTCATAAGACATCGATACAGGCACTATGCGAAGATTTTTCAAATGGGCAATCATTTCGTTTTTAGGAGCTGCCATAGCAATCATTTTCAACACTCCCGAATGTGTAGCATCGTTTCCGTCTTTGGTGCGACCTTCTCTTTGTGCAATCCACACCGAGCGATTTTCTTTTTGTATCAAATCGGAAATGTATTCAGATAGCAACTGAGAATTGAGTAACAATTCTCTCGGTGATGCTTTTCTTTTTACGATAAAATTTCGGTTGAGTTTTGCCAAATCCATCAAAAACGACTTTTGTACTAAATTGTCTCCAATGGCTGAAGCCGTCATGATTTGCCCGTGTTTCATTAGATTGACATTGAGTAAAGACGAATCTAATAAAATATCGCGATGATTGGATATATAAAGATAAGATTTTGAGTTGTCTAAATGTTCAAATCCCAAAAGACTCACCCCATCTGAAGTAGTAGCAACTATGCGTTCCATTGTTTTGGTGATGAATTTTTCGTGAAATTCTTGAATAGAATGTATGGAAGACAACAATTGTTTTGTTTCTTCTTCGGTGATTTCAGGAAAAGTGAATCGTAACAAAGATTTAAACATCGGATGAGGTGCAATGTTTTGTATTTGAGCGTTGACCTCTTCGTCGTTGAAAAATCTTATGGAATCGTATTTAGACATCATTTTTTCTTTCGAGTGTTTTTTTTATTTTTCACAAATCTCAGGCAATTGATACACCTCGGCTGCATTTTTTGTGGTTTGTAGAGCAATGGCTTCCAGTGAAATACCGTAAATTTCACTCAATTTTTCAGCTACCAAACGCAAGAATGCTGGTTCGTTTCGTTTGCCTCGATGAGGAGCAGGTGCCAAATAAGGACCGTCGGTTTCTAAAACAATGTGTTCCAACGGAATGTCCTTTAAAAATTGATCAATTTTTCCATTCTTAAAAGTAGCTACACCTCCAATTCCTAATTTCAATCCTAAATCAATGGCTCTTTGAGCATTTTCTTTTGTGCCTGTGAAACAATGAAAAATCCCAGAAATCGGTCGGTTGAAACTTTCCAATACTTCAAATACTTCATTGAAAGCATCTCTGCAATGTATATTTATCGGCAATTGAAATTCCTCCGCCCAACGGATTTGCTGTGCAAAGGCTTCTTGTTGGATAGCCAAAGTGGTTTTGTCCCAATAGAGGTCAATACCGATTTCGCCTACGGCTACATATTTTTTGCTTTGCAATAGCTGATAGACAAAAGCCAATTCTTCTTTATAAGATTCTGGTTTTACATAACAAGGATGCAATCCCATCATCATTGAACTTTCCTGTGGGAATCGGTCGTTTACTTTGTGCATTTTTTCAAAGTACGAACGATCAATTGCTGGTAAAAAGAAATGAGAAACTTGAGCTTCTTTGGCTTTTTTTACCAATTCGTCTAGATCTTCGGCAAATTGTGAACTGTATAAATGTAAATGTGTATCGACTAATTGCATTTTTATTATTTTTTTGATTGTTTGCTCCATTCCGTTGCAACGGTTTCCAATTCCGAGTACCAATCCTCTCCGTATTTTCTAATCAGTGGAGCTTTTAGAAACTTATAAACAGGTACTTGCAATTCTTTACCCAACGAACACGCATCTTCGCAAATATGCCATTTGTGGTAATTTACCGCCGAAAATTGCGAATATTCCTTGATGCGAATCGGATACAAATGACATGAAATTGGTTTTTTATATTCCAATTTTCCTTCATTGTATGCTTGTTCTATGGCACAAAGAGCCGTTTTACCATCAAAAATCACATACGCACATTCGCTGCCGTTGATGAGAGGAGTTTCGTATTCGCCATCGGTACCTACTACCCATTTCCCTAGATTTTCGATTGCATCAATACCTTCTGGTCTCAAATAAGGTTTTACTGTATCGTAGATTTCGTCCAAAATAGCAATTTCCTCTTCAAGTAAAGGAGCACCAGCATCGCCATCAATGCAACATTGTCCTTTACAAGCCGACAAATTGCATACAAATTCGTTTTCTAAAATTTCGTCCGAAACAATCGTATTTTCTATTTGAAACATAATCAATCAAAATTAATTTGCAAAGGTAATAATAAATATAGTAGAGTGAAAGGTGTAAAGCTAAAAATACTTACAATAAATAAGAAAATCTTAGTATTTTTGCGGTTTATTTATAGGAAAAATGAAACAAATAATTAGGTTAAACGAATTAGCCGTTTTACTGTACAGAATCCTATTGGTTTATGTGTTTTATCAAATAGCCAGAGGATTGTTTTGGAGGTATAATAGAGAGTTATTGGATGTAGCCGATTTTTCAGAATATTTGCATTTAGCTTATCGAGGATTTGCGTTTGATACTACAGCTATTTTATATGTAAATGGATTGTTTATTTTGTTGAGCCTACTCCCGTTAGTTGTCAATACTCGTCTTTTTTTTCAAAAAATATTGTTTTGGATTTATTTTATTTTCAACGGAATAGCTTTTAGTTTAAACTTTGGGGATTTTATATATTTTCCTTTTTCGCAATCTCGTCTTACTACTGCTGCTTGGGCAGTTGCAGGAAATGAAAACAATTTAGGTAAAGTTGCTTTTGTTTCGCTGAAAGAACATCCGATGGTGCTGATTTCTTTTGTGTTATTGATGAGTTTGTGGGTGTTTTTATACAAAAAAGTAAAAGTTGAACAGCAAATTCCAAAGGTCAATTTTGTATATTTTTTGAGTTCGATTTTACTTTTGGGAATGGTAGCAACATTGGCAGTAGGAGGTATTCGTGGTGATTTTAAACACAGTACTCGACCGATAAATATCGTAGATGCCAACAAACATGTGCGTTTGCCAATTCAGGGAAATTTGGTATTGAACAGTCCCTTTTCATTGATTCGAACTTTTGGGAAAAATCATTTCAAAGAAGTACATTTTGTTGATGAGGATTTTATAGCTCAGCAGTTGCAACCGATTAAACAATATCAAAAAACGTCCGAACATCAACCCAATATTGTGATTTTGATTGTAGAATCGTTTGGTAGAGAATATTCTGGAGCGTTTAATCAATACACAAATATTCCTCAATACGAAAGTTTTACGCCATTTATCGATAGTTTAGCAACACAGAGTTTGATTTTTCCAAATTCGTTTGCTAATGGACGCCAATCGATACATGCGATGAGTAGTATATTGGCAGGAATTCCATCGTTGAAAGCCGCATTTACGAGTTCGCCGTATGCCAATCAAAACATTCAATCCTTAGTGTCGATTGCCAACGAATTGGGATATGATACTTCCTTTTATCACGGAGCTCCGAACGGTTCGATGGGGTTTCAAGGATTTGGAAATATTTTAGGTTTTCAGCATTATTTTGGAAAAGATGAATATAACAACGATGCAGATTTTGATGGAATGTGGGCAATTTGGGACGAACCATTTTTACAGTATTTTGCTAAAAATATAGGACAACAACAACCGTTTTTTACCACGATGTTTACCGCATCGTCGCATCATCCGTATGTGATTCCAAACGAATATGAAGGCAAATTTAAAAAGGGATACAATGATATGCATGAACCGATACAATACACGGATTTGGCGTTGAAAAAATTTTTTGAAACAGCCAAAAAACAATCGTGGTATAAAAATACCATTTTTGTAATTACAGGCGATCATACCAACAAGTCTCATTTTGATTACTACAATCAAACGGTCAATCATTTTGCTGTGCCTATTTTGTTTTATTCACCCAATCCTGACTATCAATTGCAAGGGATAGACGAAAGATGGGCTCAACAAATGGATATTTATCCTACAGTTGCCTCTTTGATGAATTACGAAAAACCTATCCGAAGTTGGGGGGTGAATTTATTGAGCCAAGAGTCAAATGCACCCCATTATATTGTCAATTCGGACGGTATTACCATTCGATTTGCCTATAAAAATTACATTTATACCTTTGATGGAAATGAAATAATAGGATGGTATGAAAAAACTGATTATGCTATGGAACACAATCTGATTTCTAAGGAAAAAACAGCCGAAATTATCGAAGGAGAAAAATTGTGCAAAGCATGGTATCAAGATTTTATGGATAGAATAATTAATAAGAAATTGTAACTTTTATGTTGGAAATATTTAGAAATAAAGTGAAATTATTTGCCCTACTGTTAATTGTAAGTTGCAAAACTGTTGATAGTGTTTCAGTAGAAAAGAATTCGTATAGTGTAAAAGAAGAAGATGTAATAGAAACATTGCGATATCTCAGTTCGGATGAATTGCAAGGGCGTGATACTGGAACAGAAGGAATAGAAAAAGCAGCTGTTTTTCTCGAAAATCATTTGAAAAACAATAGTATTGCTCCTTATTTTGTGACATATAGAGATACATTGAGCAATTATAACCCTACAGCTTATAATATTGTAGGTTTAATAGAAGGGAAAGATTCTGAATTAAAACACGAAATAGTCATTTTAGGAGCTCATTATGATCATATTGGAATGAATGAAAATCTCAAAGGAGATAAAATCTACAATGGAGCAAATGACAATGCCTCAAGTGTAACCATAGTTTCAGAAATTGCAAAATATTTGGCGACACAAGAAAATAAACGCTCGGTTTTGATTTGCTATTTTTCAGCCGAAGAAAAAGGTTTGTTGGGAGCAAAACATTTGGCTACAAAACTCAAAGAACAAGGAATAAATCTGTATGTGATGCTCAATTTTGAAATGATGGGAGTACCTATGCAAAATCGAAATTTTGATATGTTTATTACTGGGCCAAAAATTTCAAATTTGTGGAAAAAAATGAATGAATATGCCGCAAGTAATTTAGTAGGCGAAATACCTCATTTTGCACAATTTTTTAAAGCATCGGATAATTATCCTTTTTATACAGAATTTAAAGTGCCATCTCATACAGTTTGTACATTTGATTTTGAGAATTTTCAATATTATCATCAACCACAAGATGAATTTGAATTGATGGATACACGTTTTATGACTCAGACTACTCAAAAATTACTGCCAGTAATTTCAAAAATTGTAAATTCTGATAAGGGGGAAATTAGATGTAATTGAAAGGGTTATATTGCTGATAATTAAATGAGAAAAGATCAAGATGAATTTAAGGATAAAAAAAACCGCCCCAAAAGGCAGTTTGATATAAAAGAATTAAAACCCTCTTTTCTTTGATTGGTTGTACCACATAGGTACTTTTTGACCTTTCATTTGTTTCATCTGAGCTTTCATCATATTGATTTGCTCTTTTAGCATACCTTTGCTGTCGAGTCGTTCTGCTTCTTCCAACAATTTTTTAGCTTCCAACGGACGATTTTTTGAAAGGGTAATTCCACTCATTTGCAATTTTGCAACTGCTAAATCCTCTTTTTGGTTCAATCCCAATTCGATGGCTTTTTTCATAAATTGCTCACCACCTTTGATGTCGTTTAATTGCAAAGAAACAATTCCTTTCAAATAGTGATAATACCCTTGTTGGTTAGGTACCAAATGAGTAATTGGGTTGATTTTGTCCAAAGTTTTATTTGCTGCTTCAAAGTCTTGTTTTCTAAATTTAAACAAGGTAACAATCAACATTTCGTTTTTGAAATAAAACAAAACGATAATTGCAACTAACAATAAAAGGAAAATACCATTTCCGATATAGTTTTCAGTAAATTGCCAAATGGCTACTGCAAAAAGCACTACGGCTAAAGCTAATTTGATGTTTTTATTGATCATAATTGTTTAGTTTTTTATTTTGTTGTACGCAGATTTTTAGATTAACCTCGTTGTGTTTATTTTATTCAAGTAGATAACGCAGATATTATAGACTGTGTTACTATTTTTTTGATTTATCAAAAAAATATCTGCGAAAATCAACAATTAAGAATTAAAATCTGTTATAATCAGCGTGAGAAAAAAAATGTTTTAGTTACTATTTTTAGTATAATCAGTTATACTATACAAATCCCATATTTTTTCGCTCTGCAAAGGTAGTAAAATAAAAGAAAGAACGAAAAGAATAAAAAAAAACATTTTTCATTATTGCGAAATAAAAAAAGGTTTGTATATTTGCACTCGGTTTTGAAGCGAAGGATTCAAAGCTGAAAAATTAGAGTAACAAAATATTTTTGATTTTTAAAGATAAAAGCAATGAGTAAAAGAACGTTTCAACCATCAAAAAGAAAAAGAAGAAACAAGCACGGTTTCATGGAAAGAATGGCTTCTGCTAACGGAAGAAAAGTATTGGCTCGTAGAAGAGCAAAAGGTCGTCATAAATTGACTGTATCTAGCGAACCAAGACATAAAAAATAATCAAATAATAAAGGTGTTACTTTAAGTGTAACGCCTTTTTTTTAGGTAAAAATTAAACATCCTAAAAATAAAATATTTTTTGTAATTTCACCAAGTTATCATATCTTTAAAAAATATAGACCATCATGCCTAAAGATTCATCAATAAAAACGGTTTTGATTATTGGTTCTGGGCCAATAATCATCGGTCAGGCTTGTGAATTTGACTATTCAGGTTCGCAATCTGCACGCTCACTTAGAGAAGAAGGTATCAAAGTGATTTTGATCAATTCAAATCCTGCTACCATCATGACAGATCCTTCAATGGCCGATCATGTGTATCTAAAACCGTTGACTACAAAATCAATCATCGAAATTCTAAAAGAACATCCTGAAATCGACGCTGTATTGCCTACTATGGGAGGTCAGACAGCTCTAAACCTCTGTTTGGAGGCTGACGAAAAAGGTATCTGGCAAGACTTTGGAGTAAAATTAATAGGTGTAGATATCAATGCTATCAATATTACGGAAGACCGTGAGCAATTCAAACAATTGTTGAACAAAATCAATGTGCCGTATGCTCCTGCCAAAACAGCTACTTCTTTCCTCGAAGGTAAAGAAATTGCTCAGGAATTTGGTTTTCCATTGGTGATTCGTCCTTCGTTTACTTTGGGAGGTACAGGTGCTGCTTTCGTACACAAAGAAGAGGATTTCGACGCTTTATTGACAAGAGGTTTGGAAGCTTCGCCTATTCACGAAGTCTTGATTGACAAGGCTCTTTTGGGATGGAAAGAATACGAATTGGAGTTGTTGCGTGACAAAAACGACAATGTTGTAATCATCTGTACTATCGAAAATATGGATCCTATGGGTATCCATACGGGAGATTCTATTACAGTAGCACCCGCAATGACGCTTTCTGACCGTACTTTTCAAAAAATGAGAGATATGGCGATTTTGATGATGCGTTCTATCGGAAACTTTGCTGGTGGATGTAATGTGCAGTTTGCCGTTTCACCTGATGATAAAGAAGATATCGTGGCTATCGAAATCAATCCACGTGTTTCTCGTTCGTCTGCTTTGGCATCAAAAGCAACGGGGTATCCAATTGCGAAAATTGCTACAAAATTGGCTTTGGGATACACTTTGGACGAATTGCAAAACCAAATTACCAAATCTACCTCGGCTTTGTTTGAGCCTACCTTGGATTATGTAATCGTAAAAATCCCTCGATGGAACTTCGATAAATTTGAAGGTGCTGAACGAACTTTAGGTTTGCAAATGAAATCGGTAGGAGAGGTAATGGGTATTGGTCGTTCTTTCCAAGAAGCCTTACAAAAAGCAACACAATCGTTGGAAATCAAACGCAACGGAATTGGAGCAGACGGAAAAGGATATACCAATTACGAGCAAATCATCGACAAATTGAAAAATCCTTCGTGGGATCGCGTATTTGTAATTTACGATGCCATTGCATTGGGAATTCCATTGAGTACTATCCATGAAATCACGAAAATAGATATGTGGTTCTTGAAACAATATGAAGAAATGTATGCTTTGGAACAAGAAGTACGTAAATACAACTTGAACTCTCTTCCAAAAGAATTGTTGTTGGAAACCAAACAAAGAGGTTTTGCCGACAGACAAATCGCTCACATGTTGGGTTGTTTGGAAAGCGAAGTGTATAAATTACGCCAAACGATGAATATCAATCGTGTATATAAATTGGTTGATACATGTGCGGCTGAATTCGTAGCTCAAACCCCTTATTATTATTCAACATTCGAAGCTGATATTCAAAAAGCAGACGGAACAGTATATTCAGCCAACGAATCGGTACGTTCGGATAAAAAGAAAATTATCGTTTTGGGGTCTGGTCCAAACCGTATCGGACAAGGTATCGAGTTTGATTACTCTTGTGTACACGGTGTATTGGCTGCAGCAGAATGTGGTTATGAAACTATTATGATCAACTGTAATCCAGAAACAGTTTCTACAGATTTTGATACGGCAGATAAATTGTATTTCGAGCCAGTATATTGGGAACATATTTACGATATTATCCAACACGAAAAACCAGAAGGAGTTATCGTACAGTTGGGAGGTCAGACTGCATTGAAATTGGCTGAAAAATTAGACAAATACGGTGTAAATATCATAGGAACGAGCTATGAGGCCTTGGATTTGGCAGAAGACCGTGGTCGTTTCTCAGATTTATTGACAGAGTTGAACATTCCATTCCCTAAATTTGGTGTAGCAACTACCGCAGAAGAAGCGAGTAAATTGGCAGACGAGTTAGATTTCCCATTGTTGGTAAGACCATCGTATGTATTGGGAGGACAAGGAATGAAAATTGTAATCAACAAGAAAGAATTGGAAAGTCATGTTATCGATTTATTGAAGTCAATTCCAGGAAATAAATTGTTGCTCGATCATTATTTAGCAGGTGCTATCGAAGCTGAAGCTGATGCAATTTGCGATGGAGAAAATGTATATATTATCGGAATTATGGAGCATATTGAGCCATGTGGAGTTCACTCAGGAGATTCGAATGCAACATTACCACCGTTTAACCTTGGTGAATATGTGATGCAACAAATCAAAGATCACACGAAAAAAATCGCTGTGGCATTGAAAACAAAAGGTTTGATCAATATTCAGTTTGCAGTAAAAGACGATACAGTATATATCATCGAGGCAAATCCAAGAGCGTCGCGTACGGTACCTTTTATCGCAAAAGCTTACGGAGAGCCGTATGTAAACTATGCAACCAAAGTGATGTTGGGAGACAAAAAAGTAACAGATTTTGATTTTAACCCACAATTGAACGGATACGCAATCAAACAACCTGTATTCTCATTCAATAAATTCCCTAAAGTAAACAAAGCCTTAGGTCCAGAAATGAAATCAACAGGAGAAAGTATCTTGTTTATCGAAAACTTGAAAGACGATACATTCTACGACTTGTATGCAAGAAGAAAAATGTATTTGAGTAAGTAATAGATAGTAAATAGTTACATATTACAAGTTTTTATTACGAAATATATAAAAGCCAGTCGAAAGATTGGCTTTTTTTTACATACTATAGTGGAAAAATGGATGACAAAAATAAAAGGTTGCCCTTTTTGGGCAACCTCTACTTTTATGTTATGTATAAGCTCTAATTATTTTTTTACTAATACATAAGCTGCAGCATTTTCACCTTCAGCTTCTTTTCCATCAGCATCTAACATAGTGATTTTGTTTTCTCCAATTTTGTATTTAACCTCTCCCAAAGTTACGATTACTTTGTCATCAGACCATACGATTTCTCCTTTAGATTCTTTTTTAGAATTTTCAGTTTGCTCTAAATATTCTTCGTCGATTTCGTAAGTATTGTCAGCATTCAATTTTACTTCAGTTTTGATACCTGGACAAGAAGCACATGGAACAGTCCCTTCGTACTCACCAACCCAAGTTGCTACTGTTACATCATTTTGCTCAACAGTTACTTCTTCAACTGGAGTTTCTGTAGTAGTTTTAGGCTTGTTATCACATGATACTAAGAATGCTGCTACTGCTGCAAACGCTGCTGTGTTTCTCAAAATTTGTTTCATTTTTAAATTTAATTTATTAAGTTATTAATTTGATTTTTTCACTATTCACCAAACTACTGCTTCTTTAACAATCTTTTTGCACAATCTACGGCTACAATCCATCCGCCTCCCATCATGATGATATCTTTTAGTACCAATCTTCCTGCTCCTGAAAGGTAAGGAAATCCATAATTTGGCGTAGGTAAATCTCCACCTAAATTGGGTACCCATGTTTCGGGAGTGGTAATTAAGAATGATAGAGTTACAATAGCCATGCCGAAAGTAAGGATTCCACCAATGAGTCCGATTTTTGGTGACCAAATTCCGGCTAATGTCAAGGTTCCTATGATACAAATCACTGCTCCTAATCCGTATGAAAATGGATACGTACCATTTTCTTTATGCCAGTCGATGTTTTTTTGCACCATTTTTCCTTCTGGGTTTTTGTGCAGGGTGTATTCTGCTACTTCTTTTCCGTTTTCGTTCAAGGCTGTTTTTCCTGAATTATTGTAGAAAAAATTCATAAACGGACTGTTAGTTACAAAGGGTACGATACCGTCTGCCTCGTATTGGAATACTTTTAACCCTCCAATCCATGCCATTACTATAAAGATGGCAATTCTTATGAAATTTAGGGCGTTTTTTTGTGTGTTTGCAATTGTTTCAATCATTGTTTATGTAAAAAATTAATTATACTATGGTTACCTTTCTTGGAGTAAAGTACTCGTCTTTTTCTTTTGCTTGAGCGGTTTTCCACTGTTGTTGTATTTCTTTCTCTTTCTTTTTCTTTTCTTCGATGATTGCATCTGGATTTGAAACAGGTTTATCGCCTTTTTGAAACGGTTGCGTAGGAATCAAACCTAAAATATCAAACATTTCTTTATCTTCGTTAAACTCTGGATTGGGCGTTGTCAATAATTTATCTCCTGCAAAAATTGAGCCAGCACCTGCCATAAAACACAAGGCTTGTGCTTCCAAATTCATTTTGCTACGACCTGCCGACAGTCTTACTACCGATTGAGGGAATACAATTCTCGTAGTCGCTACCATACGGATCAATTCCCATTGTTCGATTGGTTTTTGCTCTGCCAATGGTGTTCCTTCGACTGCTACTAAGGCATTGATTGGTATAGATTCAGGCGGATTCTCCATATTCATATAGCTCATCAACAAGCCGATACGGTCCTCTACGGCTTCTCCCATACCAATAATTCCCCCCGAGCAAACAGAAATTCCAGCTTTACGAGCATTTTCTATGGTATTTAAACGATCTTCGTATTCGCGAGTAGAAATTACATCTCCGTAAAATTCTGGCGAAGTATCCAAATTGTGGTTGTAGGCAAACAAACCTGCATTTTTCAATCTTCGTGCTTGTTCTTCGTTCATCATTCCCAAGGTACAGCAAACTTCCATATCGAGTTTGTTTACTTCTTGTACCATTTCGATTACTTTGTCAAAATCTCGGTTGTCGCGAACTTCTCTCCATGCTGCTCCCATACATAAACGAGATGAACCGTTGGCTTTGGCGTTTTTTGCCTGTTCTACTACCGATTCTACAGTCATTAATTTGTGAGGTTCTACCGTAGTGTGATAGCGAGCTGCTTGAGGGCAATAGCCACAATCTTCGGCACATCCCCCCGTTTTGATACTCAATAATGATGACATTTGTACCTCTCGCGGATTGTGGTATTGACGGTGTATAGTTGCAGCTTCAAAAATTAATTCCAACAAAGGTTTGTTGTACAATTCTAATAATTGCTCCTTGGTTGTATAATTAGGATTTACTTTCATAAACTATAGTGTTTATATTTTTTATGAAACGCAAAGATAATTGAAATAAATTAAAAGAGAAGATAAATTTTTGAGAAAAGGCAATTTGTTTTTCAGCATCTCACAACTCTTAAATTCAACTTTACATAAACTCAAAACTAAACTTTTAGAGAGTAATAAAAAGGCTATTTTTTTTAAAAAAAACTCTACTTGTAGCATTATCATTTATTTTATATATTTGTAACACTTTTTAAAACTACAAAAAAAAATGAAAGAAAATTTGTGTAATTTACTGATTTTTCGTATCTTTGATGAACTGATAGCGTTCAGCGTTCAGCGTTCAGCGTTCAGCGTTCAGCGTTCAGCGTTCAGCGTAATTTAATCATAAATTTTCGAAAATTTCAAATCCCTTTTGGAAAGGCTTTGCCTTTCCAAAAGGGATTTTTTGTGCCTTGTTCTCACCTAAAACTTGTGCATTATGAGTAGTCAGCAGGTGAAATCTAAACAAAGAGTGGCTGACCACGGCGAAGTCTTTACCAACGAACGCGAAGTAAAGGCAATGGTAGATTTGGTATGGGAAAACTTTACCAACGATGCACAGAAAATTGAAGCCACATTCCTCGAACCCGCTTGTGGTTCGGGTAACTTTCTCGTGGAAATACTCAACAGAAAACTCGCCTTTGTAAAAAAAGAAAAAAGCCGTATAGAATACGAAAAAAGCTTGATAAAAGCCGTGTGTTCTATCTATGGCGTAGAACTTTTGGAAGACAACGCCCAAGAATGCCGTGAGCGTTTGTTTCAACTCATCAAAAAAGCCTATCTCAAAAAATACCAAGACGAAGACCGATACCCCAAAATGCTCCAAAGCATGCAATACATTCTGCACACCAATATCATCTGCGGAAATGCTATGGACTATACCACCACAGATGGCGAAGCCATAGAATTTACCGATTGGAAACTACAATCCGATGGTATGGTCATCAGAAATTTCTTTGATTTCCGAAAACTCAATAATAAAAAAGGCGGTATGGAATCCCTTTTCAGCGAATTGATGAAACCCGACCCACCACCACCGATGCATTATTTAGAAATAGGTGTGACCGCACCGTAGGGGCAAATCGCAATTTGCCCAAAATAGCAAAATAATATTGCCATAAAAATGAAAAACAGGCGAATTTCAATTCGCCCCTACAAATAAAATAACCCTTATGAACACCACCCACAACCCCGATGTACTCTCGTGTTTGGCAAATCTCAGTAACGATGAGGTATTTACGCCGCCGCACATAGCCAATAAAATGTTGGACACGCTACCTGACACGCTTTGGAGCAATCCCAACGCAAAATTTTTAGACCCATTTTCAAAATCTGGCGTCTTCCTACGAGAGATAGCCAAGCGTTTGCTCAAAGGATTAAAAAACCAAATCCCCGATTTACAAACCCGTATCGATCATATAATGAAAGAGCAACTCTATGGCATAGGCATTACCGAGCTCACCGCCTTGCTCACCCGCCGTACGCTCTATTGCACCAAAACCGCCAATGGCGAGTATAGTGTAGCCAAAATATTTGATACCCCAGACGGCAACATCTATTTCAAAGAAACAGCCCACAGTTGGAAAAACGGCAAATGCACCTATTGCGGAGCCAGCGAAAACGAGTTAGGCGATGACCAACGCACAGGACTCTCACAACACGCCTACGCATTTATTCACAACAAAAACCCTTTTGAAAATATGAAATTTGATGTAATCATCGGAAATCCACCCTATCAGTTGAGTGATGGTGGTGCAGGAGCAAGTGCAAAACCAATTTATCATAAATTTATAGAACAAGCAAAGAAATTAGAGCCTAATTATTTGAGTATGATTGTCCCGAGCCGTTGGTTTGCTGGAGGGAAAGGTTTAGATATTTTTAGAGAAAATATGCTGAATGATAACAGATTAAAAGAAATTCACGATTTTCCAAATGCTTCTGATGTTTTCCCTGGGGTTGAAATAAAAGGTGGAGTTAATTATTTTTTATGGGAAAATAAATACAAAGGGGATTGTTTGATAAAAACTTATGAAGAAGGACAGATAATTTCTGAAATGAAAAGACCTTTAAAAGAAGAAGGAATGGATATTTTTATCAGAAATAATGAAGGAATTTCTATTTTGAGAAAAGTTCTATCATTTAAAGAAGATTCTTTTTCAAATATTATAAGTTCAAGAAAACCTTTCGGATTAGCAACAACTGTCAAAGGGAAATTAACACCTTATGATAAAGAAGATAATGTGTTTTTATTTCAAACTAAGGGAACGGCTTATTATAAAAGAAGTGAAATCACATTAAATCAGTCTTGGATTGATGCTCATAAAATATTTGTCCCTAAAGCAATTGGTTCTGGAGAAATTGGAGAAGATAAAATTAATCCTATCTATGCAAAACCGAAATCTGCCTGTACAGAGACTTATTTGGTCATCGGTCCTTTCAGAGATAAACAAAGATGTGAAAATGTAATGTCGTATATAAATACCAAATTTTTTCATTTCATTTTTGGATTGAAGAAAATTACTCAAGATGCAACTAAAAAAGTTTATGAATTTGTTCCAATGCAAGATTTTTCAAAACCTTGGACAGACGCAGAGCTATACCAAAAGTATAACCTAACCGAAGAAGAAATCACTTATATAGAAAATAGGGTTAGACCAATGGAGTAAGTCCTACTGCAAAGCACTTTGTCAAAGTCTCAAAACTTTGACAAAGTACCAAAGGATAAAAAATACTATTGTCACCTGACAAAACCCAAAAACGAGTACCAAAAATCCAAAAAGCACTTGACGAAACGCAAAAATGAATGAAAAAAAACCAAAAAGCACCTGACAAAACCCAAAAACGAGTACCCAAAAACCAAAAAACACCTGACGAAATGCGAAAATGAGTAGAAGAAAACAAAAACAAGTAAAACCAAATCAATAATCATTTAAAATATATCAATTATGGCAAAAAGACTCTATTTCACCAACGAAGAAATACTTCAAAACAGCAAAGTATTGTTCGAAACATTAGAAAAACACCAGCAAATCGCTGAAAAATTACAAGACTACGGCTACGGCTCAGAAGAAATCCAAAAAGGAAAACAACTCTACGCCCAAGCAAGAAAAAGCTATACGACCAACAAGCAAGAAACAGAAGATGAAAAAATAGCCTATGCTACCTTCAAAGCCCTGATGGATACCGCTACAGAAGCCTATCGTACCCATCGAGGCAAAGCCAAACTCATCTTCAAAAACAACCCTACAGCACAGATCAGTCTGGCACTCAAAGGAAGCCCAGCCGTAGCCATATTGCTACTCATAGAGGAGATGTACAGCTTTTATACCAAGCTAAAAGCAGACACCAACCTCCTCACCCCACTGGCAAGACTAAAAATCGCAACAGACGATGTAGAAAAACAACTCAGCAATATCGCTCAAATACGCGATGCCTATGCCAACTATTCGCAAGAAAAAAACGAAAACCAACAAGCCACCAAAGACAAAAACAAAGCCTTTGACGCCCTCCAAGAGTGGATGAGAGACCTATACGGCTACGCCAAATACGCCCTCGAAGAAGAAGAACAATTCTTGCAAATATTTGGAAAAATCATCCGATAAGGCCCCTCCCTTAGTCAATACCGAAACAATACCTAATGAAAAGTCATTAGGTATTGTTTCGGTATTGCAAATCTGGCTCTTTTCATCAAAGGAAAAGAACCAAGAGAAAACCAAGAGAAAAAAAAGTTAGTTTATGTTTAAAACCAAAAATACGCCCAAAATCTACGCCTACACCGATACTCGTTTTCCGGGGTATATCAAGGTGGGCTATACTACCAAAGACACAGCCGAGCAACGAGTAAGGCAGCAAATGGAAAATGTGAAATTGCCCAAACAATCGTGGGAAATTATCTTGGAAGAAATCGCCATTAGAGAAGATGGCTCTTTCTTTACCGATGGTGCTGTGCATCGCCAACTTCAAAAAATGGGCATCATCAACAAAAAAGAAGAAGGCGAATGGTTTCAATGTACGCTCAACGAGGTAAAAGCTGCTATCCTTGCCGAAAAAAGACAAGAATTCAACAAAGAAAAACGCTCCTTGGACTTCGGTATGCGACCAGAACAACAGGAAGCTGTAACCAAAACCGCCAAATATTTCCGCTCTTTTGAAAAGGAAAAAGGCATCATTCCGCACTTTCTTTGGAATGCCAAAATGCGTTTTGGAAAAACCTTTGCCAGTTATCAGTTGGCTCTGGAAATGGGTTGGACAAAAATCTTGGTACTCACCTTCAAACCTGCCGTACTTTCGGCTTGGCGTGAAGACCTTTTGAGTCATATAGACTTTAAAAATTGGCAATTTGTTTCCAAAAAAGAAGAGGATATTTCCGAAGATGAAATCAATCACAATCAGCCTTTTGTGTATTTTGCTTCCTTGCAAGATGTTTTGGGTAGGGACAAAAAATCGGGCGGTATCAAAATTTCTAACGAATGGGTGCATAACACCGATTGGGATTGCGTAATCTTTGACGAATACCACTTTGGAGCATGGCAAGACAACACCAAAGACCTTTTTGACGCCAAAAAAAACAAGGAGGAAAAAGAAGAATACGAACAAACCTTGAAAGAACAAAAAGAGATAGAAACAGAAAACGATGGCAAAGCATTGGATTTTCAGTTTGAAGAAGATGAATTGCCTATCACCACCAAGCATTATCTCTACCTTTCGGGTACGCCATTCCGTGCCATTGCCAATGGTGAATTTATTGAAGAACAAATATTTAACTGGACTTATACCGACGAGCAAAAAGCCAAAACTGAATGGAACGAGAAAAACGGAGCCAATCCTTATGCTTCGTTGCCAAGATTGGTCATGCTCACTTATCAGTTGCCCGAAGATATACGAAATATTGCCCTAAAAGGCGAGTTCAACGAGTTTGATTTGAATGAATTTTTCTCAACCACAGACACAGGCAAAAATGCAACATTCAAATACGAAGAAGAAGTGCAAAATTGGTTGGAATTTGTGCGTGGTCAGTACAAAGAAAAAAACGAAGATGCCCTAAAAGACCCTAAAAACAAAGCACCAATGCCCTTTAAAGATGTGCGATTGAAAGATGCTTTGCAACATTCGTTTTGGTTTTTGCCCAATGTAGCTTCGTGTTTTGCAATGGCTAATTTGCTAAAAAAAGCTACCAACAAGTTTTTCCACGATTACGAAGTGGTAGTCTGTGCCGGTACTCAAGCAGGAATAGGTGTAGAAGCCCTAAAACCTCTTGAAGCCGCTATGACGCGTGAGCCACTCAAGACCAAAACCATTACATTGTCGTGCGGAAAACTGACGACGGGTGTTTCTGTAAAACCTTGGACTGGAATTTTTATATTGAGAAATACCCAAAGTCCTGAGACTTATTTTCAAACCGTATTTCGAGTGCAAACTCCGTGGGTGCTGAAAAATCCAGATAAAAACAGCCCCAATCGTGAAGAAATCATCAAACACGAATGTTATGTCTTTGACTTTGCCCCAAATAGAGCGTTGAGTCAGATTGTATCGTATAGCAACAGACTTAATGTAGATTCAAATGAAAGCCCAGAGAAAAAAGTAGCCGATTTGTTGAGTTTCTTGCCAGTATTGTCGTACGATGGCAGTGTGATGAAGGAAATCAATGCATCGGAATTGTTGGACATTGCCACGAGCGGAACTACGGGAACGCTTTTGGCTCGTAGGTGGGAATCTGCCTTGTTGGTGAATGTAGATAACATCACTTTGCAACGACTTTTAAACAACGAAGAAGCGATGAAAGCCCTGATGAGTATAGAAGGATTTCGTTCGCTGAATCAAGACATTGAGTCGATAGTTAATAAATCGGAAGAAATCAAGCAAACCAAAAAAGAAGCGGCTGAAAAAGACGAAGAATTGAGCAAAACCGAGAAAAAAGAACTCACCGACAAAGAAAAAGAGGTAAAGAGTATGCGAAAGCAAATTCAAGAAAAACTCATCAAATTTGCCACGAGACTACCTGTTTTCATGTATCTATCTGAGTTAAGAGAGCATACCCTAAAAGATGTGATTCAGTACATTGAACCTGAATTATTCAAAAAAGTAACGGGACTTTCCATTGAAGATTTTTCGTTGTTGGAAAGTTTGGGCGTATTCAACGGTGAACTGATGAACGATGCAGTTTTCAAATTCAAACGCTACGAAGATTCCAGCCTTGAATACACGGGTATCAATAAACATAGCGAAGATGCCTACATCGGTGGTTATGACACCGTTACCCAAAATAGAGTGATCGGAGCGGTGGAGTAGATTAACTATTTTCAACCCTCTGCCAAAGTTTTACCAATAAAACTTTGGCGGAGGGTTTTTGTTTTTTTGATTATCGTATGGGTACAATAGAATATATTATAGAGGAGTAATAAGAAGAGGCTGTTCAAATAAATGTACAGCCTTTGTTTTTTTATTATATGTATTCTTTCTTCAAAACTTCAAACCTCAAACATTTTAAACTTCAAACAAAAAAACTATCTTTGCAAATTGAAAAAACAACAAAATGGCATTGACACCACTATTTACAGAATTCAAAACCATAACCAAGGCTCGTTTGGCAATGAGTGTAGTGTTTTCTACATTGGCGGGCTATATGTTGGCAATCGACAGTTGGTCGGATTTGGATTATAAAATCATATTATTGGCAATCGGAGGGTATTGTATGGTAGGAGCATCGAATGCTTTCAATCAAATCATCGAAAAAGATACCGATTTGTTGATGAAACGCACCGCGAATAGACCAATAGCAGCAGGACGAGTTTCCAAACAACAAGCCTTTGCTTTGGCGTCGCTACTCACGATAGCAGGTATAGTGATTTTGTACATCATCAGTCCCAAAACAGCAATGTTTGGTGCAATATCGATTTTTTTATATACGAGTGTTTACACACCATTAAAACCCATCACCCCTTTGTCGGTATTTGTTGGAGCCTTTCCTGGAGCCATTCCGTTTATGTTGGGGTGGGTAGCTCATACCAACGAATTTGGAATCGAAGCGGGGACATTGTTTTTGATACAATTTTTCTGGCAGTTTCCACATTTTTGGGCGTTGGGTTGGTTTTTACATGACGATTATCAAAAAGGAGGATTTGCTATGTTGCCCTCGGGTAAAAAAGATAAAAAGACTTCGATGCAAATCATTATGTACACTTTTTGGTTGATATTGGTGTCGATTATACCTTATTTTGGAGTAACAGGTCAGTTGAAATTGAGTTTGGTTGCAACAATTTTGGTATTTGTAAGTGGGTTATGGATGTTGTGGGCAGCTTTTCAATTGCACAAAACACAAACGGATAACGCAGCGAGAAGTTTGATGTTGGTGAGTGTAACATACATCAGTTTGATACAAATACTATTTGTAGTGGATAAATTTTTAAGATAGTAAAATGGAATCATCTATTCGTTTTTTTACGCTGATGAGAATAGATTTTTTTTGATTTTCTTTCTTTTAATTCGATTATCACAGATATTTTTTTGATTTATTAAAAAAATAATCAACGCAATCAATATATCTGCACATAAAGTTAGCGAAACGATGGTTAAATAAAAAATCTGCGTTAAACCCACTTCGTTCCGATAATTATTGGGATTCGAGCCAAGGGAAATGCGAGAAAAATAAATAAAAAAATATAATAAAAAATGGAACAAATAACTTTAACAGAAGAACAACAAAGGAGTAACAAGGCAAAAAAGACCATGTTGTACTTGGCAATGGCGAGTTTTACAATGATGTTTGCCGGATTGACCAGTGCGTATGTGGTGAGTGAAAGTCGTCCGGATTGGTTGAGAGATTTTACATTGCCATCGGCATTTACGATTTCTACAGTAATCATTTTATTGTCGAGTGTTTCGTTTCATTTGGCATTGAAAGCTATTAAAAATAATGAACGCTCAAAGACCACTTCGTTATTGTTGGTAACATTGGCATTGGGAATCGCCTTTATCGTATGTCAATTTGTAGGCTTTGGACAGATTATCGATCAGGGATATTACTTTACAGGAAGTGAAAGTACCATTACGACCTCTTTCCTATATGTAGTAGTAATTGTACACATCGGACACTTGATTGGAGGTTTGATAGCATTGTTAACAGTAATTTATAACCATTTCAAACAGAAATATTTCAAAGGTCAAACGTTTGGAATTGAGTTAGCTACGATTTTTTGGCATTTCTTAGATTTCTTATGGTTGTATCTGTTTTTGTTTTTTACATTTTATAAATAAGAAAATACTTTTTGAAAAGCGAAAAAAGTATTAATTTTGAAAACTTTTTTAACATTAAATCTTTATATGGGAGCGACAGTTAACACAGCAGCGACTAAAGAACAAGTATGGAGTGGAGGAGAAGACATCCAACCATTAGGAGCAAGTTATGGAAAGATGATGATGTGGTTTTTCATCTTATCAGATTCTTTAACATTTGCAGGATTTCTTGCAGCGTATGGTTTCACGAGATTCAAATTTATGGATTCATGGCCAATTGCTGATGAGGTATTCAACCACTTTCCATTCCTACACGGAGTAGAAGCTCCGATGTACTATGTTGCATTGATGACTTTTATTTTGATTTTCTCTTCAGTAACAATGGTATTGGCAGTAGATGCTGGACACCAAATGAAGCAGAAAAAAGTAGCTACTTACTTATTTTTGACAATTGTAGGTGGTTTTGTATTCTTAGGTTCACAAGCGTGGGAGTGGAAAAACTTCATCAACGGAACTTACGGAGCAATCGAAACTAAAGGTGGAGAAATTTTACAATTCGTTGACAAAGACGGAAAGCGTGTAGCTTTGGCAGACTTTGCTGATACTACCGTTGCAAGAGAAGATCTACAGTTTTCTCGTAGCCGTGGTACTTGGTTTATGAGTGGAGATGCTCAGACATCTGTATCTTTGGAGCAAGTAAAAGCTGGATTGGAAAAAAATCAAGACATCTTGGTTCGTACACAATTTACAAACCCTGAAAACAAACACGAAAAAATCGTTTTATCTCGTGAGGAATCATTAAACAGAATCAATGATTTCAACATTGTAGTAGAAGGTGCAAACCTTGTACGCAACGAATACGGACATAAAACATTTGGAGATTTGTTCTTCTTTATCACAGGTTTCCACGGATTCCACGTTACAGCTGGGGTGATTTTGAATATCATCATCTTCTTCAATGTGTTGTTGGGAACTTACGAAAAGAGACGCTCTTATGAAATGGTAGAAAAAGTAGGATTGTACTGGCACTTTGTAGATTTGGTATGGGTGTTTGTATTTACATTCTTCTATTTGGTATAATTATAATAAAATATTTTTAGTAAAATGGGAGCACACGCATCTAATACAAAAAGAATTTGGCAGGTATTTGCTTACCTGTCTATATTGACAATCATCGAAGTTGTTTTAGGTATCTTCAAACCAGATTCATTATTCCACAATGGAGTATTTGGTTTGTCTTTCCTAAACTGGATTTTCATCTTGATGACTATATGGAAAGCCTACTACATCATGTGGGCATTTATGCACCTTGAAGGTGAAAAAGCATCTTTTAGATGGTCTATCGTAGCACCAATGTTCTTCTTGATTATTTACATCACTTGTTTGGTGTTGATCGAAGGAGATTATGTGTATGAAGTATTCCAACACAGCACAATGAAATGGATATTCTAATTGAATTTCATTCATACTTATTAAAATTACAATTCAACTTGGCTTAAAGGTTTCACAATTTGTGAAGCCTTTTTGTTTTGATTATATTTGTAGGAGGAAAAAAAGATAGAATTGTGGGTCAGAAAAGTAAGAATGAGAAAAAAATGATGAAACAAAAAATCTATTGCATACCTGGGTTGGGAGCCAAAGCTCAAATTTTTGATTATTTACAACTTGATGAAAACAAATATGAATTAGTAAAAATAGACTGGATAGAGCCCAAAAAAGACGAACCTTTAGAAAAATATATTCAACGATTGATTCAGCCTATTCAAGAGGAACAGCCTATTTTGATGGGCGTTTCTTTTGGTGGAATTGTTGTACAGGAAATTGCTAAGCAATTGCCGTGTAAAAAAGTTTTTGTAGTGTCGAGTATTAAATCAAAAGAAGAGTTTCCCAATGCATTGAGATACATTTATCAATGGAATTTATACAAAGCCTTTCCATCCAATTATTTAAAAACTATGATGGATTGGGCAGATAAATATTTGTTTGTCGATGCTGCGAAAAAGAAAGTGAAATTGTATAGAAAATATTTGGTCAAATTGAGTCCGTATTATTTCGATTGGAGTATTCGTCAAGCGTTGGAATGGGAAGGACAACCGAGCGATGCAAATGTGGTGCATATTCATGGAACGGATGATCATATTTTTCCCTCGAAATATATTTGTGAAAATGTTCGCCTAATTCAAGGTGGCACTCACGCTATGATTTTGACACATGCTCGAGAATTGACAAAAATTGTTGAACAAGAGTTAGAAAAATAAATATAAATTGCAAAATGAAAAAGAAATAATTGATTGACTTTGTTGCATTGGGAATGATGACTTTGCAAACTATTCCTTTGCATGGAAATAATTTGCCTACAATTGAAACGAATATCGAAAAAGATATTTATGATTTTTGTGACGAACAAGTACCTATGCACAATTTTGAAGTTCGAGAAAGATTAGACCGCGAGTTGGTAGTAAATACGAATTTACATTCAGCCACTACTTTGATTATAAAAAGAGCACACAAGGTTTTTCCGATTATAGAGCCTATATTAAAAAAGAACAACATTCCCGATGATTTTAAATATTTGTGTGTGATAGAAAGTGCTTTGACCAACGCCACTTCTTCGGCTGGTGCAAAAGGATATTGGCAATTTATGGCAAATACAGCTCGCGAATACAATTTAGAAATATCAGATACGATAGACGAACGAAATCATTTGGTAAATCTACTGAAGCCGCTTGTAAATTTTTGAGAAATGCGTACAATGAATTTGGCAATTGGACATTAGTAGCAGCTGTCTATAACAGAGGAATGGGTGGAATCGAAAAACAATTGGATTTGCAAGGAGTAACTTCTTATTACGATTTGTATTTAAACGAAGAAACTTCTTGATATGTGTTTAGGATATTGGCTTTGAAAACCATTATGCAATCTCCTGAAAAATATGGATATCATATTTCAAATTCTTCAAAATATTCAATGCCAAAAACCACAAAAGTAGTAGTAGATTCATCTATTGATGATTTGTGTCAATGGGCTAAAGAACAGAAAAATACTTATAAAATGGTTTGATATCTCAATCCATGGATTACAGATTCTCGATTGGTGGTAACGCCTGGGAAAATCTATCAAATTGAACTTTTGGCTGAATATTTTTTTTCAAAAATCCAAATTGTATTCCCACTAATATTTTCATTATTTTGCAAAAAAAGTAATTATGAATTTAAATCTAAATGTTTCTTGGTCGGAAAAATTGCAATCAGAATTTCAACAACCGTATTTTCTGCAATTGACAGATTTTTTAACCCAAGAATATCAAGATAAAAATACGCGTATTTTACCACCCAAAGAACAAATTTTCAATGCATTGAATGCCTGTGATTTTGAAGATATAAAAGTAGTGATTGTAGGTCAAGATCCCTATCCTACTTTGGGGCATGCCAATGGTTTAGCGTTTTCGCTCAATCCTCAAGTGTATCCTTTAGCAAAAAGTTTGGTCAATATTTTTAAAGAAGTGATGACCGATACTGGTGCAGAAGCTTCCCATAAATGGTGATTTGACACGCTGGGCAAATCAAGGAGTTTTGTTGCTAAACGATGTACTAACAGTAAGAGAAGGGCAGGCGGGAAGTCATACTCGCAAAGGTTGGGAATCGTTTACTCAACAAATTATTGAGATGATAAGTCGAGAGAAAAAGGGAGTAGTTTTTATGTTATGGGGAGGCAATGCTCATAAAAAAGAACAATGGATTGACGGTACAAATCATTTGATTTTGAAATCGGGACATCCATCACCATTGAGTGCCAATCAAGGAAAATGGTTTGGAAATAGACATTTTTCTCAAGCAAATGAATATTTAGTACAAAATGGAAAAACACCTATTAATTGGTAATGTTAAATTTTTAAACGGAAAAAGCCTTAGATACAAATGGGAACTTTAGTCATAAGTCAAAGAGAAAATGGAACCTATAAATATACTTACAATAATCGAAAGGGAAATGTGATTTTTACGAGTAATTCGCACCAACATAAAACACAATGTATGAGTGAAATCACTGTGTTGAAACGTAATTTTGACAGAATTGATTTTTTAAAGTACAAAACACCCTCAGGAAAAATGTATTTTCGTATTGTGGTCAACGAATTTGTTTTGGGCAGTAGTCGCAAGTTTACCACCCCTTTATTAATGGAAAAGGGGATGGACGATTTGAAGAAAAATTTTTTAAATTCTGAAGTACTCGATTTTACAGAAGATATTTTTGGTACAATTAATGAGTTAGAAACAGTAGAAGGATTAAAAACAGTAGCAATATGAAGAAAATAGTTTTAGCAATAATGCTCCTTTGTACTACAGTTTCTTTTGCACAAGAAAGAAAAGTAAAAGGAAATAAAAATGTTGTAACAAAAGAAAAAAAGGTTCAGAAATACAACAAAGTAATCCTGGGGGGAGGAATCGATTTGATGATAATGGCAAATAGTTTACAACCTGTTGTGAATATAACTGCCGATGCCAATTTGCACCAATTGTTTGACATTTCGGTAGCAGATGAAATTTTGACTATAAAATTAAAACCTGGATTTGTAATTGTAGATCAAACTGAAAATTTCAAGGTGTCTATTACCAATAAAGATTTGGATAAAATTTTAGTTTTGGGCAATTCTACTGTCGAATCTATGGGTATTTTGGAAACCAATGAACTTGAAATCGAAGTGATAGGAAATGGCGTTGTAAAAACTCAGGTGAAAACCGAAGATTTAAAAATTACGAATAAAGGAAATGCAGAGATAAAATTGTCAGGAAAAACCAACAGTGCATTTATTGAAAACAATGGAAATGGAGTCATCGATTTGTCGGAAGTACCGTCGTTTTTTACAGAGGTTTATCAATATGGAGATGGTGTGATTTATACCAATGCCATCAACGGATTGGACGGAAAACTTACTGGTTTAGGAACCATTTATTATCAAAATACCGAAATTCTCAATGTAGAAATTACAGGTTCGGGAAAATTAATTTCAAAATAAAATGAATGTACTCTATCAAATAAGTATTAGATTGTTTGCATTTTTAGTGCCAGTGACACAGTTTTTTAGCAAAAAAATGAAATTGTTTGTCAAAGGTCGTGAGCAAACATTTGAGTTATTGCAGCAAAAAATCCAAAAAGGACAGTCGTATATATGGATACACACGGCGTCTTTGGGCGAATTTGAACAAGGAGTACCACTGATAGAAGCATGGAAAAAGAAAAATCCAAATCATCAAGTGGTTTGGACTTTTTTTTCGCCTTCGGGTTATGAAATACGAAAAAATCATCACTTGGCAGATATTGCTGTCTATTTACCTTTGGATATACCAGGAAATGTACGACGATATTTAGATTGTGTGCAACCTGAAAAAGTTTTTTTTGTAAAATATGAGTTTTGGCGCAACTATTTGAAAGAATTGCAAAAGAGAAAAATTCCTACCTATTTGATTTCGGGTATTTTTCGTGAAGATCAATTGTTTTTTAAATGGTATGGTGGTTTTTATCGAAAAATTTTATCAGCATTTACACATTTTTTTGTGCAAAATAGTCAATCTAAAGAATTGTTGAATAGTATTGGTAAACAGAATGTTACTATTCATGGGGACACAAGATTTGACCGAGTATTGTCATTTGCGAAACAAGTAGAATCCAAAGCTGAAATTGAGCAATTTATTGATGGTAAAAAAGTTATTGTTGTAGGGAGTTCGTGGATTGATGATGAAGAACAGTATTTACCATACCTCAATGCATCGAAAAATGTTAAGTGGATTATTGCTCCGCACGACATCAAGGAAGATAAGATAGCCAAACTACAACAAGCAATACAATTGAAATCAATCCGATACACTGAGCGAGTAGGGGTGGACTTGAAAGATTTTCAGGTGTTGATTATAGACACCATTGGGCAGTTGTTTTCGATTTATCCCTACGCAACTGTTTCGTATGTCGGCGGAGGTTTCAAAACAGGTTTGCACAATATATTAGAAACCGCAGTATTTGGAACTCCAATAGTTATTGGATCGAACTATAGTAAATTTCAAGAAGCCAAAGATTTGGTGGCATTGGGTGGTTGTATTTCAGTGGAAAATGCCGAACAAATGCACAAAGTTTTTGATGAATTGCTAAACGACGAGAATAAAAGACACGCAATTGAGAAAATCAACTTAGAATATGTAGCCAAAAACAGACATGCTACTCAAAAGGTAATGGAATATTTTACGGTTTGATAGCAATAGTCATTTCACGTTTGCCAGGGGGACCTGGCATTTTTTTTACAGTAAAACCAATAGATTTCAAAGTGCGATTAACTACACCTTTACTTGCGTACGTAACTAAAATACCGTCAGATTTTAAACAATGAAACATATTTTGAAGGATGGTTTCGCTCCACAATTCCGGTTGATAATTATAACCAAATACATCAAAGTAAATCAAATCATAGTGATCGTGAGGTAAAGATAAATTTTCAAACAATGAATAATTTTTATGCAAAGAAATATTTTTTGTCAATTGATGAGTTTCATCCCAAGTCAAGCGATGGATTTCTTCAAAAGAAAAATCAGGGAAATAAGAAAAGTAGTTGAGCGATAGAAATTCATTTTCAGTCAAAGGAAACCCCTCAACAGCGGTGTATTGAATCTCAAGATTCCGGAGTAAAGCTTCTTTATAGGTCAAACAAAAATTGAGACCAGTTCCAAATCCCATTTCTAAAATGTTGAGGGAAGGTTTATTTATTAAAAGCAAACCATTTTTGATATACACGTGAACAGCTTCTTGAACTGCACCAAAAATAGAGTGGTAGGTTTCACCCCAATTTTCAATAGAGATAGAAGAAGAGCCATCTTGAGTGGTTATGATACTGCGCTTCATCAAGTGTTTAGATTTGTACAAAGGTAGTGAAAATTGAATATTTTGAAAGAAAATAGTGCAGACTAATTTTAATAATTATGCTATTCCATACTTGCTACCAGTTTCGCTTAATAGGAGGTGATGTCATTTAGGTTTGATATAGTATCAAAAAAAATTTATCTGAAGGAAATTAAAGTTGCGTCTATTCATTTGTATACAGTTATTTTTATGTTTCTATTGTGTCCCATGTGGTTTAAAGAAATCTCTGTTTCTCCGTTGTAAAAAACGATACGCCCCGTATCAACTTCTGAGAAATTTTTAATGAGCGAAAGTTTTTTTAATCCGATAGATACATAGACTACATAGGTTATTTTATACGCAAAGGTCTCTGTTTCCTCCAAAAGCATAGCATCTCTGTTTTTTTGTTGTAAAAAGAAAAGAAACAGCGACAATCCGTGTAATTTACGAGAGAATTCACAAAGCGTATCGAAAGTATCCGTTGAAAACCAATTGTTTAAAAAATATTTCAAAATTTTTCTTCAAAACATTTGGAAGATAACAAAAACTTGTTCTATCTTTGCAATCCGTTCAAAGAGATAGGGGGCGATTAGCTCAGCTGGTTCAGAGCACCTCGTTTACACCGAGGGGGTCGGGGGTTCGAATCCCTCATCGCCCACGAAAGAAAAAAAAACTAAAAAAGTTTTGTGTTTTAGAAAAAACTTTCTACTTTTGCATCCGCTTTAGAAACGAAGCGTTTTATAGGTAGAGGGAGAAAAACTTTAACAAATTTTTTAACAAAATAAATTTTGGTAGTTTTAAAAATTCTTTCTACTTTTGCACTCGCTTTCTGAGAGGGGAGTGAAAGTAAAACAAGAGACGATCATAGAAAATATTTTATTGAATTAACAGCATACCTGAGAGAACAAGTAAAGTTGGGATAAAACATCATTAATATAAAAAATATACGATGAAGAGTTTGATCCTGGCTCAGGATGAACGCTAGCGGCAGGCCTAACACATGCAAGTCGAGGGGTAGAGCTACTTTAGTAGTTTGAGACCGGCGCACGGGTGCGTAACGCGTATGCAATCTACCTTATACAGAGGGATAGCCCAGAGAAATTTGGATTAATACCTCATAGTATATTTGAGTGGCATCATTTAGATATTAAAGATTTATCGGTATAAGATGAGCATGCGTCCCATTAGTTAGTTGGTGTGGTAACGGCATACCAAGACGATGATGGGTAGGGGTCCTGAGAGGGAGATCCCCCACACTGGTACTGAGACACGGACCAGACTCCTACGGGAGGCAGCAGTGAGGAATATTGGTCAATGGAGGCAACTCTGAACCAGCCATGCCGCGTGCAGGAAGAATGTCCTATGGATTGTAAACTGCTTTTGTACGGGAAGAAAACGTGCTATGTATAGCAAACTGACGGTACCGTAAGAATAAGGATCGGCTAACTCCGTGCCAGCAGCCGCGGTAATACGGAGGATCCGAGCGTTATCCGGAATCATTGGGTTTAAAGGGTCCGTAGGCGGGATTATAAGTCAGTGGTGAAAGTTTGCAGCTTAACTGTAAAATTGCCATTGATACTGTAGTTCTTGAATTTTTGTGAAGTAACTAGAATATGTAGTGTAGCGGTGAAATGCATAGATATTACATGGAATACCAATTGCGAAGGCAGGTTACTAACAAAGGATTGACGCTGATGGACGAAAGCGTGGGTAGCGAACAGGATTAGATACCCTGGTAGTCCACGCTGTAAACGATGGATACTAGCTGTTTGGTTTTCGGACTGAGTGGCTAAGCGAAAGTGATAAGTATCCCACCTGGGGAGTACGCACGCAAGTGTGAAACTCAAAGGAATTGACGGGGCCCGCACAAGCGGTGGAGCATGTGGTTTAATTCGATGATACGCGAGGAACCTTACCAGGGCTTAAATGTAGATTGACTTATTTGGAAACAGATATTTCTTCGGACAATTTACAAGGTGCTGCATGGTTGTCGTCAGCTCGTGCCGTGAGGTGTCAGGTTAAGTCCTATAACGAGCGCAACCCCTGTTGTTAGTTGCCAACGAGTGATGTCGGGAACTCTAGCAAGACTGCCGGTGTAAACCGTGAGGAAGGTGGGGATGACGTCAAATCATCACGGCCCTTACGTCCTGGGCCACACACGTGCTACAATGGCCGGTACAGAGAGCAGCCACTTGGTGACAAGGAGCGAATCTATAAAGCCGGTCACAGTTCGGATTGGAGTCTGCAACTCGACTCTATGAAGCTGGAATCGCTAGTAATCGGATATCAGCCATGATCCGGTGAATACGTTCCCGGGCCTTGTACACACCGCCCGTCAAGCCATGGAAGCTGGGGGTACCTGAAGTCGGTGACCGCAAGGAGCTGCCTAGGGTAAAACTGGTAACTGGGGCTAAGTCGTAACAAGGTAGCCGTACCGGAAGGTGCGGCTGGAACACCTCCTTTCTAGAGATGTCCGACTTTACCTCTCGCTGTTGGTTCAAATAAATGGATAAAATAGAAGGATATACAGAGTCTCGTAGCTCAGCTGGTTAGAGTACTACACTGATAATGTAGGGGTCGGCAGTTCGAGTCTGCCCGGGACTACTAGTATTAAATAGGAAATTCTAGAAGTTGAGCAGTTATGCGGTAGATAAGGCAAAACAAATAACTCGTAGAATGTATGGGGAATTAGCTCAGCTGGCTAGAGCGCCTGCCTTGCACGCAGGAGGTCAAGGGTTCGACTCCCTTATTCTCCACAAATCCGAGAGGAAGACAAGTTCATAGACATATTGGGAAAACACAAATAGATAGAAAAATAAAAAGCACGATTTTTTGTGATAGAGATATTACAAGAGATAAAAAGAGCACAATAAGCAAAATAAGGGCGTATGGGGGATGCCTAGGCTCTCAGAGGCGAAGAAGGACGTGATAAGCTGCGAAAAGCTACGGGTATTGGCACATACGATTAGATCCGTAGATATCCGAATGGGGCAACCCACTAGTTTGAAGAACTAGTATCCGATAGGAGGCGAACCCGCTGAACTGAAACATCTAAGTAGGCGGAGGAAAAGAAAACAAAAGTGATTCCGAGAGTAGTGGCGAGCGAAATCGGAAAAGCCCAAACCAAAGTTGTTTTGGCAATTTTGGGGTTGTAGGACCACGATATTTTAATCAAAGGGAACTAGAAGTATCTGGAAAGATACACCGTAGAGAGTGATAGTCTCGTATAGGTAAACGATGTATTAAATAGTGGTATCCTGAGTAGGGCGGGGCACGTGGAACCCTGTCTGAATCCACCGGGACCATCCGGTAAGGCTAAATACTCCTGAGAGACCGATAGTGAACCAGTACCGTGAGGGAAAGGTGAAAAAAACCGTGAATAACGGAGTGAAAAAGAACCTGAAACCATACGCTTACAAGCGGTCGGAGCCCATTAGTTGGGTGACGGCGTGCCTTTTGCATAATGAGCCTACGAGTTACCGTTGCTGGCGAGGTTAAGTGATTAAGTCACGCAGCCGAAGCGAAAGCGAGTCTGAATAGGGCGTTATAGTCAGTAATGGTAGACGCGAAACCGTGTGATCTACCCATGGGCAGGTTGAAGTTTGGGTAACACCAAATGAAGGGCCGAACCGTTTGACGTTGAAAAGTCTTCGGATGACCTGTGGGTAGGGGTGAAAGGCCAATCAAACTCGGAAATAGCTCGTACTCCCCGAAATGCATTTAGGTGCAGCGTTTATTATAGTTTATTAGAGGTAGAGCTACTGATTGGATGCGGGGGCTTCACCGCCTACCAATTCCTGACAAACTCCGAATGCTAATAAATGATTATAAACAGTGAGGGCATGGGTGCTAAGGTCCATGTCCGAGAGGGAAAGAACCCAGACCATCAGCTAAGGTCCCGAAATGTATGCTAAGTTGAACAAACGCGGTTTGACTGCCTAGACAGCTAGGATGTTGGCTTGGAAGCAGCCATTCATTTAAAGAGTGCGTAACAGCTCACTAGTCGAGCGGTCGAGCATGGATAATAAACGGGCATAAGTATACTACCGAAGCTATGGACAGATATACTGTGGTAGGGGAGCATTCTAAACTGGGTAGAAGAAGTACTGCGAGGTATTTTGGACTGTTTAGAAAAGAAAATGTAGGCATAAGTAACGATAATGCGGGCGAGAAACCCGCACACCGTAAGACCAAGGTTTCCTCAGCTATGCTAATCAGCTGAGGGTTAGTCGGGACCTAAGGCACACCCGAAGGGGGACGTCGATGGCCAACGGATTAATATTTCCGTACTTCTTATAGTTGTGATGGAGTGACGCAGTGGTGAAAGTACCGCGAACTGACGGAATAGTTCGTTAAAGGTCGTAGCTATAGACTTTATAGTAAAATGCGTAGAGTTTGGCGAAAACTGATAGTACTCGGAATCTACGGATGATGAGATAGTGTACCTAAAGGCTGCCAAGAAAAGCTTCTAAACATAGATTATAAGAACCCGTACCACAAACCGACACAGGTGGTCGAGGAGAGTATCCTCAGGTGCTCGAGAGATTCATGGCTAAGGAATTAGGCAAAATAGACCTGTAACTTCGGGAGAAAGGTCGCCAGCGCAAGCTGGCCGCAGTGAAAAGGTCCAGGCGACTGTTTATCAAAAACACAGGGCTCTGCAAAATCGAGAGATGAAGTATAGGGCCTGACACCTGCCCGGTGCTGGAAGGTTAAGAGGAGATGTTAGATTAATCGAAGCATTGAATTGAAGCCCCAGTAAACGGCGGCCGTAACTATAACGGTCCTAAGGTAGCGAAATTCCTTGTCGGGTAAGTTCCGACCTGCACGAATGGTGTAACGATCTGGACACTGTCTCAGCCATGAGCTCGGTGAAATTGTAGTATCGGTGAAGATGCCGATTACCCGCAGTGGGACGAAAAGACCCTGTGCACCTTTACTATAGCTTAGTATTGTTCTTGGATAAGTGATGTGTAGGATAGGTGGGAGACTATGAACTGGGTTCGCCAGGATTCAGGGAGTCATTGTTGAAATACCACCCTTTGCTTATCTGAGGACTAACTCTTTTTTTAGAGAGGACATTGCTTGGTGGGTAGTTTGACTGGGGTGGTCGCCTCCAAAAGAGTAACGGAGGCTTCTAAAGGTTCCCTCAGCACGCTTGGTAACCGTGCGTAGAGTGCAATGGCAAAAGGGAGCTTGACTGCGAGACTTACAAGTCGAACAGGTACGAAAGTAGAGCATAGTGATCCGGTGGTTCCGTATGGAAGGGCCATCGCTCAAAGGATAAAAGGTACGCCGGGGATAACAGGCTGATCTCCCCCAAGAGCTCACATCGACGGGGGGGTTTGGCACCTCGATGTCGGCTCGTCACATCCTGGGGCTGGAGAAGGTCCCAAGGGTTGGGCTGTTCGCCCATTAAAGTGGCACGCGAGCTGGGTTCAGAACGTCGTGAGACAGTTCGGTCTCTATCTACTGCGGGCGTTAGAAATTTGCGTGGATCTGATTCTAGTACGAGAGGACCGAATTGGACTAACCTCTGGTGTATCAGTTGTGCCGCCAGGTGCATTGCTGAGTAGCTACGTTGGGAAGGGATAAGTGCTGAAAGCATATAAGTACGAAACCCACCACAAGATGAGATTTCTTTAGAAGGGTCGTTGGAGATGACAACGTTGATAGGCTATAGATGTAAAGGCAGTAATGTCAAAGTCGAGTAGTACTAATCACCCGTAAGCTTATGTGCTCTAAGAGTTGCTTTTATAAAGTATCAATAGAAGTGTTTTACAATATGTACGATATTCCTGCTAAATTAGATAATATAAATTAGCAGAACCGATTTAAGGTGGTTATAGCGTTGGGGCTCACCTCTTCCCATTCCGAACAGAGAAGTTAAGTCCAATAGCGCAGATGGTACTGCGTCATAGCGTGGGAGAGTATGTCGCCGCCTTTTTTTATAAAAATCCGTTTCTTATGAAACGGATTTTTTTTACGCTAAGATGCGGAGCAGTTCGCGAGCTCGGGTCGCCGCCTTTTTTATAAAAAAAAATTTGATTCAGACGAATCAGGATTTTTTGTTTAAAGTCTATGGCGTTTATGCACTTCGTGCGATTTGAGTTGTTTAAGTTTTCGGATGTTTATAGTCATACATCTGTTTTTAGTACTTCTTTCGTTCTTTAATAGTCTATAAAGTGCATTATTCAATAAATACATATTGAAATAATGTTTCTTTATACAAATGTTCTACATCTTCTATCGTAGTACAAACTATATATAGTAATCAATTTAAACTATTATTTTTAGCTCAAATTTGTTAAAAAAATATAATTATTCATTTATTATACATAATATATAAAATATTTTTACTATATTTAGTAAGTTTAATTTATAAATCATAATATTATGACAAAAAAGGTATTAAAACAATTAGCAGAAGAGAAGTCAAACATTTGTGTAACTATTTCTTTCAACACGCATAGAACGCATCCTGACAATTTACAAGATGAAATCGTTTTGAAAAATTTAATTTCTGAAGCAAAGCAAAGAGTTTCTGATGAATTTGCAGGTTCTAAAGATTCTAAAGTAGTTTTAGAAAAATTGGACGCTGTTTCTGAAAAAATTGACATCAATTATTTATTGGACAGTTTGCATATTTTTATTTCTGAAAATACAGAAGAAATTTTAAAATCGATTTGGTCAGTAACTGAAAACAATGTCTATGTTGACGATTCATTTGCTATCAAGCCATTGGTAAAAATTTTTAACAGAAGTCAAGAGTATCTATTGCTACAATTGTCTATGAATGAAACAAGACTTTTTAGCATTGTAGATGAAAATGTTCAAGAAGAAATTCACAATGAAAATTTCCCATTTGGAGAAACTCCGTACGTTGCTGAAATCAATGTAAGAAAAAGTGATTCTGCCCATGTAGATAATCTACAAAAAGAACATTTCAGAATCATTGATAAAGCTGTTGTAGATTATGTGTTAAACACAGATAAAACGCTAAAAGTAGTTGTAGCTACTACAGATGAAAATTATCATATTTTCTTAGAGGCAAGTACTCGTCCTGAAACGTATATTGGTAGTTTTAAAGTAAATCACAATAATCAAGAAAATACTCCGTGGTTTATGGCTAAACAAGCTTGGGAAGTAGCGAAACAAAACAATATTAAATTAGTTGCTGAAGATGTAGAAGATGCAAGAGCTTCTGTATCTCAAGGAAAACTTTCAACTGATTTAGTAGAGATTTATCAAGCTGCTTTGGATGGAAATGCAGAATTGCTTATCGTAGAAAGAGAATATTCTCAACCGGTACGATTGGTAGATGATAATAATTTGGAATTGATAGACGATGCAAATGAACATGGAGCTGTAGATGATATAGTAAGTCTCATTGCATGGGAAGTAATTTCTAAAGGTGGTAGAGTAGTTTTTGTTGCCAATGAATTAATCGAAGATTTAGGTTCGATTGTTTTGAAAAAAAGATACTAATATATTTTTTTGAATTTAAAAAGCCGAGATGGAATATTCTATCTCGGCTTTTAATTTTATTTACAAATTGCTCTAAATTTTCAACAGTAGAAAATTATTTCTATTTTTTTTAAATAGCATCATTTAACTTTTAAAAAAATTATTCTTTTAATTTTACATAATGATCAAATTCTTTGAACAATTCTAATAAATGTATTGTATCGTGTACCAAATCATTTGTTTCTAATAATAAGGCAAAGTACAATTTACTGTTTTTTGGACTGGTTTCCGTGGTACGAATGCGTTCGATTTGTCTTTCAATAGATTTTTCGATTTTTACTACCAATTCATGATTTTCTTCAATAATCGAATCTAATTTTGAAAATTGTTTAGTTTCAAAGATTTGATGTATTTCATTGAATATTCTAGTCAATTCTATTTCAATCGCTTTTATATCTTTAATTTGATTGAATTTTAGTTTTTTGTGATTGTTATCTACATGGGCTGTAGAATTTTGTGCTATAAAACTCAATGACTGACTGATGTCTTGCAAATATCCTAAAGAGTGAACATAGAACTTACTTGCTTCAACTGAGGTGTCGTCTAAATGTTTAATGAAATAATGAACATTTGCTTTGAGTCCATCGATTTCTTTTTCAACTTTTTTTACTCGTTTTTTACTTGCTTGTAGTGATATGAGTTCTTGCTTGCTCAACCCGTCAATGATTTGTTTGTACAATTCAAAAGTTTGTTTTATAACTTGTGAAATTTGCTCTGAACTTTCATTCATTACTTCTTGAATAGTTACAATATCATTTTTGCTCAATTTACGAGTTTCTTCTTGTTTTTCTTGTTGTTTTATACGGTGAGCTTTGTTGCTTCTGTAAAGACTGATTCCCAATACCACCAACACTCCTACAAAGGCATAGATTTCTCCATGATACATCAAGAAAGCTATTGTTGCGGCTGTGAAAAAGGCTACAATTGCTGTGGCAAACCATCCACCAATCACATGAAACACTCCAGAAACTCTATATACCGCACTGTCTCTGTCCCAAGCTCTATCGGCAAATGATGTACCCATTGCTACCATAAAGGTTACATAGGTCGTTGACAATGGAAGTTTTAATGATGTTCCTAAAGCAATCAAAATACTAGCGACCATCAAGTTTACTGAAGCACGAATCATGTCAAACGCAGGTTCTTCCATTCGTTCTTTTTTAGATTTTTTTACTTCTTGTTTTACAAATCGCTGGTCGAGTTTCAATTGCAACGATTGCGGAAGTAAATAGTTGATACCTGTTCCAACGATTACTGTGACACGAACAATGATTTTTGCCAATGCGTTAGGTGAAAATTTTTCTTCTCCTTCGCTTTGTCTTGCCAAACTCATTTCGGTTTCGATTACATTTCTCGCTTTACTCGATGTCCAAAGAGTAGTAACCATAATTACTCCTGCAATGGCTAAGTAATAAAATGGTGCTTTTAAGTCGCTATCAGCTAGTGCCTCCATCGTAGTCAGAGTTCCATCACTTGCTTGAAACAATTCGAATGACTGAATTGCTGCTATAGGCACTCCGATAAAGTTTACCAAATCGTTTCCTGCAAACGCCAATGCCAAAGCAAATGTTCCGATGATGATGATGACTTTTAAAATATTTGCCCTGAAAACAGACATTAATAATTGAGAAACAATTGTCCAAAAGACAAAACATCCCAATAAAATGTACCATTGATTTTCTTTGATTAATTTATTAGTATCACCATCGATAAATGATACACCTTTTAATCCTTTGATAAGAATGAAAAAAGTAATAAAAGAGATGGCAAAACCACCAAAGAGAGCACCGAATTTTTTAATTCTATTTTCTGATTGAAAGGTAAACAGCAAACGAGAAATATACTGAACGGCACTACCTACAATAAAAGACAATAATACAGATAGTAAGATACTGGTAACAATTTCGCTAGCTTTTTTAGTGTTGATGTATTCGCCTAAATTGGCAATCGTATCGTCTCCTAAAAATATTTTAATTAAAGCTAAACAAACTGCGGCTCCCAATAATTCGAATACAATAGAAACCGTAGTCGAAGTAGGCAATCCTAATGAATTGAAGACATCTAAAAGCAAAATGTCGGCAATCATTACGGAGAGAAAGATAATCATTACATCGTTGAAGGTAAACATGGAGGGGGTAAAGATTCCACTTCGGGCAATTTCCATCATTCCACCTGAAAACAATGCACCGCAAAGAATACCAACCGAGGCAACCAACATGGCTGTTTTAAACGAAATAGCCTTTGAACCTAATGCCGAATTGAGAAAGTTTACTGCGTCGTTGCTCACTCCAACAACAATGTCGATGATTGCCAAAATGGCTAAGGTAATCAACATAATAACATAAATCTGTTCCATAGTGTTTTAATTTATTCTTTAATGCAAAATTCGGTAGATTTTTTTTATTGAATGTTAAGCCAATGTTATTAATTTTTCTCATTGTTTTATTTTAGTTTTTTATTTAGGTTGCTATACCCTATCTTTGTAAGAAATTTTTTAATTACAATAATAATGAAAGGAGTATTAATCGTAAATTTAGGTTCGCCCGATGCACCTACACCAGAAAGTGTAAAACCTTATTTGGAAGAGTTTCTCATGGATAAATATGTGATAGATATGCCGTATTGGTTGAGAAGCCTAATCGTAAAAGGAATTATTTTGCGTACGCGTCCAAAAAAATCTGCCAAGGCATATAAAAAAATATGGTGGGAGGAAGGTTCTCCTTTGATTGTTATTTCCAAAAACAAGCACAAGTTGGTACAAGAAAAAGTTTCGATACCTGTGGCATTGGCTATGCGATATGGCAAACCATCGATTGCTAACGGTTTAGAAGAATTACATAAAAAAGGGGTTACTGAGGTGTTGCTAATGCCTATGTATCCGCAATATGCGATGGCAACGACTTTGACTATTGAAGAATTGGCTGAAAAGATTGTTGCTGAAAAATATCCAAACATGAAATTGACAAAATTTCCTGCATTTTACAACAAAAAGGAATACATCGATAGTTTGGTAACAGTAATTTCTGAATCTGCTAAAGACAAAGCCTTTGACCATTTGTTGTTTTCTTACCACGGAGTACCAGAAAGACATATCAAAAAAACGGATAAAACCAAAAAACACAACGGTATAAAAATCGTTGAAGACACCTATTGTTGTCAGCCAAATAGCCCAGAAGCAGAAACTTGCTATCGTACCCATTGTTTTGAAACCACTCGATTGGTTACAGAACAAATGAATTTGCCTAAAGAAAAATTTTCTCAAAGTTTCCAATCTCGTTTGGGGATAGACAAATGGTTGGAACCTTTTACGGTAGATGCGGTAGAGCGATTGGCAAAAGAAGGTGTGAAAAAATTGGCGGTGGTAACTCCTGCATTTGTGGCAGATTGTATCGAAACTTTGGAAGAAATCGAAATGGAAGCCGGAAAATTGTTTAAAGAACATGGGGGAGAATCTTTCCACTTGATACCTTGTCTCAACACACATCCACAATGGATTGACGCTTTGGTACAATGGATTACTGAATGGGAAAATAAATAATCTCATATTATGGAAAATCTGTATGCTTATGTAAAAGCCTTGCATATCATATTTGTAGTATGTTGGTTTGCAGGTCTTTTTTATATCGTGAGGTTGTTTGTGTATTATACAGAAGCTCAGTTGAAATCCGAAGTAGAAAAAAATATTCTGAGTGAGCAATTTCGATTGATGATTTATCGTTTGTGGTACATTATCAGTTATCCAGCAGCAATTTTGGCAACCATTTTCGGTTTGATTATGTTGTATCTCAATCCATTTTTATTGAAAATGCCATGGATGCATGCCAAATTGGGATTTATTGTTTTGCTTTGGGCATATCACTTTCAATGTGGCGTGTATGTAAAACAAAGTTTAGAAAATCGCTTACAAAAGACCAGTAAATATTTCAGATTGTGGAACGAAGGAGCTACCTTGATTTTGTTTTCCGTAGTGTTTTTAGTAGTTTTGAAACACGCAGTCAATTGGATTTATGGAGTTGTAGGGTTGTTTACCTTGGCAATTTTACTGATGATAGGAATCAAAGTGTACAATAAACTTAGGAAGCAGTAGGGTATTATTGTATATTGAATATTGTAGTAATGTATAATACTCGTTATTAAATAGTTTCGTGTTTATCAATTTATAGAATATTGTTCAATTGTGATAAAATAAGCTAAATACAATTTTACAATTTACATTATACAATCTTATTAATGCAAAGCTAAAGTGGAAAAAGACGAAATAGGAAATTTATCGTTACGGAATCGCATTTTTATTGCGATGCTATCTATTACCATTACATCGATGATTGTAGTGATAGCAGTTATGTTTTATCAGTATCGAAAAGAAGTAAGAACCTATCATCAGGAGTTGTTGCATAATAAAGAAGCAGCTGTGATAGAACATTTGTCTTTTATTTTAGGCAATTCGCCTGAACCACTTACAAACGATAATCTTTCAGAAATATTAAAAGAAAAAATCTTTGAACTCTCAGCAATACATGATATTCAAATAGATATTTATGATTTGAATGGTCGTATGTTGCTTTCATCAAAGGGACGATTTATTATTGATGAAATTGATAACGTACAGATTTCTCCTATTATTTTAAATATCATTGAACTTTCACCAGATAAACGTTTTATTCACTTACAGCAGAGTTCGAAAGAGTCGTATAGAATATCTTACAATTATATAACAGATAAGAATTTTAAAAATTTAGGAATATTAAGTTTGCCTTATAAACAAGATATTACCTTGTATCAAAATCAGATAGATACATTTTTGATTCGCTTTGGGCAAATTACCTTTTTCTTGTTGATTTTGTCTATTTTGATGTCGTATTTTTTGTCAAATACAATTACGAAATCAATTCAAGCAGTTGCACGTAAAATTACGGGAACACGTATCAATAAAAATGAAAAGTTGCGTTCGAATAATATTCCGAGAGAGATAAAACCCTTGATAAAGTCTTACAATCGTATGATTGACGAATTGGAGGAAAGTGCCAATTTGTTGGCAAAAAGCGAACGCGAACATGCGTGGAGAGAGATGGCAAAACAGGTGGCTCATGAAATAAAAAATCCATTGACACCTATGCGATTGACCGTACAAATGTTTGAACGAAAATTTGATTCCAATCACCCCGATGTTGATAAAAAGATGAAGGATTTTTGCGATACGCTTATTCAACAAATCGATACGATGTCGTCGGTTGCTTCGGCTTTTTCCAATTTTGCATCGATGCCTGCTCAAGAAAAGGAAACCATTGATTTGGTAAAAGTAATCGGATTGTCATTGGAAATCTTTAAAGAAGAATTTATAGAATTTACTCACGAAGTAGATGAATTATTCATTCATTTTGATAAAACACAATTAATACGTATTGTTACCAACTTGATAAAAAATGCTTTACAAGCAATGCCAGAAGAAAAAGTTGACCCAAAAATTGAGGTATCTTTGTCAAAAATAATGGGTTTTGCAATTTTGAAAGTTAAAGACAACGGTTTGGGAATAGCTAACGAACATTTAGAACGAATTTTTGAACCGAAATTTACTACCAAAACCAGTGGAATGGGATTGGGATTAGCTATGATAAAAAATATTGTTGAATCAAGCAATGGAACAATAACAGTTTCTTCAGTTCCAAATAAAGAAACGGTTTTTGAAATACGATTGCCGGTGTAGGGTTTTAAATTACAATTTTTTGATAATGATATTTTTCAAATAGTTATTTTAAGACAATAAAAATTTACCTACCTTTTCCTACTAAAAAATATTTTCATCAATTCTGAACATTCTTTTTCGAGTATTCCGTAGGTAACTTGAGTTTTTGGGTGTAGTTGACCACCCATATTTTGAAAACCTCTTTTGTTGTCAGTTGCTCCGATAACGATGCGGTCTATTTGTGACCAGTAGAGGGCACCTGCACACATTTGACAGGGTTCTACAGTGATGTACATTGTACAGGTTTTTAAGTATTTTCCCCCAAGTGAGTTGGCTGCAGCGGTAATAGCCTGCATTTCTGCATGTGCGGTAACATCGGTTAGAGTTTCGGTGAGGTTGTGAGATTTTGCGATGATTCGATCATTTGCAACCACTATAGCACCGATGGGAATTTCTCCTATTTTGAACGCTTCTTTGGCTTCATTCAAAGCTAGTTGCATATAATATTCGTCGTTTAGCATAATGTAGTTTGTTGGAAAAGTAAAAGTAATTAAAAAACCGACTCAATTGAGTCGGTTTTTTGTTGTGGTACCTCCAGGAATCGAACCAGGGACACACGGATTTTCAGTCCGTTGCTCTACCAACTGAGCTAAGGTACCTTTTTAAATTTTAATTTAAATATTTCAAAAATGAAAAACTTCGTGGTACCTCCAGGAATCGAACCAGGGACACACGGATTTTCAGTCCGTTGCTCTACCAACTGAGCTAAGGTACCTTTTTAAATTTTAATTTAAATATTTCAAAAATGAAAAACTTTGTGGTACCTCCAGGAATCGAACCAGGGACACACGGATTTTCAGTCCGTTGCTCTACCAACTGAGCTAAGGTACCAGTTTTTGAAAAGCACTATTGCTTTCCAAAAGCGAGTGCAAATATAAAACACTTTTTCTAATTTCAAAAACTTTTTTTGAAAAAATGTTTTAGTTAAACAATATTGGTTTAGAAGTTTGATTGATTTTTACAATATGATAAGGTTTAGACATAACGGTAGCATCATTGTAAGTTTCTGTTAAATTTATCATTATATGTTCTGATGTTTCAGTGATATTTGAAATTTCGTAGTTAGAACCTGTTTGGCTAAGTTTACCAAGCAATACGATTACTTTAGAAGAATAGTAGTTTACCGTTGGAAAATTTGATGTGTTGAAAGATGTTGTTGTTACGAAATTTTCAAACTCATTATCGTTTGATATTATAAGATTGAGGTTTTGATTTAAATTATCGTATAAATCTAAATCATTTCCCTTTGCCAATGTTTCAAATGCAACGGTTTGTTCTTCCATTGTTGTGGAGTCATCGTTACCACACGCTATCATTCCGATAGTTGCGATTGAAAGTGCTAAGATTTTTTTCATTTTATACATAAATTTTAAATGATACAATTTAGTAAATTCAAGTAGTTTAAATGTCGTGTTTTTATTTTATACCTTTCTCTTAGAGAGATAGTTTTAAAGTTGTTTTGGTAAATTTAAAAAAATAAATAGTTTTATAAGAAAATAACCCGTTGTGCATTTTAAATTATACTTGCTTTAATTTTATTTATTTCCTTTTTTAATACAAATTTGTTAATGTATTGAATTAAGGTTAAAGCAGTTATTTTACTGATAATTCGTGTTTTAAAACCGTTGAATGATTTAGCATAATTCCTTTTAATCATAAATTGATCACAAAGTTGAGAAAATAGAGTTTCGATTCTTTTTCTCTTCTTTTTGAATAAATAAAATTGAGGTTTGTAATCTTTTTGATTTATTCTTTTAGGTGTATCTAACTGAATAGTAGCAGTGTTAAACAAATCTAATTGATATTGTGACGATATATAACCTCTATCACCAATCAAAACGCAATTTTGAATTTGAGAACTAACATCTTTTAAATAATGAACATCGTGAACAGATGCTGGAGTCATATCTAAACTTTGTACAATACCTTCTATTGAACAGATTATGTGTAATTTATATCCAAAATAATGTAACTTCTGACTAGCACAAAAACCATAATCAGGATATGAAAAACTTTCGTCTCTACAAATTTTACTTCTCATTGCTCTAGCATTTTCACATATTTTCAAAGGCATACTATCAATTACAAAATAACTCTCCTCTCTATTAAAACACATTGCAAGTTTTTCCCTAATCTGATTTATATAATAAAAAAGATTTCGTTTTCTTTTGTTATAAACACTTCTTTCTATTTTGTTTTTCAAAGAATTAGGTATTTTTCTAAAGAGTTGTAATTCACTATCAATACTTAAATATTCTGCTGTTAAATTTAAACTCACCAATTCTAAATCACTCATTTTTGGCTTTCTCCTTTGATAAGGTAAAAGTTGATGAGGAAAAAAATCTTCTAAAACTTCTAAAATTCTTTCGTATATTTGCTCTAAGTTGTTCATTTTTTATTTGTTTTAGCGAACTAAATATACTGAATTTCAGTTAAATGAACAACTTTTTTTATTTTATTTCATAATGCACAACAGGTGAAAATAGCATAGAAGTTATCTCGACTTTTAAATTTTAGTTTTATTTCACGCCGATGAAGATTGATTTTTATATTTTTTCTGTTAATTTGATTTTCACTGATGTTTTTTGGATTTATAAAAAAACAAAATCTGCGGTAATCTGCTTTAAACCGTAGGTTTAATAGTTTTTAAGTGCTTTTTTCTTAAATCATTTAAAAAAAATCTGTTGTTATCTGTGAAATCTGCGTAAGAAAAAAAGTTAAGATGACTTCATAATCAATAAAAAAACGAACTACTTATAAATACTTTGGGGTTACGCATAGTTCGACACTTCGTGTCGGTTTCCGTAAAGCAACTTGAAGAGTTTAATAATGTGTAACCCAATGTGCTAGCTTTGGGAGAGAAACACAAACGCCTATACTCCGTACAGAGTACAGTACAGAGATTAATTTTATTTCCGAAAATTTACTATCAAAATAAGTTGTGTTTGAGATTGATAAAATTAATGTATTTTTGTAGACAATTCATTCAAAAAACAATGATTCTAATCATCGATATCGGAAATACTCAAACAAAAATAGCGGTTTTCAAGGAAGAGAACATTCAACAAGTGCATTTTTGTCCTACCCATATTTTTCACGAACGATTGATTGAACTGAAAAATGAAAATCCAAATGTTCAAACGGTGGTTTTGGCTTCGGTGGGATTTCTTCAGGAAAATCAATTGGAAATGTTGAAACAACATTTTTCTGTAGTTCAAATTACCTCATATTCTCCTATGCCTTTTCACAATGCATATTCTACGCCGCAGACTTTGGGTATCGATCGTCGGGTGTTGGCTGTGGGTGCGAGTTTGCAATTTCCCAATCAAAATGTGTTGGTCATCGATGCGGGAACTTGCATTACTTATGATTTTGTAGATGAAAATAATAATTATCAAGGAGGTGGAATTTCACCTGGAATAGGTATGCGTTTCAAAAGTTTGAAACATTTTACCGCCAAATTGCCCGAAATCAACTGGGAGCAACAAACGGCAAATCTCATCGGAACTTCCACTCAAGAAAGCATCGAAAGTGGTGTTTTGAATGGAGTAATTGCAGAAATTGACGGAATTATAGAAAAATATCAACAAAAAAATCCAAATTTAAAGGTAATTTTAACGGGGGGAGATGCAGAATATTTGTCAAAACAAATAAAAAATGTCATCTTTGCACATTCATTCTTTCTATTAGAAAGTCTTTATTCATTATATAAATACATTCAATCGTATGATTAAAAAGATACTTCCGGTTGTTTTCGGATTGTTTTGTGGGGTAACTTCGGCTCAAGAAGGGACAATTTCTCCGTATTCGCACTATGGATTGGGAGAACAAAAGTTTAGAGGAATCAACGAAATAAAAGATATGGGTGGTCTGGCTGTGTACAGCGATAGTTTGCGTATCAATACCCTCAATCCGGCTTCCTATGGTCAGTTGCAACGCGTGACGATTGCTATGGGAGCAAGTATGCGCGAAACCAAAGTTCAAAACAACACCTCTTCTTACAAAACCAATACGGGAAGCATAAATTATATTGCTTTGGCAGTGCCTGTTGGAAAAGTGGGTATTGCTGCTGGAGTGAGTCCTTATACTTTTACTGGATATAAAATCACGGATACTTTTACCGAAAACAATATTGAGTACAACAATCGCTTTAATGGCAAAGGTGGAATCAATCGTGCCTTTGTGGGAGCTGGTTACAATGTGATGGAAAATTTTTCTGTTGGAGCAGAGGTAGGTATTTTCTTTGGAACGAATGAAAAATCGCAAGTAAAGTTTATCCAAGACGATGGGAATGAATTTCCAGTACAATACGGAACAGTTCGTAGAGAAGATAGTAGATATACTGGCTTTTCGTACAATTTTTCAGCTCAGTACAAACACCCATTGAGCAAACGAAAATTTTTGTATGCTAATGCTACTTTTAGTCCAGAATCTCAATTGGATAGAGTGCAAAATCGCTCAATAAATTTATTGGATGCCAATTATGCCATTGTACAATCTTCTGATTTGGGTGAAGTACAATCAAAAGTGACTCATCCACAAAATTACAGTATAGGATTGGGGATTGGGGACCCTTTCAAATGGTTTGTTGGTGCCGAATACGCACAGCGTAAAACCAGCGTTTGGAATCAAATTTTTACCTATTCCAATGCCACCTATCAAGATGCTTATCGTGTTTCGGTAGGAGGATTTTATACGCCAAAATTCAATTCGTTTACCAGTTTGTTGAGTCGTATGACGTATAGAGCTGGATTTAGATACGAATCTACAGGATTGATGATAAATAATGTAGGTGTAGAAGAAAAAGCAGTTACGGCAGGAGTAGGAATTCCAGTGGGTAGATTTGCGTCAAATTTGAATATAGGGTTTGAATACGGAACTCGAGGAGCATTGAAAAATGATATGGTAAAAGAAAATTATATCGCTGTATCTGTAGGAATTTCATTAAACGATAGATGGTTTGAAAAGAGAAAATTTGAATAGTAAATTGTTAGATCTTTCTGAATCAAATGAAGAATCTCTAAAAACTCAAATAAAAAAGATTCCTCCTATGGTCGGAAGCATAAAATACGAAATTTCTAAAGTAGCAATTAAACTATTTGCTTTATTATCAATTTTGGCTTGCGATTCTGATACAAAAGAAATTCAGAATATACATGTAAAACGCTTGCATCCCGACGGTGAAGCAGAAAAATTTGTCGTAAAATACACCGAGGAAGGAAAGATAAAAGCCCAGCTCAACACCGAAAAAATGTTGGATTACAGTTCGGCAAAATCGCCTTTCAATTTGTTTCCCAAAAAAGTGTTTGTAACTATTTTTGACGAAAACAAAAACAAAACAGAAATTCAGGCCGATCGTGGGTTTTCGTACAACAAAACGCAAATCATCGAATTGACGCATAATGTAAAAATCAAAACTCACGATGGAAAGTTGCTCGAAACTCAACAATTGTTTTACGATCAAAAAAATCAGTGGTTTTTTACCGACCATTATTTCAAATTGACTACCAAAGACAAGAGTTATTTCGAGGGAATTGGAGTGGATTTTGACAGTGATTTCAAGGTGTTTAACGCACAACAAAATAGAGGAGAATTAAACAATATTAGCAATGAAAATTTATAAAATTACCGCATATATATACTTGTTGTTTGCAGGGGTATTTGTGTATGATATTTACGATAGAATTCAACATGGTGAAAATTACACCGTAAGTGTTTTATTTTTAGCAATAGCGATTTTTATGTTTTTCTTTCGTATGCGTACGGCTAAAAAAGCAGAACAAAATCGAAATAATTAAAATAATAAGGTTTCACGTAGATTTTTTATATTATACTCGTTATGCTAATTTTATTTTAGCGATTCCGATAGCTATCGAAAATCAAATCAACAAAGAGAAAATAACAAAATCTGTTCTATCAGCGTGAAAGAAAAAAAGCAAAGTTTTTGGTATAATAAAATTAAAGTATAATTGAAATAAACAAAAAAAACGAAAAAACATTTTATTTTATTAACAATAAATTGTATTTTCGCCCTTCGAAAAGAAAAATAGATTTAAAAAAATGGCTGTTTTACAAAAAATTAGAGAAAGATCAGGTTTGCTGATTGGAGCAACAGGGGTTGCGTTATTTGCATTTATCATCGGAGATTTATTTACAGGAGGAATGTCTTTTTCTTCAAGAAATGTAGGTGAAGTAGATGGAGTGTCAATCCGTACAAACGACTATATAAATAAGGTGCACAATGCACAGCAAAATGGACAAAACACTACGGAAGTTCATAATCAAATTTGGGGTAATGAGGTGCGTTCTATTTTGTTGAACAATCAATTTGAGAAATTGGGATTGCGTTTAGGTAAAGATCAAATCATTTATTTGATTCAAAGATTGCCTGATTTCCAAAATCCACAATTTTACAATGAAGCAGGTCAGTTTGACAAAGGAAAATTCAATGCGTTTTTGGCTGATATTCAAAAACAAGGTCAAAATGCATGGAATGGATGGCTTGCTTATGAAAAACAATTGGAAAACTTTGCTAAAGAAGAGGCGTATTTCAATATGATTCGCGGTGCAGTAAATACAACTGCATTGGAAGCAAAAAGAGTATATCACAACGAAAACGACGGAGTTTCTTTCGAATTTGTAAAATTGGGATATGAAACTGTAAAAGATGAGGAAGTGAAAGTAAAAGATGAAGAAATTTTAAACTACATCAAAAAATACGCATCTCAATTTAAAGCAGATAACTCTCGTTCGTTGGAATATGTGTTGATAGACAACAGTCCATCGGAAGCTGATTTGAAAGCAGCAAACAATCAAATTAATGATTTGTTGCAATCGTCTGTGTCTTATAACAATTTGAGAAAAAAGAACGATACGGTTGCTGGATTTAACAGAACAGCAAATCCTGTTGATTTTGTAAACCAACATTCAGATGTGCCGTTTGATTCTACATATTTGACCAAAGAACAATTGCCAGCAGAGTTTGCAGATGCAATTTATGGATTGGCGGTTGGTCAATCTTACGGACCGTACACCGAAGGAAATGCGATTAAAGTTACTCGTATGTTGAAAAAAGAAGCGGTAGCAGACAAAGTAACAGCATCTCATATTTTGATTGCTTACAAAGATGCTCAGTCTAGTACATCTACTTTGACTAAAGAAGAAGCAAAAGCAAAAGCAGACGAGTTGTTGAAACAAGTACAGGCAAATTCTGCTGATTTTGCAAGAATTGCAACAGAAAATACAGACGATCCAGGTTCGAAAGCAACAGGAGGTCAATATAAAGATATCACAAAGGGTTATATGGTGCCACAATTTGATGAGTTTATCTTTACAAAACCAACAGGAAGCATCGGATTGGTAGAAACAGTATTTGGATATCATATCATCAAAGTAGATGGAAAACAAAATGCAGAAAAAGTACAATTGGCTACTTTAGTAAAAAATGCAGAAGCATCTGCTGAAACAGAAGACAAAGTACACGCAATGGCTACAAAATTGGAAGAAGCTATTGCATCAAAAGAATTTTCAAAAGCAGCCGCAGAATTGGGATTGATTGCACATCCAGCGGCGTCTATCGGTGCCTTTACAGAACAATTGCCAGCAGTAGGAGCTCAAAGAGAAGCGATTCAGTGGGCGTTTGGAAAAGATGTAAAAGCAGGAGATTACAAGCGTTTTTCTACAGCTCAAGGAGAGTTGATTGTAAAAGTAAAAAGCATTAACGAATCGGGATTGGTAAGTGTAGATGATGCAAGAGCGTTGGTAGAACCTATTTTGATCCGTCAGAAAAAAGCTGAGATTTTGCGTAAGAAAATGACAGGAGATACAGTAGAAGCTGTGGCAAAAGCTACTAAGACCAATGTAGAGAAAGTAGAAAATGCAACAGGAGTAAATTCTTCAGTAGGAGGATTTCAAGAGCCAAAAGTATTTGGAACAGCCTTGGCATTGGATGTAAACAAAATATCAAAATTGATCGAAGGGAAAAACGGAGTATATATGGTAAAAACAACTGCTAAAAACAAAGCGACAGAATTGCCAAATTACGAAGGATTCAAATCGAGAGTACTTACAAACAATGCAAATTCTGTAAGCAGTAGTGTAATGAATTCATTGTATCAACAAGCTGAAATCAAAGACAACCGCGTAAAGGTGTTGAATCAATAATAAGTAAAAACCGTCTGAAAATGCGTTTTTTTATTTTAGAAAAATGTATATTAGTGGATGTAATTGTTAAACAAAAAGAGATATGAAAAAACTTTTAGCATTTTGTATCATGGCAATTTTCTTTGTTGCCTGTGGTTCGTCTAATTCGCCAAAAGCAGTTGCAGAAAAATTTTTAACAGCTACTCAAAAAGGAGATTTTGAAGAAGCAAAAAAATACGGCGACTCTCAAACAGCTGATTTGTTGAATTTGGTTACAACTTTCGGTGGTGAATCTTTGAAAGAAGAAATCAAAAAAGAAGGAGTAAAAGAGTTTACCATTGAAAAAGTTGAAGAAAAAGACGACTTGGCAACTGTAACTTACAAAGTAGAGGGAAAAGAAAATTTCCTGCGATTAAAAAAAATAGATGGCGAGTGGAAAGTTTCTATGAACAAAGAAAACATGAATAAAGAAAATGCTTTGCCAGAAGGAAAGCTAAATGAATCAACTATTCAACACGAAGGAACCAACGGAGTAGAGGAACAAGAACAAATGGTAGAAGAGATGCCTGTTGCTGAGTAAAATCATGAAAAACAAAACACTTTTTATAGCTAAGAACATTTCTATAGTTGTAGGAAGTGTTTTTTTATGCTTTTTTTTGACCTATAAAATCCTGCGTTTTTGGGACGAAAAATCCGAACAAAAACAAATCAATCAACGAATAGAATCTGCATCGTTATCAGAAATACAAATGTCAAAAATCCAAGATGGAGATATCATTTTACGGAGAGGTTATGGACTATTGAGCGATTGGGTGGCTGATTATTTCAATCAATCGGCGTATGATGTTTCTCACGCTGGAATTTTGTACAAAAAAGGGGAGGAGTGGTATGTGATTCATTCGCTTTCGGCAGATAATCGCAACATCAGCGGAGTAATAGAAGAGTCGCTGAATAGTTTTTTACATTATTCTCAAGCAAATAAATTGGTTGTCGTTCGTGTAAAAAATATTTCATCTATGCAACAAAATCAATTGGTATCCTATGCGAAAGAATATGTGAAAATGCAAACTCCCTTTGACAAAAAAGGAAACATACACGATGATTCCGAATTGTTTTGTACAGAATTGATTTGGTACATATTGTTTTATAAAATGAATTATTTTCCCTTGCCAAAAGAAGAATCATCACAAAAGAAATTGTGGTATTCGATGGATGGATTAACAGATGAAAGTTTTTTTGAGATATTACTTTCCACTTTTGAAAATGTAAATAAATTCTAAAATCTATCGATAAAATTTTTAGTCTGTAAGAAAAGTTGTAACTTCGTGCAGTTGTTACATTATTAATCACAAACAATGAAAAACATCACTATTGTAGGGGCGGGGCGTTCGGCTTCCAGTTTGATAAAATACTTATTGAACCACTCTACAGAAAGAAATTACAAAGTTACTGTAGCTGATATGTATTTAGAATCAGCTCAAAAGAAAATAGATAACCATCCAAATGGAGTAGCAATTCAGTTTACATTAGATCAAGAGGAATTGCGAAAAGAGTTGGTGCAATCTTCAGATTTGGTTATCTCTATGTTACCAGCCTTTTTGCATATTGAGTTAGCCAAAGATTGTGTTACTTATGGCAAGCATATGGTTACTGCTTCGTATATTTCTAAAGAAATGATAGGATTAGACGCAGAGGTAAAGGCAAAAAAGTTAGTGTTTATGAATGAGTGTGGTTTAGATCCAGGGATTGACCACATGAGTGCCATGAAAGTATTGGACGAAATACGCGAAAAAGGAGGGAAGATAGTACGTTTTGAATCATTTTGTGGAGGATTGGTAGCACCAGAATCTGACAATAACGCTTGGAATTACAAATTTTCTTGGAATCCACGAAATGTTGTATTAGCAGGGCAGGGCGGTGCCGCTATGTTTTTGCAACAAGGCAATTATAAATACATTCCCTACCACCGATTGTTTCGTAGAACAGAGTTTTTGACTATCGAAGGATATGGAAAATTTGAAGCCTACGCTAATCGTGATTCACTGAGCTATCGCGAAGTCTATGGATTGGAAGAGCTCACACGATTTATAGAGGTACTATACGTAGAGTTGGGTATTCACGTGCATGGAATATGTTGATTCAATTGGGAGTTACGGACGATAGTTACACCATTGAAAACTCAGAAAACATGACGTATCGTGAATTTATTAATTCATTCTTGTATTACCATCCAACAGATTCTGTTGAAGTAAAGTTCCGATTGACACTAAATATTGATCCAGATGATACGGCTTGGGAAAAATTTGTGGAATTGGATTTGTTTAGCGACAAGAAAATAATCGGATTGAAAAATGCTACACCGGCTCAAGTGATGGAGAAAATATTGTCTGAGTCTTGGCAATTGCAACCAGAAGATAAAGATATGATTGTAATGTATCATAAATTTAGTTATGAATACGAGGGCGAACTCAAACAAATCGATGCAACGATGGTATGTATAGGAGATGACAATATTCATACAGCCATGGCAAAAACGGTAGGGCTTCCAGTGGGAATCATTGCCTTACAAATTCTCGATGGAAAAATATCTACTCCAGGTGTGCAAATGCCTATTACAAAAGAAGTTTATAAACCTGTTTTGGAAGAATTGGAAAAATCTTTTCAAATTTCATTTACAGAATTAGAAGTTCCTTATGATGGGGAATTGTAATACAAAAAAGCTGTCCAATTAGGATAGCTTTTTTTATTTTATACTTTTTTAAATAAATTGAGAAAATCGTTCTTTTTTTGCTCGACTTAAAAGGATGACATTGTCGTCTTCCATTACGATTTCGGCACCACTTTCCCTAATGTATTTTAGGTTGATAATATGAGATTTATGTGTTCTAAAAAAGAACGGAAATTCGGTTAGTAATTTTTCAAAATGCGTTATTGATTTACTGACAAAATGTTTTTCTCCATTGGTCAGTTGAATGGTTGTATAAGATCTATCGGCAGAAAGGTTCATGATGTCTTCCATTTTTGTAAAAACCAGCCCTTTTTGAGTAGAAATTGCTAATGTATTTGAAATTTCTCCTATGCGAAATGTACTCACTGATGCCACCTGCTCATTGGTGATGAGGAGTTCTTTTTTCAAAAATTTATCGATGGCAAGACGCAATTCTTCCATATCAATGGGCTTTAATAGGTAGTCAATGCATTGAGGCGTAATGTTTATACGGTATACTGATCGTAAGCAGTTGTATAAACCACTTCAAAAGGCAGATTGTCAAATTGTTGTAAGACTTCAAATTCATTGAAGTACGGCCTTTCAATATCTAAAAATACCAAATCAGGTTCAAAACTTTCAATGGTCTCTTTTGATAAACTACTATCTTGTATCGTAGTGATTTTTACATCATCGACTATAGTTTTTAGATAATGTTTAGTGTAATTAATGCGTGTTTTTCATCGTCTATTATGAGTATTTTCATCATTTTATAAGTATTATGTCTATTGCTTCGCTAATATAAAAAAAGGAATTTATTTATAGCAAAAAAGAAGAAAAAAATACTTTTGTTTCAAAAGAAAAAAAAGTATAAAAAAATGATTTTTGTTAAATATTTTAACGTTTATCGAATTGAATCAATATTTTTTTATAATTTTGGTTATTTATCATAGTTTATGACATTTTGAACATGAATTTTATCCAAAAAATACTCAATATATTCAGTAAAAATAAAGCAGAACAACCAAAGGAAAGTAAATATTTTCCAGATAAACAAATTCCAGTAGATGAGTTGTTTATGGAAAATTTTAAAGCCAATGGGGGTAAGTTTCTTTATTGTGAAACTATAGATGAATTGAAAGACACTTTTGAGAGTATCTTACAAGAAAATGACTGGTTTGAACGCGAGGCACTCACTTTTGAAAAATTGTTGTGTCCGATGTTACGCGAAAACAATTTGGAATATTTAGAACCTAAAAATCCCGTTTTCATCCTCAGTACTTGTGAGGGCTTAGTTGCAGAAGATGGATCTGTGCTATTTTCTTCGAAACAATTGTTGCAATTCAAATCCAATCAATTGCCTAAAAACATGATTGTTATTGGGCGTACAAGTCAGATTTTACGCACAAAAAGCGAAGGGTTGAGCAATATTAAATACAAATACGAAGGTGAAATTCCAACGAATATTACCACATTGAAAAATTTCAATGAGAGTGTTCAACAAACGGATGATTTCCTTCAATACGGTTTGTGTGCAAAAAATCTATATTTACTATTGTTAGAAGATTTATAAAATGTCTGAAAGTCTTACACGAGCCTTGAGTGGCTCAGTATATATTCTCCTTTTGGTTGGGGCAATGTTTATCAGTGAAATTGTTTTCAAGGCTGTGTTTTTGGCTTTGATGACGATTGCTACTTATGAATTTGCCAATATCGTAAAACTCAATCCAAATTACATTTTATTGGCAGTGTTTTTTGCTGTGATTCCTACTTTTTTGTTGGAAGATGATATAATACAATTCATTCCTTTACTTTGCATTCCCTTTTTGTTATTGCTTACCTATTTTTTATTTGCAAGAAAATCGTTTAACTATCAATCGTTTTATCAAAAGAAATTTCATTTGTTTGGTTATGTGATTTTTCCTTTTTTAGCCATTATACAATTGAGTTATTTCAACGGTGAATTTCAACCCAAATTACTTTTAGCATATTTTATTTTGATATGGACAAATGATACTTTTGCGTATATTTGCGGTCGAAAATTTGGAAAGAGAAAACTATTTGAAACAATTTCTCCTAAAAAAACCATCGAAGGTTTTGTAGGTGGGGTGCTTGTGGCTATTTTGGTAAGTAGTATCTTACGAAGTACTATGGTTTCTGAGTTTTTTACTTATTTCATTTGGGTAATTATCGCCTTGAGTATTGGTGTTTTCGGTACAATTGGCGATTTGATAGAATCGAAATACAAACGACAAGAAGGTATCAAAGACAGTGGAAAAATTTTACCCGGACACGGTGGAATTTTAGATAGAATGGACAGTATTCTTTTCATTGCTCCATTTATTTTGTTAATTTATTATTTTTTATAAAAAATGTTTCACAAAGAAGGATTTAAAATCATCGTTGGAGCTTTGATTGCGACAGCAGCTATTATTTTAGCAGCAGATATGATTACTATCGAATGGTTGAGATTGTGTGTGCAATTGATTACACTTTTCTTTTTAATCATGATTTTGCAGTTTTTTAGAAATCCTAAAAGATATATTGCAAATGCTTCTGAACATACAATTTTAGCCCCAGTTGATGGTAAGGTTGTGGTGATTGAAGAGGTTTACGAACCAGAATATTTCAAAGACAAACGATTGATGGTGTCTATTTTTATGTCGCCTATCAATGTGCATGTAACGAGATACGCCCTGAGCGGTCTTGTAAAATACAGCAAATACCACCCTGGTAAATATTTGGTAGCTTGGCATCCAAAAGCCAGTGAAGAAAACGAACGTACTACTGTGGTGATAGACAATCCCGTTTTTGGTGAGGTGATGTATCGACAAATTGCAGGAGCTTTGGCAAAACGCATTGTGAATTATGCCAAAGTAGGGCAACAAGTGGTACAAGGTACAGATGCTGGATTTATCAAATTTGGTTCGCGTGTAGATATTTACTTGCCTATTGGTACCAAAGTAGATGTACAGCTCAACCAAAAAGCCAAAGGTAATGTTACTGTGATTTCCAAAAAATAAAACCATGGAGGAACAATTGGATGTAGAATTTCAACAATGCTATCAACATATATCGACATCTGACAAAAAAGTTGCCGCAGATGATATGCTGAGGTTGTACGCATACTACAAACAAGCCATCGGTTATGAAGAGCAATCAAATATAGATCACAATCTAACGATAGTGAGTTCTTTCAAAATCAATGCTTGGCAGCAAGTAAAGCATCTAACAAAACAAGAAGCAAAAGAAGAATATATAAAACTAGTAAAAAAACTATTATCATGAAAAAAACAATCGTATTAATGGCATCAGTAGCCATGATTGCTACAGCATGCAAAAACAAAGAGGAAGTATACGAAGTAGATGTGCCAAGTAGAGAGCAAGCAGATGCTCCTTTTGAATTGGGGTCGCCAAGCGATGTAAAAGCAGAAAAAGGCTCTTTTCAGATGTTGGGACTAAACTACGAATACAACGGTTTAGAACCTCACATGGATGCATTGACAGTGGCTACGCACTACGGAAAACATCATTTGGGTTATTGTAACAAATTGAACGAAACCGTTGCTGGTACCGATTTAGAAAATCTTTCGATTGAAGAGGTGTTGGCAAAATTGGATGTAAACAATGCAACCTTGAGAAACAACGCAGGCGGATATTACAACCACAATTTGTTTTGGGAAATTTTAGGAGCAAAAAAAGGAGGAAATCCTACGGGGAAAATTGCAGAAAAAATCAATGCACAATTTGGTTCGTTTGACAATTTTAAAGCCGAATTCAAAAAAGCAGGAACAGGCGTGTTTGGTTCAGGTTGGGTATGGTTGGTAGTAAAAGATGACCAATCTTTGGCAATCACAACCACTGCAAACCAAGACAATCCTTTGATGAGTAATGCCACAATAAAAGGTACGCCAATCATTGGTTTGGATGTATGGGAACACGCATACTACCTAAAACACAAAAATAAAAGAGCAGATTATATCGACGCCTTTTTTGATTTGTTGGATTGGGGAAAAATTAATGAGAAATTACAATAAAAACAAGGTCGCTATTGAGCGACCTGTTTTGTATGAACTATAAACAAAAAACTATGACAAATAATATATTGTTGACTTCGTTTGATGAAGTTCCATTTTTAAAAATAAAAAACGAAGATTACTTACCCGCTTTTGAAAAAGCAATACAAGAAAATACTGAAGAAATTGATGCTATTTGCAATCAAACGGCTCAGCCTACTTTTGAAAATACGATAGAAGCAATGGAATATTCTGGAAAACAACTCAATAGAATTTCATCTGTGTTTTTCAATTTGCTCAGTGCTGAGACCAATGACGAAATGCAACAAATTGCTCAAGAAGTAGCACCAAAATTGTCAAAACTACGCAATGATATCGCATTGAATCAAGAGTTGTTTTTACGAGTAAAAGAGGTATATGAAACCACTGATTTTTCAAAATTGACGATAGAGCAACAAACATTACTAACACAAACGTATAAATCTTTTGTGCGAAACGGAGCTTTGTTGGACGAGGAAAAAAAGCAACAATTAAGAGAAATCGATGCACGATTGGCTGTGTTGACGTTGCAATTTGGTGAAAATGTTTTAGCAGAAACACAAAAATATCGCTTGCATATTACAGATAAAATTCGATTGGAAGGATTGCCAAAAGACGCATTGGAGACGGCACAAAAATTGGCTGAAAAAGAAGGGAAAAAAGGTTTTATTTTTACCTTAGATTTTCCAAGTTATTTACCGTTTGTAACCTATGTAAAGGATAGAGAATTGCGTAAAGAATTGGTGATTGCAGCCGGAAAAAAAGCCTTTCAGGAAAATGAACACAACAATGAGGCAATTGTCAAAGAAATTGTCAATCTCAGACAAAAAAGAGCTGAGCTTTTAGGGTATAAAAATCATGCACATTTTGTGTTGGAAGAACGCATGGCTCAATCACCTGAAAAGGTATTGTCTTTTTTAAACGAATTGTTGGAAAAAGCCAAACCAGCTGCATTAGCAGAGTTTGATCAATTGACACAATTTGCAAAGAAAACAGATGGAATTTCAGCTTTAGAAAAATGGGATGCCAATTATTTTTCTGAAAAAATGAAACAAGAGTTGTATGATTTAGATGATGAAATACTTCGTCCGTATTTTTCATTACAAAATGTTTTGAACGGAGCATTTGCTGTAGCTGGAAAGTTGTTTCAATTACAATTTAGAGAAACCAACCAAGTTGATGTCTATCACAAAGATGTACGAGTTTTTGAAGTTTATGATACGAACAACAATGAGAAAATTGCGTTGCTTTACACCGATTTTCATCCAAGAAAAGGTAAGCGAAATGGTGCGTGGATGACATCTTATAAATTACAATGGAAAGAAAAAGGAGAGCATCATATTCCACATGTGTCTATTGTATGCAATTTTACGTCTCCAACAGAAACCAAACCTTCATTATTGACGTTTAATGAAGTTACAACACTGTTTCACGAGTTTGGTCATGCCCTGCATGGAATGTTGGCAAATACCGTATATCCGTCATTGTCAGGAACTTCGGTTTTTTGGGATTTTGTAGAATTGCCAAGTCAGATTTTCGAAAATTGGGTGTATGAACCAGAAGTGTTGCAATTGTTTGCCAAACATTATGAAACAGGAGAGGTAATTCCACAAAAATATATTGATAAAATCAAGGAGAGTTCCAACTTTTTAGAAGGATTGGCTACAGTACGTCAATTGAGTTTTGGATTGCTCGACATGGGGTGGCATACATCGTCGATTGAAGAAACTGAAAAACTAAAAACATTTGAAAACAAACAATTTGAATCGACAAAAATATATCCAGATGTTTTAGAAAATGCTATGAGTACCTCATTTTCTCATATATTTTCGGGAGGATATTCCGCAGGATACTATTCGTATAAATGGGCAGAAGTTTTGGATGCAGATGCTTTTGCCTATTTCAAAGATAAAGGAATTTTTGACTCTGAAATTGCTGCAAAATTTAAAACTTTATTGTCAAAAGGAGGTAGCGAACATCCGATGGATTTGTACAAGGCGTTTAGAGGACAAGAGCCAAATGTGTCGGCTTTAATGAAACGAGCAGGTTTGATAAATAAATAATTTTGTATATTTGCAGTCGCAAAGTCATCAAATAGACTTTACAAGAGAATATGAAAGAAAAAATAGAAGCAAGTGAATCTATTTTAGAATTTATTGGAAATACACCTTTGGTACGATTAAACAAAGTTGTAGAAGGTTTTAAAGGACTATTTTACGCAAAAATAGAAGCGTTTAATCCAGGACACTCTGCAAAAGATAGAATAGCATTACACATCATTGAAACAGCTGAGAAAAAAGGAATACTAAAGCCAGGAAGTGTTATTGTCGAAACTACCTCGGGAAACACAGGTTTTAGTTTGGCAATGATTGCAATGATAAAAGGCTACAAATGTATTTTGGCGGTTTCTGATAAATCGTCTATAGACAAAATCGATATGTTACGTGCTATGGGTGCAAAAGTTTATTTGTGTCCTGCTAAAGTATCAGCAGAAGATCCACGTTCGTACTATAATGTAGCTAAAAAAATCCACGAAGATACTCCCAATTCGGTATATATCAATCAATATTTTAATGAGTTGAATGTTGAGGCTCATTACCTGACCACAGGAAAAGAGATTTGGGAGCAAACCAAAGGTACTTTGACTCATTTTATAGCATGTTCGGGTACCGGTGGTACACTTTCGGGAGTTGCAAAATATTTGAAAGAAAAAAATCCAGAAATTCAAGTAATTGGAATTGATGCCTACGGTTCGGCTATTCAAAAATATCACGAAACTGGTGAGTTTGACGAAAATGAAATTTACTCTTACCGCATCGAAGGTTTAGGTAAAAATTTAATACCTACTACAACCAAATTTGAATACATAGACCGATATGTAAAAGTAAATGATGAAAATTCGGCTTTGTCTGCAAGAGAATTGGCATTGAAAGAAGGATTGTTTATGGGGTATACTTCAGGATCGGTGATTCAAGCATTGAAACAACTCAACGAAGAAAATATCTTTGATAAAAACAGTAGAGTAGTCGTAATATTGCCCGATCACGGTTCGAGATATTTAAGTAAAATCTACAGTGATCAATGGATGAACGACCAAGGATTTGTAGTAGAAAAATTAGACAACGAATTGATAGTAGTTGAATAAATAATAAAAATAATCAACAAAAAAACTCATGTTTGCAAAAACATGAGGTTTTTTGTTGAAACAAAATGAAATGTTATTCTTCATAAACAAAAGGTACGTAGAAAAACGTTCCATTTGAAAGAATGTATTGAGCATTTTCACTACTTTGCAAAGTATATAAAAATGTACCAGAAATTCTTTTGTTAGTCAAATCTACTTTGTCTATTACAACTCTACCCTCAATACTCGAAGGGAGTAGTAAATTGAAAGTAGAATACGTGATTCCTGTATGCGTAGAATGAAAAGTTGCTGTACTAACATTTACAGCTTCAAAAGATTCATTTCCACCTTCCCAAGGATATGAATAACCTTCTCCAAAGGTACCTTTCAAAACCATTTTTAGAGTAGAAATTCTATAATCTTCACTTTTTCTTTTAAATTTTGCTGTGATTTCCATTGTACCATTGGTTTTCAATACTGCACTAACATCATTGGTTACATTGCGTTCAGAATCAGTATATGCCATAATAGGAGTGGCAGCAACGTCGCTATTTTCAACACCTTCTCCCAATTTCTCAGTTTCACATGATACAAAAGCAAAAGTTGCTATTGCAAACAATCCTAAAGCAAATTTTTTAATCATATTCATAATGTGTTTTTGTTTTTCGATTTAAATATTTTTCAAATATATAATATTTCTGAAATATTAAGATTTATTTTTTACTTTTTTTTTCAATTCTCAAGGTTTGTACCAGTAAAATTACCCCAATAATAAAGAAAATTGCAAATAGTAATATAGCATTTTGTACTTTTCCTGTCAGTTGTGTAATGAGTCCGTACATGCTCATACCGAATACAATTCCAATCTTTTCTGTAGAATCAAAAAAACTGAAAAAAGAGGTGGTATCTTCTGTTTTAGGCAATAATTTAGAAAATGTAGAACGAGAAAGAGATTGAATTCCACCCATTACAAATCCTACGCAACCAGCTGTGATATAAAATTGTATAGGTTGTAAAATAGTGTAGGCATATAAGCAAATTCCTATCCATATACAATTGATGACTATCAATGTTTTGAAATTGCCAATTTTACTTGCCAATTTTGAAGTGAGAAATGCCCCAATAATAGCGATTAATTGTATGATCATGATACTAATAATCAATCCTATAGTGCGTTGGTTACTGTCTTTCCATTGAATTTCTTTTTCACCAAAATAAGCAGCAATAATCATGATAGTTTGCACCGCCATATTATACACAAAAAACGCTTGTAGATATTTGCTAATTACCGCATTTTCTTTGATTTGAAAATATACCTTTTTTAGTTCTTTGAGTCCGTTGGTTAAAATACCCATTTCAAATTTTTTATCATTCCTGAAATTGGGTAAATATCGATAACTAATCTGACTAAAACCGATCCACCACAATCCTACAGCTACAAAAGAAAAACGCATTGCTTGTTCAGTATTTTGAAAACCAAAAAGTTCGTGCTTCATTATGATGACGAGTAAAATAATCAATAAAAGTACACTGCCTATATAACCCATTCCAAAACCTTTGGCACTCACTCGGTCTTGATTTTCCTTTGAAACAATATCGGGTAGATACGAGTTGTAAAATACCAAACTTCCCCAAAAGCCAAGCAATGCCATCAAATAAAATGAAAGACTAAAATAAAAGTAATCCAATGAGAAAAAATACAATAGCATACAACCTGTTGCTCCCAAATAGCAAAACAATTTGAGGAAAAACTTTTTATTGCCCAAATAATCGGCTACACCGGATAAAACAGGAGAAATAATGGATATGATAATAAAGCCAAAAGCAGTAAGGTAACTAATGATAGATTCGCTAGGAACTTCGGTTGAGCCTATAGTCCAACTTCTCATTTCACGTTGAGCAAAGAGCAATCCGTAAAATAAAGGAAATACAGACGAACTCACCACTAACGAATACACAGAATTTGCCCAATCGTAAAATGTCCAAGCATTAATAATTTTTTTATCGTCTTTTTTAAAGGTGTTCATTTTTATAATATTTTGAAAGGTTCAAAAGTAGGTAAAAAATGAGTATACTACCAAATGAATTGTAAAAATGGGGTTGACAATAAAAAATTTTCCGTTCATACAGAAAAAAGCTGTTCATACATTTTATTTTGAAGAGTGAAGGAAAGTTCTTAATTTATGCAAATGTTTTTTAGAACACTTATTCAATGAAATTCAAACTCATTCTCAAGCAATAACAGGGAAATGCCATTCCTTTCAATTATCAATATCCTTTGTCGACTGCCATCTATCGTTTTATGAAATTGGCAGATGAGGAATTTGCTACAGAAATTCAGAACAAAGATTTTTGGAAAGGGTTTAAGTTTTTTACTTTTTCAGATTTGGTATTCAGAAATTTTCAATGAGACAAAACAGCATACGCATAGCCGATGGCGATGTGGTTTCGTTGTTTGTGGATATTTATATTCCTAAGGGTTACCGCTCGTTTTTGAAATCTCTGCTTCTTAGTGGTAAAAAGAAATAAATTAGCATCAATCCGCTTTTTTTATCTATATACTTCATGAAAATAAAGAAATACCGTACCTTTGTGGTTTAAACTATTAACAACAATGGATTATTTTTCTTCTGAATTCAAATTAGGAATTTTAGGTGGTGGTCAATTGGGAAAAATGCTTTTGACCGATACGCGTAAATTCGACATACAAACTTATGTGTTAGATCCAAGTGCCGAAGCTCCTTGCCAGTTTGGGGCAACGAAGTTTTTTCAAGGTAGTCTTACAGATTATGATACGGTAATGCAACTTGGAAATCAAGTAGATGTATTGACCATCGAAATCGAAAATGTAAACTTAGATGCTTTGGAAACTTTAGAAAAACAAGGTAAAAAAGTTTTCCCATCGGCTAGTACTTTGCAATTGATAAAAAATAAAGGAAATCAGAAAGATTTTTATACAAAACACAGTATTCCCACTGCTCCATATCATAGATTTTCATCTGTTGATGATTTAAAATCTGCGGTAAACGAAGGAAAAGTTAGCCTTCCTTTTGTGTGGAAAGCTACCGAAGGTGGTTACGACGGAAATGGTGTAAAAGTGGTGAGAAAAGTCGAAGATTTGGAGGTTTTACCCTATACAGAATGTATTGCCGAAACGATGATTCCTTTCAAAAACGAATTGGCAGTGATTGTTGCTCGTTCGGCTTCGGGAGAAATCAAAACTTATCCTGTAGTTGAAATGGAATTTCACCCAGAGGCCAATCAAGTAGAATATGTGATTTGTCCGGCTCGTATCGATGATACAGTGGCAACCAAAGCCAGAGAAGTTGCATTGAAAGTATCAGAAGCCTACAACCATGTGGGATTGTTGGCAGTGGAAATGTTCCAAACGCAAGACGATGAAATTTTGGTAAACGAAGTAGCTCCAAGACCTCACAATTCGGGGCATTACTCAATAGAGGCAAGTTATACTTCTCAATTTGAACAACATATACGTGCTATTTTAGATTTGCCATTGGGTAATACCGAAAGCAAAGTAGCTGGAATCATGGTAAATTTGGTAGGAGAAGAAGGATATTCTGGCCAGGTAGTATATGAAAATATCGAAAAAATTATGGCTATTGACGGAGTCACGCCACATATTTACGGAAAAAGAGAAACGCGTCCGTTTAGAAAAATGGGGCATGTAACCATCGTAAACGAAGACATGACCGAAGCCAGAAAAGTAGCACAACAAGTAAAAGAAACCATAAGAGTAATAAGCAAATAATATGAAAGTAGCCATAGTAATGGGTAGTATCTCAGATATGCCTGTAATGCAACAAGCCATAGATGTATTGAAAGAATTTGGAGTAGAGACACATGTGGATATTGTTTCTGCACATCGTACACCAGAAAAATTGGTTGATTTTTCTACCAATGCGCACAAAAACGGAATCAATGTAATTATTGCCGGAGCAGGAGGAGCTGCACATTTGCCAGGAATGGTGGCTTCTATGAGTCCACTACCTGTGATTGGTGTACCAGTAAAATCGTCAAACTCTATCGACGGTTGGGATTCTGTATTGTCTATTTTGCAAATGCCTGGTGGTGTACCTGTGGCAACTGTAGCGTTGAACGGAGCTAAAAATGCAGGTTTGTTGGCAGTGCAAATATTAGCAAGTCAAAATGCTAACTTGTTAGAAAAAATGATTGCTTATAAACAAGGTTTGAAAGAGGCAGTTTTGAAAGCAAGTGAAGGTTTGGGGAAATAAGCTCCCTATCCCCAGAAGGGGAATTATGAAAATGCGTTAATTATTACGCAAGGGAGAATTACGAATTAAAAAAATACGCAGATTTTTGAAATAATCAACTTTGTGTATTTTATTTTAGCAGATAACGCAGATTTTAGTATAACAAAAAATAAACACTCCTTTTTTTTTCTCCTTCGGAGGAAGTCTCCGAAGACTTGGAGGAGAGTATTATGAAAGGGGAGGCAGATTATGGAAAAAGTAATATTGGTAGATACCAACGACAATCCGATTGGTTTGATGGAAAAAATCGAAGCTCATGAGAAAGCTTTGCTACATCGTGCATTTTCGGTTTTTGTAATCAACGTTAAAAAAGAGGTGCTTTTGCAACAAAGAGCCGCTCACAAATACCATTCACCTTTGTTGTGGACAAATACTTGTTGCAGCCATCAACGAGAAAACGAAACCAATCTACAAGCGGGTAAACGCCGTTTGAAGGAAGAAATGGGGATGGAAGTGCCTTTGGAAGAAGTGTTTAGTTTTATTTACAAGGCTCCATTCGACAATGGACTCACCGAACACGAATTCGACCATGTGATGATTGGATATTCCAACCAAAGTCCTGTAATCAATCCTGAGGAAGTTGCCGATTGGAAATGGATGGACATTATCGAATTAAGAAACGATATCGAAGCCAATCCGCAGGTTTATACCGAGTGGTTTAAAATCATTTTTCAAAAATTTTATCATTACATAGAGTCAAAACTGTAAAGGATATGAAAGTTACCGTTAGTAGAAAAGCACATTTCAATGCAGCCCACCGTTTGCACAATAAAAACTGGGACGATGCAACCAATGAAAAAATCTTTGGCAAGTGCAACAATCCCAATTTTCACGGACACAACTACGAATTGATTGTGCATATCACAGGTGAGGTAAATCCGGATACAGGCTATGTAATCGATATGAAAATTTTGGCAGATATTATTTACGAAGAGGTTGAACAGGCTTTTGATCATAAAAATCTAAATGTAGATGTAGATGATTTTAAAAATCTAAATCCAACAGCTGAACACATTGCCTATGTAATTTATCATAAAATTGCTAAACGAATAGACAAATCGTTAGAATTGGAAGTAGAATTGTACGAAACTCCAAGAAATTTTGTCAGATATTCAGGAAAATAAACTAACTTTGCAACAAATATTTAAAATAGCACAAAATGGCAAATGTAAGAAACTTAAAGAAAGATGTACGATATGTATTAGGTGATTTGACTACTGCAGTATATATGTGGGAAATGGCAAACACTGGAAAACCAACGGAAAATTCTTCAGCTTTGTTGAATGAAATCTATGAAAAATACGATGATTTACTTTCAAAAATCAATGCGAATGTAGAAGGAAATAAAAAAGCGTATTTCAAAGGTATTTATTCAGAATTAGAAGAATCTGCAATGAATATTATTGAGAAAATTAATACATTAAAATAATAGTTTTTTTCATATACATAAAAAGTGCAATACTAGATTAGGGCATTGCACTTTTTTATTTTATCTATTTTGCTTTTTTAAGTAATGTTCTAAAAGAAAACTTGTAGAGGCATCATGCTGTCCTACCTTTTGATTTTTTATTTCATTGCTGATAGATTGAGCCAATTGCTTTCCGTATTCCACTCCAAATTGATCAAAACTATAGATATTCCAAATGTAGCCTTGAACAAATGTTTTGTGTTCGTACAATGCCAAAAGACTTCCGATGTTTTTTGGGGTCAATTTGTTGATCAAAAGTGTGTTAGTAGGTCTGTTGCCTCTAAAAATACGATATTTTGCCAAACCATCTGTATTGTCGGTGTTTTCATAAGCTCCTGTTTTTCCGTTCATCAATCCTTCAGTTTGGGCAAAGAAATTTGCCATCAATTGATGGTGCATTTCGGATGGAGTAAATGGGTTGATAAAACCAATAAAATCCGTAGGAATGATTTTCGACCCTTGATGAAACAACTGGAAAAAAGCGTGTTGAGAATTGGTTCCGATTTCTCCCCAAACGATATTACAGGTTTGATAGTCAACTAAATATCCTTCTCTCGACATGTTTTTACCGTTACTTTCCATAATGACTTGTTGCAAATAGGCAGGAAGTGAAGCCAAACGATTGCTATATGGTACAATTGCTTCGGTTTCGTAACCAAAGAAATTGGCATACCAAATTCCAATCAATCCCAAAATCACAGGAATATTTTCTTGAAAGGGTGTGCGTAAGAAATGTTCGTCCATTTCTTGAGCTCCTTTCAACAATTCGATAAAATGCTCATAGCCTACAGCCAAAGCTATTGAAAGACCTACTGCCGACCACAATGAAAATCTTCCGCCAACCCAATCCCACATACGGAAAATGTTATCAGCATCAATTCCGTAAGCTACCGCTTTGTCTATGGCACTCGAAACGGCAATCAAATGGTCTTCGGTTTTTAGATTTGCCTTTACAATCCAGTTTTTGATTGCATCTGCATTGGTCAATGTTTCTAAAGTTGTAAATGATTTAGATACTATGATAATCAAGGTGGTTTCTGGATTTAATTTTTCTAAAGTTTCCTTTATGGCATCATAATCAATATTGGAAATGTAATGAGTGTGAAGATGCGTTTTATAATCTTGCAAACTTTCCACTACCATTTTAGGGCCTAAATCCGAACCGCCAATTCCAATATTTACTACATCTGTAAAGGCTTTTCCTGTAGAACCTTTGGTTGTACCTGATAAAATATTTTCTGTAAATACTTTTATCTTTTGCAAAGCCTCTTGTACCTCTTGATAAAAAGGTAATTGCAATTGATTGTTCCAATCACGCAATGCCACATGAGCGACAGCTCTTTTTTCTGTTTCATTGATGATTTCGCCCGAAAACATAGCCTCAATTCCCTTTTTCAATTCTACTTCATTTGCCAATTCGAAAAGGAGCTTCAATGTATGGTCGGTAATTTTATTTTTTGAAAAATCCAAGAGAATATCTTTCCACTCAATGTGCATTTTTTTTACTCGTTGATCATCATACGAAAAAAAATCTTGAATGCGATCGTATTGCAATTTCAAGTAGTGATAATTGAGTTTTTCCCAAGCTTTTGTTTCTGTTGGATTTATTTTTAGTAGTGCCATTTTTTTATTTGATCGTTTTAACAAAAATAATCATTTTTTCTTTATTTCAGTAATTTTATCCTTTTATCCAATGAGTCTTTTATTGGAGTGATTTGTTTTTTGAAATCTGGTATTTCACTACTTTCCAATGACATAGAAGTTGGTAAATTGATTTTTAACGGATTTACTTGTACGCCGTTTTTCCAAAAGCGATAACAAACATGTGGCCCAGTAGCCAAACCTGTACTTCCGACCAATCCGATGGTTTGTCCTTGTGAAACGCGTTGTCCTTTTTTTACCAATATTTTCGACATGTGCAAGTATTGTGTGCTATAGGTGGCGTTGTGTTTTACCTTTACATAATTGCCATTTCCTTTGTTAAAACCTGTTTCAATCACGATTCCATCTGCGGTTGTCATAATAGGTGTACCTGTAGGAGCGGCGTAATCCGTACCGTGATGAGCTCTGTTTTCTTTCAGTACAGGGTGAAATCTCTTTGCTGAAAATTTTGAAGTAATGCGATAATATCTCAAAGGTGCTTTGAGAAACATGGTTTGCATTTGCTTGCCATTTTCGTCGTAAAATTCTACTGAAAAATCACCGTTGGATTGATAAGGAAAACCATAAGTTGCTTTTCCTTGTGTGTAAAAATAGGCTCCATTTATTTTTTCTATTCCTACAAAAATAGAGTCGTTGAGGTATTTTTCCGTAAGAAAAATAGCAAATTTGTCACCTTTTTCAAACTTGAAAAAATCGATTGTCCATGCAAATTTTTTCGCCAAAACCATAGCAACTCCCGTGTCTATGTCTTCGTTTTTGATAGTTTCGTAAAGATTTTCGTTGATATGTGTAGCGACAACTTTTGTTTTGAGTTTGATGTCGTATTCAGTAGTATATGCGTGTATGCTATCGCGAAAATCAACAATATTGTAAGTTTGCGGACTAGCTTGATACACAATGTATTGCAAGGGGTAAGGTGCTTCCTTTCCTTTTAAAATGGTCAATGTTTTGCCCACTTTCATTTTACGCATATCAAAAGCGTTTCCAATATTTTTGGAAATTTCGTGAATATTGGTGGCATCGAGTCCGTTTCTTGCCATAAGAAGTGAGAGGTTGTCGCCTCGCTTGATTGTATCTCGCTCGACTTTGAAGTTTTTGAGTTGAAAACCATACAACGGCTCTTCAACAATCGAATCTTCGGCAATTTCTTGATACATTTCGTTGATAGTTTCAACTTCTTTTTTACAAGAAATTACCGAAAATATCATTATTAGGAAAAATCCCAATCTGTTAAACATCTTTTCCCCAATTTTCCAATTCTTCTTTTGACCACAATTCTGGGAAGAAAATTCTTCTTTGGTATTGTGGCAACATGTATTTTTTCCAGTCGCTACCACCTGTTGCTTCTTGTGGACCGTCTTCGCTTTCAATGTATTTTTTTGCTGCGTAGAAATGCCCCATTACCCAAGTGATATTTACCGTTTTGTCATAATGACGCATGGCTTTAATCAATTCTTCGTTTAGTTGGTCTTGTATTGGCAATTGTTTGTATTTGCTCCACAAATTGTTGGTATCATATTTTTCAATAAAATCGATGAATTGTTTTTTGTATTTCTTTTCAAAAGCGTCTAACAGGTACGATTTTTTACCAGTTTTGTAGTCTTTTCCAGCCGCTTGCCAATACATGTTTTCGATGATTTCGTCGTATGAAATATCGTTTTTTCTCTTTCTAATATCTTCTCTAAAACGAGTGTCAATCAGATTGATCCAATCGGTAGAAGCAAATTCAATCAATCGGTATTGAGCACTTTGAAATCCGCTGGCAGGTGTCAATGTGTGTCTAAATTTCAAATATTGATCGATATCCATTCCGTCCATCATCACGGTAAACGAAGTGGTCAACATATCAAAATATCTCGAAATGCGGTACATTCTATCTGAGAAAAACGCGATTTCGATATTTTCTTTTTCACAAACTTGTTCTATTTCCCACAATATCATTTTAAACAACAATTCATTTACCTGATGATACATAATAAATACCATTTCATCGGGTAGGGTAGAGCGTTGGATTTGTAGGTTTAGCAAGGCATCTGTCTGAATATAATCCCAATATGTGATGGGTTTTTGCCACAACAATCCTTGCAAATGTGTTTCTAATTTTTGGTCAATCGATTGGAATTTTTCATCCAATTTTTCAATTGTGTTTGTGATTTCTGGTTTCATTTTTATTTATGAAAATTAATAGGGGTTGATAATCCTTTGTAATCTACTAAATTTGCTTTGAGAGAACCTACCATTAGGCTGGCTTGAATCCTCAAAGGTACTTTGTTGCTGTCGTCTGATACCCAAACGGTTAAACTTTCTTCTTCTTTAAACACGCGTCCAGATTGAACATACGGTCTAAATTTCAAAGCTTTGGTTTTTCCAAATTTTGTTTTGATGGTTTCGCTACCCAACAATTTTAGGCGAAATTTGTAGATTTCTCTGTCAAAAAACATATCGATATCAATGCTTTGACCATTTTTCAAATTGTCGATATTTGGATGATTTCTCAGGTAATAAAAAGCCGAAACAATGTCTTGAATTTTGTTATGAGGCAGTTTGTGGTTGTTTTCAGCCTTGTGTTTATAATCTTTTACCAAGATATTGTTTTTGTCGTATTGAAAAAATCCTTCTTCGTTTTTGGTATATCCACCTTCGTCTATATTTCTGATGTATCTGTAGGGTTGATTGGTATTTACATCAAAATAACTTTGATAATCATCTTTTACCTTAAACAAAGTTTTGGTAATTCCAGTGGTGTATCCATTACCTTTTGCGTGGAATACTTTTTTTCCGTTGTATGTAGTTTCATTGAGCGAAAGCGTCGCAACTCCTGCATCAATAATTCCGTACGATATTTGAAATTTAAAGTATTCTCCCGATTTAAACGCTTGTGCAAATGTGAAATTACTGATTAACATAAGTAAAATCACAGTAGCATATTTCATCATTTTCATTCTCCTCATTTTTATTGCAATTTTAATCATTTTTTTCCTTTTTTTGGGTTACTTTGTAAAAAGAATTGCAAATACCGAGCCTAAATTTATTTTGAATAAAAAAGACTGTCAATTTTGACAGTCTTTTTTATGATTAAAATGAAACTTTTTTACCTACATTTAATCCTTTGTTTTTTGCGAAAGCTCCGCACAAATGGAAAAGCAATCTCGCTCCTACATTTCCGTCCCAATCGTCTTCTCCTGGGGCAACTTCTACTAAATCTACTCCGATGATGTTTTTGCCAGAGTTTGCCAATTTGTCTATCAAATAAGTAGCTTGTTCAAAAGACAGTCCTCCTGGTACTGGTGTTCCTGTATTTGGGCAGTACCATCTTTGTAATGCGTCGATGTCAAAGCTAATGCAAACATCTTGTGGTAATTGTGCTATGATATCATCGCATAGGTTTTGCCACGATTTGCCTTCAAACAATTTTTCTTTCAAATCACTGTCTGTATAAACTTTTACTTTGTCAGTACCTTGAATAACCTCTACTTCTTGCTGACTAAAATCACGGATTCCTACTTGAACCAATTTTGTGATTTGTGGCAATTGGATCGCATTGTACATAATCGATGCGTGCGAATGAGTAAAGCCTTCGTAAGCAATACGCAAATCCATATGGGCATCGAAATGCAAAATTCCAAAATTGTTGTATTGAGTAGCCAATGCCTCGTAATATCCTAATGGAGTAGAATGATCACCACCCAACAAAATCACCAATTTCCCTTGTTTTTGCCATTCCATAATGTGGTTTTTTACTTCGTTGTGCAGTCGGGTTGTCGCTTGGTTGATTTCCTCCAATTTTTTATGCAACGCTGGGATTTCTTTGATGACTTTTCCTTCTTCCAAGGCTTGAATAATTGGTTGTGCATCGGCTTTGTATTGGTCGCTCAACAATTTCCAATGTTCGGGGGCTTCGTCCATATAAATTCCCAATTTCCACAAATCAGGGAATTGTTGGTGTAATAAATCCACTTGGAACGATGCGTCGAAAATCGCTTCTGGACCTTCTGATGCACCAGCTCCGTAACTCACAGTTACTTCCCACGGCACAGGAACCACGATGATTTCACTTTCTTCTGCTGTAAACGGTAATCCGTAGATGGTTGCATCAGACAAACCAGGTTGTGATGGGTCGAATGTTTCTATTTTTTGTTGTTTTGTCATGTTTTGTTTATTATTATTTTTAAACCACATAGCACATAGCTTTTTTATGCTACAACCCATGCTTACTATGAAAAGCGTAAGCGTCTATTATATTAACACTTAATACTATGTTTCTATTGTTCCTAATGTGGTTCAATTATTATTTCAACGCCGCTTCCAATATCTGCCCAAAGTCATACATTTCCTCAAACGAAGTATATAACGGCACTGGGGCAAAGCGAATTACTGCGGGTTCTCTCCAATCGGTAACAACACCGTTTTTCATCAGGTTTTCAAACAATTGTTTTCCTTGTCCGTGGAAAATTACCGACAATTGCGAACCTCTTTCTTCTTGATTTTTTGGTGTGATGATTTCCAAATTACTTCCTGTGCGTTGTGCAATATCGTTGATGATGAACTCAAGGTAAGAGGTAATCAAATTGCGTTTTTCTACCAAGGCTTTCATACCTACTTCTTCAAAAATTTCAACCGAAGCCAAATAAGGTGCCATTGCCAAAACGCCTGTACACGAACTCTGCCAGCCCAATGCTCCTGCGTTTGGTGTAAAATCAGGTTCCATTAAGAAACGGCGTTCTTTGTTGTGTCCGTACCATCCACCAAATCTCGGAATATCTGGATTGTTGTGGTGTTTTTGATGTATAAAATACCCAGAAACACTCCCTGGCCTGCGTTCATGTATTTGTAGCTACACCAACAAGCAAAGTCGATGTTCCAATCGTGCAACGACATTTCGATATTTCCTGCTGCGTGTGCCAAATCCCAACCTACAATCGCTCCCACTTCGTGCCCAGCTTTGGTAATTGTAGGCATATCCAACACTTGTCCTGTATAATAATTGATTCCTCCGATGAGTACCAACGCCAATTCATCACCTACTTCTTTGATTTTTGCAATGATGTCTTCGTTGCGTAGGTTGTGTTCTCCCTCACGGCGTTTTACCTCAACGATGGCAGTTTTTGGGTCAAAACCGTGAAATTTTACTTGCGTTTGCAACAAATATTGATCACTTGGAAAGGCTTTTTCCTCGCAAATGATTTTAAATCTTTTTTCGGTAGGACGATAAAACGACACCATCATCATGTGCAGGTTTACCGTCAAAGTATTCATTACCGAAACCTCTTCAGGCAAAGCACCTACGATTTTTGACAAAGGATTTGAAAATCTTTCGTGGTAATCCCACCAAGGTTTTTCGGCATAAAAATGACCTTCCACAGCCATTGTTGACCAATCTTCTACCACATCGTTGATGTATTTTCTGGCTCTTTTGGGCAACAATCCCAATGAGTTTCCTGTAAAATAAATGGCTTTTTTACCGTTGACAACCGGAAATTCAAATTCGTCTTTGTATTTTGCCAAGGCATCTTTGGCATCTAAAGATTGTGCAAAAGCACGAGTATTTTCAAAAGTCATATTGATAAATATTATTTCAGAGGCTAAAATTAAAGATTCTTATGTTTATAAACAAAAAAACAAGGCGATGAACCTTGTTTTTTACTTTTTTATTCTTTGATTTCTACAGTCGCGTTATTGGATGAGCTCGTTGCAGTAGTTGTAGTTGTCGATTGTGTTTCAGTATTTTGAATTTGCTTGATAGGGTAGTAGATGATGGTTTCCCATTTATCTCTTTGGAAATCATTGGAAAAACTACGAACCAATTTAAACAAACTCATTTGGTCGTAATTGATACTACCTCCTATTTTTTCAATTTCTTTTACACAATAATTTTTTGCAGAAGAAAAATGCGAATAGTCACCCGTTAGTTTTGCTTTAAAGGCATAAAAAACTGATTTCTTTCCAGTAGAAATTTTTTCAGTAGTTTCAGCTAAAATAGCTTCACCTTGGATTGGAAGAAGTACTTCTACTTGATACACAGATGATTCTTCCGTACCTATTTTGTAAAAGCTAACAAATACGTCTTCTTTGTATTTTAGTTTCAAATCTTGAGCAGATTTTTTCAACTCCTTGTCTGCTTGAATGATTTTTTCAGAAAAATCGTCCAATTTGCTTTCAAAAGATTTAGAAATATAGTTGAAATCTGAAAGATATTCATTGTTTTGTTTTTCTATGTCAAATGATTTTACAGATTGAACAACATAAAAGTTGATGTTGTTGAGTTTTTTTTCAAAATTTTCTCCTTTTAAATTGTAGATACCTCCGTAAAACACACTTTTTACACGATCAAGAAATGACAAATTTCCTTTTGATTCCATTTCAATCATAGTTTCATCGTTTGGCAATGAGGAAATTGAAAGTGTGTGTAGCGTTTTTTCACCATAGTTGTTTACTTCAAAAATAATACGGTCTTTGCCATTATCATCTTTTATGATAGAATGAAAATTTTGAGCAGTAAGTTCCGCATTTTTCCCTATAAATTGTTCTGAAACAGTAGGCGAAATCAGAGCATCAGCACCCCATTGTTGAAAGCTACGAATATCCGTAATATACGAGTATATCAAACGGCTATTTTGCTCTATTTTTTTAGAATGTTTGAGAGTATAATCTCCTTTTTGAGTGGCAATGAAAATTGACAAACACACAGTAGTAAGGAGAAATAAAGTAAAAATATATTTTAAAATTTTCATTTTTCTTTCAAATAAAATTTTATCAAAAACAACAGTCCAATAAATAAGAGAAAAGCAATGAAAACAAGAGTACTACCTTTGTAATATTTTTTATGTAAATTCATATCTTTTCTGTACATAACTATCATTAGTGTTGTAAAAACAACGACAAACAATAATGCAAAAACAATTTTTCCTGTTGTAAACATGGTCTTTTATTTATGGACGTATTATTTCTTAAAAGTCATTCACAAAAGTAAAAAAAATAATAGGTTTAAATGATTTTATTAGAAAAATGTTTTTAATGATTTCATAATTTGTTATATTTGTATGAATTATAAAACTATTAGATTATGAAAAATATGAAAAAATAGCATTTTTTGCATTGGTTTCAGCCTTTATATTTGTTGGTTGTTCTAAATCGAGTGGGGGAGAAACACCAACTAAATATCAAATGAAAATGAATATTGATGGTGTTCCGTATTCTACTTCCGCTGTTCATTCTACTTTTTCTGGTGGTTCATTGTCGATAAATGGTCGTACTGATAGCAATCAGTATGAAGGTCTAACAATTCATATTTTATATTACGAAGGACAAACAGGTACATTTACCTTTACCGATCACATGAATTCTCATGTAAAGGCTCAGTTTTCCGTAAAATGGGACTCACCAAATGTTGATCATCATTTTGCGATGGAGATGGGAAGTGTTACTATTACAGAGGTTACCAATAAGGATATAAAAGGAACTTTTTCTATGGTAGTAAAAAATTTAGAATCAGGAGAAACGAAAACACTTACAGAAGGTTCGTTTTACACTCCTTTAGCAAGATAAGTCTTTTAAATTTAAAAGGTGTTCGTTTAGTTAATTTTAAAGTTTTTTATTTGTCCGAAAAGCAATAGATGCTTTTCGGACTTTATTATTTCCATGTTTTATATGGATGATTAGACAAATACGCATTGAAAAATCGATTGTCGAGTGTGATTTCGTTATCCACCCAATCGGGCAGGTCAAATTGTTCGTTTTCTGATTCAAGTTCTATTTCAGCAATCATCAAACCTTCGTTTGCTCCGTGAAACACATCGATTTCCCAAAGATGATTTCCAAAGGGAACTTCATAACGCGTTTTTTCGATGACGAAATCTTCGCATAACGCCAATAATTGCAGTGCTTCTTCCACTGGAATTTCTTTTTCCCATTCAAAACGAGAGGTAAGATTTTCGTTGGATTTTCCCTTTATAGTGATAAATCCTTTATTGCCTTTTGTGCGAATTCTCACGGTGCGTTCGGGCAAAGAATTGAGATATCCTTGAGTTATTTTATAAGATTTTGTGGCACTTGCCAAAAAATTAGTATTTTTGAGGCTAAATTTTCTTTCGATTTCTATCATAAAGGAGAATTTTAATGGGATAAAGTTACAGCAATTGTATGAATTTGAAAAAGAATATACCTCAAAATAAAAGTTTAGACAGCATATTTCAAACGGCAATAGAAGAATCTACGAAAGTAGAACAATTGGAACAGTTGCAATTGTTCTATGAAATTGTTGATTATTTCCGTCCAGATAAACCTAAACAGATTCAGCGATTTAGCATACGCGAACTCATCGATCACTTGATTGAATTTGATGAACATCGCAAATTTTTGTACTATTATATGTCGCAGATATTGAGCAAACGAAAGTTTAGCCGTATGATGTCTGATGTAGAAATTTTGCAAGAATCTGACTTTTTGTACGAGGTTCAGAAGCGTTTGTGGAACAAGGTTTTGCCGTATCAGCCAGAGAAAGACTCGATGGAATATGTACTAAACCAAGTGTTTTACAAGCAAACCGACTATCTGTGGATTCAGAAAATACCGTACGAAGAAATCTATGAATTGACAGAAATTCTCAGTATTTCCAATATGTACGAACGTGAAAAATATTATCAAGGAGTCGTTTCAGAAATATTGTTTACCGCAGGATTGCTCTCACAGCGTATGAGTGGTCGCTCGATGGAAAGCAATATTGTGAAAATGGTACCCGAATATACACATTTGGAAAATCCGTTTTTGGGCTTGGAACGCGAATTTTTATTGATAGAAAAATTGATGCGTAATGGCGAATTGAAATATTTGGTTCACAACGACCAGCATTTGAAACAACTACAAATTTTATTGGGACAGTGTTTTGAATTTATTAATCAAGCGTTTAACAATAAACAGAAATATGGTATCACTTTGCGTGTAAATCAAGCTTTGTTGCGTTTGAAACAACAATTGTACCGCTTTGAATTGATGCTTTCATTCTTGATTGTCAATAGCGAAGGAGACAAAATGCGCAATACCATCAAATTGTGCTTGAAACTCATTGAGTTTAACTGTATGAAAAACGATGTGTCTTCATTGATCAAAGAAAGTATCGGGAATGTATCGTTTCAGATTACCAATTACACCGCAAAAACAGGCGAACATTACATCACCGAAAGTGCATCGGAATACATGAAAATGTTTAAAGCTGCCTTGGGAGGTGGTTTTATCGTAGGGTTTTTGTGTGTGTTGAAAATTTTGGTGTCAAAATTGGCAAGTTCAGATTTTGGAAACGCTTTTTGGTACAGTATGAACTATTCTATGGGGTTCATACTCATTTATTTATTGGGTTATACATTGGCAACCAAACAGCCAGCTATGACGGCATCTACCATTACAAAATCTATCGAAGAAGGTTATAAAAACAAAAACAACGCAGAAGATCGCTACACCGCTTTTGCCGAATTGTTTGCAAAACTCACGCGTTCGCAATTCATTGCCTTTATCGGAAATATCATCATGGCATTTCCCGTAGCTTTGTTGATTGTATGGGGGATAGATATGGCTACGAATATCAATATTGTTGATACCAAATGGGTAACTTTGCTCAAGGATGTTGACCCAATCGAATCGCCTGCGATATTCCACGCCTCGATAGCAGGAGTATTTTTGTTTTTGTCGGGGATTATTTCTGGAAATGTTTCCAACAAAAATTTGCACAATCAAATTGTGTATCGAATCAAAGAACATCCGAAGTTAAAATTGATGTTTGGAAAAGAAAAAACCAACAAAATCGCTTCTTTTATTGAGAAAAAATGGCCGGGAATTGTGTCTAACTTTTGGTTTGGTGTCTTCATGGGGAGTACCTATTCTGTTGGACATTTCTTGGGATTGGATTTAGACATTCGACACATCACATTTGCCAGTGGAAACATCGCTTTAGGAGCTTATGGAGCTAATTTTGATTTGACACTTTCTACCTGGATTTGGTCTTTTATAGGACTGACCGTGATAGGATTTATGAACTTTATCGTGAGTTTTTTATTGTCAATCTATTTGGCGTTTAAATCGAGAGAATTGTCGTTGTGGGAATTGATTCCAATGTTTAGATCGGTTTGGAATTATTTCAAAACCTATCCAATGAAGTTCTTTTTTCCACCAAAATCAAAGAAAATCAAAGTAGAATAATCCATTTTTCCATGCGAAAAATCATTCATATAGACATGGACGCCTTTTATGCTTCTGTAGAGCAACTCGATTTTCCAGAGTTGAGAGGAAAGCCTATTGCGGTAGGAGGAGGAGAGGAGAGAGGAGTGGTTTCGGCGGCAAGTTACGAAGCTCGAAAGTATGGTGTACACAGTGCATTGAGCGGTAAAATTGCCAAAAAACGTTGTCCTGAATTGATTTTTCAACCTTTGAGATTTGAACGTTATACGGCAATATCGCGACAGATTCGACAAATTTTTTACAAATATACCGATTGGGTTGAACCCCTTTCTTTGGACGAAGCTTATCTCGATGTTACGGAAAATAAAATAAATATTTCCAGTGCATCCAAAATCGCTCGATTGATACGTGAGGAAATTTTTGCTACTACCCAATTGACGGCATCAGCTGGGATTTCTGTCAATAAATTTTTGGCAAAAATAGCCAGTGATTACAACAAACCCAATGGACAAAAAACGATTTTGCCCGAAGAAATTGATGAATTTTTAGCTCAACTCGACGTGCGAAAAATGTATGGAATAGGGAAGAAAACCACGCAAAAAATGTATCAATTGGGAATTTTTACTGGAGCTGATTTACGCACAAAATCTCTTGACTTTCTTTCAAAACATTTTGGAAATATGGGATTGCATTTTTATCAAATAGCTCGAGGGATTCACAATAGTCCTGTAAGAAATGTACACATTCCCAAATCGATTGGAGCAGAACGAACCTTTGCAGTCAATCTTAGTTCGGTGTTGCATTTAGAAGAAAAATTAGAACACATTGCGAATGAACTCACGCTGCGATTACATAAAAAAAATGTAAAAGGAAAAACACTGACTTTAAAAATTAAATACAGTGATTTTACCTTACAAACTCGAAGTAAAACATTTGCTTATTATATAGACGATGCTAAAATCATTTTAAAAGAAGCCATTTCTTTGTTGGATCAGGAAAAATTAAAAGACTCTGTCCGATTGATTGGCATTCAGATTTCAAATCTCAATACATCGTCAAATAAAGAGAAACCTAAATATATTCAGCTCAAATTAGAGTTTGAAAATTCCAATTATTTTTACTAAATTATAATCGTATTTTTGCAACAAAACATTCAATATGCGTATAGATATCATCACCGTTTTACCCGAATTAATCAAAAGTCCGTTTGAGGCTTCGATTTTGAAAAGAGCCATTGCCAAAGGTTTGGTCGAAGTGCATTTTCACAATTTACGAGACTATAGTACCAACAAACACAAAAATGTAGATGACTATCAATTCGGTGGAGGAGCTGGTATGGTGATGAGTATCGAACCAATCGATAGATGTATTTCACAATTGAAAAGCGAACGCCATTATGATGAGGTCATTTATATGACCCCAGACGGTGAGACTCTTAATCAGTCTATGGCAAACGGATTGTCACTTTTGGGGAATATCATCATACTTTGCGGACATTACAAAGGAGTCGATCAGCGAGTACGCGACCATTTTATCACCAGAGAAATTTCGATAGGAGATTATGTGCTTTCGGGAGGAGAATTGGGAGCAGCAGTACTTTGTGATGCCATCATTCGATTGATTCCTGGAGTGCTTTCCAATGAGACTTCGGCATTGACCGATAGTTTTCAGGACAATTTGTTGGCACCGCCGATTTACACAAGACCAGCCGAATACAAAGGTTGGAAAGTACCTGATATTTTGTTGAGTGGCAATTTTCCTGAAATCGAAAAATGGCGTGAAGATATGGCATATCAGCATACCAAAAACAGAAGACCTGATTTATTGGAAGAATAATATAAATAAAACAAACACATGAAATTTTCACAACGATTAGCCTACTACCTATTAGGACTGTTGATTGGTAGTTTTGCAGTATATTACTTTTTAGACGCAAAAGATACCAAATTTTGTTATTTACCCAATTGTCGCGTTTTGAAGGATTTGCGTTCAAAACCCTATATTGTGAGCGATAAAGCACACTACGAATTTAGTCAACTTTCTAAAGAAGAAATCAATACATTCCTCACCTTGGGAGATATAGATTTTAAAAACAGCAACATTCCTTACGAAGGTGGAAAACTCTATATCATCGAAGGTAAAAATGCTAAATTAGAACCTATGACTTTCAAAGTAATCAATCATACAGACAAAGTGATTTTTGATGAAATTATTGTAGAAAGGGGAGAGTGATTGTTTTAATTGAGTTTCACTTTTTAGTCGTCACATTCTATGTTTTTTTCAAGTGGAGCGTCTCTGCTAACTATAAATTCTTTGATTCTCTTTTGTAAAAAATCTTTTTGACGATGTGGTTAATTTAGAAAAATTATGATATTACAAGATACTATAGTAGCACTGGCAACACCTTCGGGGGCTGGTGCTGTTGCCATTATACGCGTTTCGGGACCAGAGGCTGTTGAGCAAGTAGCCACTGTGTTTCATTCTGTTAAAAACAAAGACTTACGCAAACAGAAAACGCATACCCTACATTTGGGATACATCAAAGACGGCGAAAAAATCATCGATCAGGTGTTGGTCTCGCTTTTCAAAGGAACCAATTCCTATACTGGCGAACCTACCGTAGAGATTTCGTGCCACGGTTCGGTGTTTATCCAACAGCAAATTATTCAGTTGTTGCTTCGCAATGGCGTGCGAATGGCTACTGCCGGTGAATTTACCATGCGTTCGTTTCTCAACGGAAAAATGGACTTGTCGCAAGCCGAAGCTGTTGCCGATTTGATTGCTTCAGACAACGAAGCCTCACATCAATTGGCAATGCAACAAATGCGTGGCGGATTTAGCAACGAGATTGCCAACTTACGCGAACAATTGCTCAATTTTGCCTCACTCATCGAACTGGAATTGGACTTTTCGGAAGAAGATGTGGAATTTGCCGACCGTACGGAATTTAGAAAATTATTAGAACGTATACAGTTTGTAATCAAGCGATTGATTGATTCGTTTGCAGTTGGAAATGTGATTAAAAACGGAATTCCTGTAGCCATTGTGGGCGAACCCAATGTAGGGAAATCGACCTTGCTCAATGCATTACTTAACGAGGAAAGAGCCATCGTATCAGATATTGCTGGAACCACTCGAGATACCATCGAAGACGAATTAGTCATCAACGGTATAGGCTTCCGATTTATCGATACAGCTGGAATTAGAGAAACCAAAGATGTAGTCGAAAACATTGGAATTCAGAAGACTTTTGAAAAAATTGACCAAGCACAAGTGGTGTTATATTTGTTAGAAAGTTCCAAGTTTCAAGTTTCAAGTTCTCAGTATATTGAAGAAATTGAAAGGGTTAAAAATCAATACCCACAAAAATCATTATTGGTGATTATTAACAAAGCAGATTTATTGGATGCTTCACAAATTGAAGATCTCAAGAAACAGATAGATAATTTACTATTCATTTCGGCTAAAGAAAAAATTGGTGTAGAAACTCTAAAAGAGCAATTGCTCAATTTGGTAAATACCGGAGCTCTTCGCAACAACGAAACCATCGTAACCAATACCCGTCATTACGATTCGCTAATTAAAGCCTTGGAAGAAATCCAAAAAGTACAGTACGGACTCGACACCCACCTTTCAGCCGATTTGATGGCGATAGACATTCGTCAAGCCTTGTACCATTTCGGTGAGATTACAGGACAAGTGTCTAACGATGAGCTACTCGGAAATATATTCTCGAAGTTTTGTATAGGAAAATAGGTTTTAATTGAGAATTATGACACGAGGACTTCTCCGACTGAGAGAAGTTAATTGATAATTGACCTCGTATTTGGTGGAGCAAGGAATTAAGGAATAAAAATGTAAGAGGCTTTCCGAAACTTTCGGACTTATTCCGCTAATGATTTATCTGGAAATAGGCTTGTATTTGAGGAATATACGGAAAAAGAAAGAATTAAATTGTAAAACTAAAATCATAAAAAAGCACAATCAAAAAACAACATCGTAACCCACGGATGAATTTAAAAACATACAACGAAAAACGCCCCAATTAAGGAGCGTTTTTGAGGGATATATACTTGACGCAAAGATACAAAGTTTTTACCTTTGTTAAAATTTTTAGATATTCTCAGTCCATTATGTACGAAAAACAAAATTATATACAACAATTTTTTAAAAAAGTACAATCCTACTACCCAATCTGCAATGAAACCTTCGATTTGTTGCTGAAAATCATTCATTTTGAAGAAATTAAATCTGGAGAATTGCTTTTACCTTTTGGCAAAATAGCCAAATACAAATATTTCATTTGTCAAGGGGCGGTAATCGCTTATTTTATAGATGGAAAAGGAAGTTTATACAACAAAAATATATTCCTTGAAAATGATTTTGCTGGGTCTTTAGTCTCATCAATATTACAAAAACCTTCTCAGTTTGAACTTCAAGCCGTTGAAGATTCGGTAATTATTTGCATTGACTATCAAAAATATAGGAAGTTAATAGATGAAAACTCAGATTTTAAAAATTTCTACATTGCTTATCTGGAAAAAAATTGGGTAATTGATAAGGAAAAACGAGAAATCGCTATTGTAATGCAGGAAGCCTCTGAAAGATACCTAAAATTATTAGAACAACATCTAAATATAGAAAACCATATTTCACTGAAAAACATAGCATTACATTTAGGAATCACTCCGACACAATTGAGTCGCATTCGTAAAGAATTAAAAAATTCTCTGCCAATCAACATATGTAAAGAGTTGTAATTTCAAAATGCTCTAATTTTGCCGTATGAATACAAAATTACTATTTATACTGGCTTTTATGGGGGGTGTTTGCTTAGCAATTCAAGCGGCATTTAATTCTCAACTGACGGTTCTGCTCAAAAAACCGATTTTTACTACTTTCATTTCTGCAATAAGTTCGGTAATATTTTCGTTACTATTTGTTTTACTGCTGTTTACAAAAGACCTTCCCAACAAAGAAAGTTTTAGGGAAATTCCTTGGTATTTGTGGTTGGCAGGTGGATTTTTCAGCATTGCAGGACTGATGCTTTACTTTATTACGATTCCTAAAATAGGCATTACCAAAGTTATCGTATTGGGACTTTGTGGACAATTGGTTTTCTCGGTTATCGCAGGGCATTTTGGTTGGCTCAATCTACCTGCTGACCCCATTACCTTGAAAAAAAGTATAGGCGTGGTGGTAATGATTGTAGGAATTCTTTTAATTTACTCGAAATGAAAAAAATACTTCAAAACACTCAGAATCTCTTTTCTCTTTGGAAAACTATGAGTGATTGTGCAGGAGAATACCATCAATTTGATACAATTTCGGTGGCGAAAGTTGCGAATTCAGAATATCCTAACAGAATTTGGCTGAACCAATATCCAAATATATTGACAAATGAAATTCTTAAAGAAATTCAATCTACTTCCTTTCAAAGTATTGAACCTTTGACATTTAGCTACTTTGCAAACGATGGTTTCCAAAACGAAGATGAAAAACTACAATCATTCGGATTTGTGAAAAAATCAGAACAATACGGAATGTCATTGGCTTTAACCGAAAAAATACTGGCAAACAATAAATTACAATTAAAAAAGATAGAAATAAAAGAACAATCGGAAATTTGGTCAGATGTATTTAGCAAATGTTTTGGTTATCATATTTCCGCTGAAAGTGTCTATAAATCAAAATCAGAAATTGAATTTTATTTGCTTTATTATCAAGAAAATACAATTGGAACTTTAGTTCTTCATCAAACCGAAAATATAATGGGCGTTCATTCGTTGGGGGTACTTCCTGAGTTTAGAAAATTAGGTTTTGCTGAAGAAATTATGTGTCAAATCATTAATCAATCTATTGAAAATCAGTCTAAAATAATAACTTTACAATCTTCCCCAATGGGCAGAAATCTTTACCTAAAATTAGGTTTTGAAGAGGATTTTTTGATGATGAATTACGCTCTTACTAATATCTTAAAATCAAAAAATCACACAATCAAAGAACAACATCGTAACCCACGGATTAAGTGGTAAATTTTTAGTTTTGAAAATCAAATAATTATCATCAATTTCTTCTGCTTTTAATAGTTTTGACCATAAATTTAATTTTAAATCTAAGATAATGGCATCAGTTTTATTGACTTCTTAAAGAAAAATATCATTATAAGTATACTTATTATATACACATTTATTATTATCTTTGTCCCGAATTTTAACTAACATAAATTATGTGGACAAAATCGTATTCGGTAGTTACCCAAGAAATTACAAAAGAGCAAATCTGGCAATTGTTTACAGATATTGATAATTGGAATCGCTGGAAGACTTCCATAGAATACTCAAAATTATTGGGCGAATTGAAAGTGGGGAGTTTCTTCATCCTAAAACCTAAAAAAGCTCCCAAAGTGAAAATGGAAATTGTGGAATTAGAACCCTTTAGGAAATTCACGGACTTAACCCGATTTCCTCTGGCAAAAATGTACGGGGAACATTTGTACGAAGAAACTCCCGATGGACTAAAAATCACCATAACAATGAGCGTAAAAGGATTGTTATCAAGACTTTGGATAAAACTTGTAGCCAATGATATTGTAAAAAATCTTCCAAAAGATATTGAAAATCAAATCAAACACGCTAAACAATTATAACCTTGTAGTCAGAAAATGAATAATATATTTCAATTGACACCCGAAGTCAGTTCTGGTCTTTTGCTTTTACAAGTAACGAATTTGTGGCAAAGAGAAATTAAGAAAATATTACAACCTTTCGGTTTAACACATCCTCAATTTATGATTTTGGCAAGTATTTACTGGTTTTCTTTGAAAAAGGAAGAAGTTACACAGATTTCATTGTCAAATTTTACACAGATTGACCCAATGACGACATCTCAAATCGTTAGAAATTTAGAAAAGAAAACTTTCATAATACGAAAAGAACACAAAACCGACACACGAGCTAAGGTAGTAGAAATTACAAATAAAGGTATGGACTCCATTAAAAAAGCAATTTTTGAAGTGGAAGAGTTTGACAAGCGTTTTTTTGGAAAACTCAGTGAAAAGCAATTTTTATTCAATGAATTCTTAAACATATTATTAAAACTAAAATCATAAAAAAATAGCACAATCAAAGAACAACATCGTAATCTATAAACTTAAAACATACATAGTAAAAGACACAAAAAACGCTCCTTAACTGGGGCGTTTTTAATGATATGATTTATATTCAGGTAGTTGTACAAACAACATTGTTATTTTTTATTTCCTCAACTTCCCGAAAGTTTCGCTAATCATTTCCATTCGTTTTTTAACTTTTTCAGCCGAGGCATCAAGAGTGTAGCCTTCGTCTAAAAGTTCCTTGATGAGGAGCATTTTTTTGATGTTTTTGTAATCATAGCGGCGGTTTTTACCCTCCTCTTCGGTCAGACTTTTGATGATGCCTTTGTTAAAAAAATATAGCTAATTCCAAATTATCGATTTAATTCTTCCATTTCCAAACTGATAAAGCGTATTGAGCAAGTTTCTTTGAACGCTTATTTATTTCATCAATATTCCAAATATCAATTTTTTGTTCTTTCAATTCTCTGGATAAAGCCGAAACATCAGTATATAATTTTCTTTTTTCCTCAAATGGTTTCTGACCAAATGTACTATTTGCAGAACCACTATTGAGTAGCAAATTTCCTACTGTGTTAATAACTGTTTTTAAGGTAGGAATTTCAGCATCATTCCCTAAATAATCCTTCCAATGTTGATTTAATGTTTGGGGTAAAATATGCTCTATTGTATTGATTGTAGAGTAATCTGGATATTCGTTATAATTCTGACACGATTTATCAATTTCTTGCAAAATATGCCTTGTAAAGTTCAGTTCTCTTTGATTATATAATTCTTTTGTTAAAAACGAATCTTCGAACTCTTGATTAGAAACCCATAGCCCTTCTTGTTGAAATCTTGTTTCAATTGCCCGAGCTTTATTTGGCTCGTTAATTACCTCATTGAGCAACGAAGGAAAAAAAGTATCAAATTTAGTCACACGCCTATTGGCTATTTTACTTCTTACTAAAAGGACATAAGTAGCTTCTAATAATTCCAATGTATCTTTCTCAGTAAGGTTGTTCAGAGAAAAACTTTTCAGAACACTCATTAAAAACGGTGTTATAGAAGTCATATTAGTTTGTGAAATTTTGTATAACAAATCCTTTACAGTATTGTTTGAATGCGGGAATTTTAAAGGTTGTTTAATGTTATTATAATAAGTAACATTTTCTAAAATATCGTTTAAAGTTGAAATGGCTTTTTCCTTAGATATTTTTTTATTTCGATTTTTGAAATGCACATACATTCTCCTCCCTTGACCAATTCTCTTTTTCTCTCCAATGGAAAAAAGATTAATTAAATAATCTTCAAAATTGCCTTCACCAACTTTTTTTCTTGACTCTAACCAGTGGTTATTATGTAATCTTTCGTGTTCATTGTTCGAGTCGTTTAATATAGGTTTAAAGATATAATTGCACAAAAGTTCGGATGCTGTTAGTGGCATTCCTGCATCATTTAGACTCTCAAAAATAGCTTGTGCATCGTCTTTTTTTTCGTCCAATGGAATCCAAACAATAGTCAATGAATTGATAATAATCTGATAAAGCTGCCAAAGTTCTTGAACACTAAAATTTTTTGTTTTTTTTGTTGTAAAATTTCACAAATTGATCTATTCTATTGGTGTCAGGAAAATATAATTTTTGATCTTCAAGCAGGAATGGGCTATTGGGGTTTTCTTGGAAAATTGTCTTATAAGTAGGATAACGATCTCCCTTGCTACTGAAAACCTTTAATTTTAGGTAATCGTCAATATCTGTTATATTATTAGAAAGTAGTTGATCTATTTCAGCACAATAACTTTGAGCCTCTGATGATAGAGGAGACAAGTTATTAAGAGATTTTTTTATTAATCCTAAAAGTAAATAAACAGTTGTAATTCTTTGCTGACCATCAATAATTAAATATCGCTTCAAATTCGGATGGGGAGCATTGGCTTTTTCTAATACCACAACAGGTCCAAAAAAATGTTCTTCATTTTCAAAATTGTTGTCATCTAACGCAGGAATTATTTCTTCATAAATATCACTCCAAAGTTTATCCCATTGTTTTTTCTCCCAAGCATATCCTCTTTGAAAGAAAGGGATTTCATACCTTACATTTGTGTTAAAAATATCTTTAAATCTTCTGCTAATTATTTTGTGTTCTTGATTCATTTAGTTTATAAATTGAATTTTAATACAATATTTATATGTGTATAACAATCTATTGATATATAGATTTTTATTGTGTTTTCTATTTTATTTCCTCAACTTCCCGAAAGTTTCGCTAATCATTTCCATTCGTTTTTTAACTTTTTCAGCCGAGGCATCAAGAGTGTAGCCTTCGTCTAAAAGTTCCTTGATGAGGAGCATTTTTTTGATGTTTTTGTAATCATAGCGGCGGTTTTTACCCTCCTCTTCGGTCAGACTTTTGATGATGCCTTTATCTTCCCAATAGCGGATTTGTCGGGTAGGAATACCTGTAATTTGTGATACTTCACCGATGCCTACCACCAATTTTTCTAAAAAATCGTAATCAAAACCAAGGTCTTTATTCTCTTTCATTTGTAGAAATTCTTAACATAAGATGTTGCAAATGTACTTTGTTTGAAAGTATTTTACAAATTTATTATTTTACAAAAATACTTAAATTATTGATATATAAGATTTAATAAAACAAAATTGTAAATAATTTTTAATAATTGTTGTTTATTTAAAAATAAAGCACTTATTTTGTATTTATAAATAATTTACAATTGAGGTTATTTTTAAACAATTTAATACCATAAGAAAATGAAGTATCTAATTTTAATTTTGACGATTATGAGCACATTTTTTAATCAAGCAAACGCACAGAAAATCAGTTTGGAACAGGCTAAACCGTATTTGGAGGCCTTTCAAAAAAGCATTGAAATCCCCAAAGAATATCAATTTCATTCGGTGGAAAATCTTTGGATAGAACCGCATAATGAAGAAATCATTGTAAATGGGAAATCATTGTCAATCAATGGAATGAAATACAAATGTTTTCGTCCTTCACACAATGACTACGCTTGGGTAATCGTTGGTTCAGATGGCACTATTATTACTTTTGAACGCGATATATTTTGGGACAATCACAAGCAAAAATGCATTACCGAAAAATGGTTACACGATAATTGGAGAATTGAAAAATAATTAAAAACAATTGAAAATGAAAAGAATAACTTTAACACTAATGATTTTTCTAATGGTAAATTTGTTACAAGCCCAAGTACAGGGAAAATCAGCCATCGTACTTATCGAAACTCAAAACGAATGGATGCATAAAGACGGGAAACTCCGTAAATTATTGATTCAAGATGAAACAATGATGCTAAAATCCATTCAAAACATTGAAAAAATAGTTGATTTCGCCCGAAAAAATAATATTCCTCTTATTCATTGCGGATTGCGATTCGATAAAGGCTATCCCGAACTTGCCAACGGAAAAAGCGGACTTAGAAAAGCCATTCCCAAAGCAGGAACATTTCTAAAAGAAGGTTTTGGTTCGCAATTTTACGAAAGCGTAAAGCCTATTGAGGGCGAATTTATAGTAACAGGCAGAGTGGGAGCCAGTGGTTTTACAGGTTCTAATTTAGATATTTATCTACGAAATAATAATATAGAGAATGTCTATTTGGTGGGGTACGCCACTCAAGTTTGTGTAGAAAGCACCCTGCGTGATGCTCACGAAAAGAGTTACAATACTTTTATAATTTCCGATGCTACTTCGGCTTTTAACAAGATGCAACAAGAGTATGTCCTCAATGAAATTGTTCACCATTTCGGAGAACACCTTACAACAAAAGAATTCATCAATCAAAAAAAATAAAATGGCACAGTCAAAGAACAACATCGTAACCCACGGCTTAAGTGGAAAAGTGGGAGATATTTTAGTCTTCTCCCAACGAAACGGGAAAACCATTGTTTCCAAAGCTCCCAAACGCAAAGCAGAATTTTCAGACAAACAAAAAGAGCATCATCAAAAATTCCAAAAAGCGGTCATTTACGCCAAAGGAGCATTGCAAAACCCTACTACCAAACAAATGTATGATGAGGCAGCCGCCAAAAAAGAAGGCTTAAATAGCTATAACATCGCTGTTGCCGACCTGATGAACGCCCCAAAAATTGAACAAATTGACCTTTCAGCATATACAGGGCAAGTGGGCGACCTTATCAAAATCAAGGCCTATGATGATTTTGCAGTAAAAGCAGTAACCGTTGAAATTCAAAATTCCGAAGGAACATTAGTCGAAAAAGGAAATGCTATTGACAATGGCTTGGAATGGATTTACACCGCAACGGTCAACAATCCTAATCTTTCAGGCGATAAAATTATCGTCCGTGCTACTGATAACCCTGACAATCTAACTGAAAAAGAAGTCCAGCTATAAATTTTTCAAACTACAAAAGAGATAGAGAAACGATAGAGACAGGATATAGCCATAACCAAAAGATACACAAAACACCCTTACCAAGGAGCGTTTTTCTTTTTAAACAATTCACACAAAACCAAATATTTTTAAGATTTAGCATAACTATAATAGGTACAAACACTTCTTCCCTGCTCAACAAGAAAAATTTCCTGTCAGTCTGAGCGAACTCGAAGACTCTTATCTCAGTAATTTTAAATCCAAAAATCGTATCCCACTTCAAAAAACCTTGTATTTTTGCACCAAAAAAGAATAATATGAAATACATACTTTTTGCTATTGCTTTATGGGGAGGGACTTGCCTTTACGCCCAAACCGATACTTCGGGGAGAACTCTTCACCGAGCAACTCCCGAAATGAAAACCAAACTCCAACACACCAAACTGAAAGTAGGCTTTAACTTTGAGAATCAAACCCTAAATGGTGAGGAATGGCTCACGGCTTCGCCTTATTTTTATGCCACCGATAGCCTAATTTTAGATGCCAAATCAATGCTCATCCACGAGGTAAAACTCAATGACCAACCGCTAAAATATGCCTATGAAAAGGATTTTCTGAAAATAAAATTGGATAAAATCTATCAGAAAAACGAAAACTACACCGTGTACATTCGCTATACGGCACAGCCTGAAAAAGTCATTGAAAAAGAGGGGGCAAGAAGTGATGCCAAAGGCTTGTATTTCATCAATCCGAAAGGAGAAATTCCTGATGTGCCTACCCAAATTTGGACGCAGGGCGAAACCGAATCTTCATCGTGCTGGTTTCCCACTATCGATAAGCCCAACCAAAAAACCACGCAGGAAATTTATATGACTGTTCCCGATAAATTCGTAACCCTGTCCAACGGGATTTTAAAATCTTCCGTAAAAGAAGCCAATCACCTACGCACAGACCATTGGGTAATGGATAAACCTCACGCTCCGTATCTCTTCTTTATGGGTGTGGGCGATTTCGCCGTAGTGAAAGACACCCCGTGGCGAGGCACTATTCCCGTGGATTATTATGTGGAAAAAGAATACGAATCGGTGGCAAAAAAAATCTTTGGGCATACAGCGGAAATGATGGAGTTTTACTCTAAAAAATTCGGATATGATTTCCCTTGGCAGAAATACGCACAAATGGTAGTTCGCGATTTTGTGGCGGGGGCAATGGAAAATACCACAGCGGTAAGCCACGCCGAGTCTGCTCATCAGCCGAGCGAAGTTTTGGCAGACGAAAACTATTGGGAAGCCATTATCGCTCACGAAATGGGGCATCATTGGTTTGGCGATTTGGTAACCACCGAAAGTTGGGCAAACCTTACCATCAATGAATCTTTTGCCAATTATTCCGAGTATCTGTGGTACGAATACAAATACGGAAAAGATGCCGCCGACTATCACCTCAACAATAAAGTGGGACAATACCGCCACCGCTCAACGGATTTTCTGAAAAATTTGGTGCGTTTTGGCTACAACGACAAGGACGATATGTTCGATTTGGTATCGTACAACAAAGGCGGTGCAATTTTGCATATGCTTCGTGATTATTTGGGCGATGAGGCTTTTTTTCAAGGGATTACAGATTTTTTGAAAACTTATGAATTCGGCACAGGAGAAGCCCATCAGCTAAGACTTTCCTTTGAAAAAGTCAGTGGAAAAGACCTCAATTGGTTTTTCAATCAGTGGTTTTTCTCTCACGGGCATCCCTTCGTAGCTGTGGAAAAAAATTACGATGCAAAAACGCAAAAAATTCATTTGAAAATTATTCAAAATCAGGAAGAAGATGTGCTTTTTGAGTTTCCTTTGGAAGTGGATATTTATGAAAACGGAACTTACCACCGACACCAAGTTTGGGTAAAAGCTCAAAAGGAAAACGAATTTTATTTCTCGGCGAAGAAAAACCCTAATTTGGTGAATGTCAATCCGAGAGGTGTTCTTATTTGGGTGGAAGCATCGTACAAAACCCCTGCTGAATACGCCTATCAGTACCAACACGCCAAAGATTTCAAAAGCAGATGGCAAGCAGTAGAATTTGCGGAAGAAAATCAGGATAATCCATTGCTAATGAAAGCGATAAAAGACCCTTTCTATCAAGTTCGAATTAAAGCCTTGAATGCTTTGGCAGGTCAGAAATTAAGCAAAAAAGAATTTGCCGAGATAGAAAAAATTGCCAAAACCGACCCTAAAAATTTGGTAAAATCGGCAGCAATGTGGACTTTGGCAGCGACCCAAAACCGAAAATATTTACCTGTTTTCGAAAACGCTTTGGGCGTACATTCGGCAGCCATACAAAATGCAGCACTCAACGGCATCGGCAAAATAGACGCTACACGAGCTAAAAACTTCTTATTAAAATCCGCTCCCGAAAATTTCACTTCAGACCAATTGGTTTGGGTATTTTCCGTAATCGTGGACAACAAAATGGAGAAATATTTACCGAAAGTGCTTCCGTACATTATTTATTATCCGTTCATAGAAAAGGACAACCCGAAACAAGCTGAAATTTTCCGCAAGGGCTACTTATGGGCAATGAGCTTAGACGATAGGGCTTTGGTAGAAATCATTGCCAAATCTTTCAGAGCGGCGGCTCCGTATTCCGATAAAGGTTCAGAAGCCAACAAAGCCACCATCAAAGTTCTGGACGAGGGCATCGCCGCCAAACGAAAACTCCCCCCAACCGCCTCCGTACAACAACAGATACAGCTATTGGAAGAAGTAAAAGCCTTGTTTTGATTGGCAAAATTCCTTGTATTAAAGGGATTTTGAAACGGGTTTAAAGCAACTTTAAACCAAGTAAAATGATTCAATGGAGCAACATCAAGTTTTGAGGTGTTGTGTATATTAATTGGTTTAAGAAAGAATAACTTAATTACAATTGTTAAATTCCATTGGTTAGTAAATTTAATTTTTAGGGAATAAATTTTTCCATTTCTGAATGAATGTGGATTTGATAGAGGAAATTTGTACTTTTGCTAACAAAATATTTCAATGTGGTTCAACTAATAAAAATACTTTTATTAGTTATTTTTAACTTATTATTAATACACTAAAAATGGTACAAGATACAATAAAACAGAAAGTAGACGAATTTGATTCATCTGACGGCGTTGAAAGTGGAGAAATTGAAGAAATTCAGCCATTTGATCCTGAAAAAATATCCATTGACACTAAAACTTTTACAATGGAGGCTTGTTTGAGACGACTGGAACAAAAGACATTGATTTTAAATCCAGATTTTCAAAGAAATGAGGTGTGGAATGAAGATAAAAAATCAAGGCTTATAGAATCTCTTATTTTGAAAATTCCATTACCTATGTTTTATGTTTCTGCAGATGAAAATAATGTATTTTATGTAGTAGATGGACTACAACGGTTGAGTACTATCAGAGATTTTGTATTGGGGAAAGAATATTTGGATACTTTGAAGCTAGAAGAAAAGGGAAATGGATTTAGATTAAAAAATTTAGAATTTTGGGGAGAGAAATTCAATGGTTCTAATTTTAAGTCTTTACCTATTCATATTTACAATAGAATTTTAGAGACTGAGTTTACTTTTACAATCATTAATCCTGGTACACCAGAAGAGGTGAAAAGAAATATATTTAAAAGAATTAATACAGGTGGAGAACCCTTAACTTCTCAAGAAATAAGACACGCTTTATACATCGGAGCAAGTACAGAATTCTTATTAGATTTATCTAAAAGCAATGAATTTCTAAAAGCTACAGATAATTCTATCAAATCAGGAAGAATGATGGATAGAGAAATTATACTAAGAGCTTTGGCTTTTATGGTCAGAAGCTATGATTCCTATCCTAAAAATAATGATATGGATGAATTTTTATCTGATACAATGAGAATAATAAATGTATATAACAACAAGCGACCTTTAAGCAAAGCGGATATCAAATTTAAAGAATCTGTAGAATCAAATGAGATAAATCATAATTTGAATGATTTAAAAAACAAGTTTAATACGGCAATGATAAGGTCTTTCAAACTTTTTGGAAAACATTCATTTAGAAAAAGCTATAATAATAAACAAAGAACTCCTATAAATAAGGGACTTTTTGAGGTTTGGTGTAATACTCTTTCTAACTTAAATGAATATGAATATGAAAAATTATTATCTAATAGGAAAGGATTTATGAATGACTATATTGAATTATTAAATGATAATAATTTTATTATTGTTATATCAAGAGACAGTCAGAAGTCGAGTAGTGTTAAAACTAGATATGAAAGGATTAATGAACTTGTAAATAAACATATAAAATGGTAAAAAGTATAAACATTTCTGGTTTTAAATCATTATTAGAAAACTACATTGAATTTGGAAATTTAACCTTATTGACTGGATTAAATAGCTCAGGAAAAAGTTCGATAATTCAGGCTCTACTGATGTTAGAAAAAGCATATTATGAAAAAGATAATGTGCTTTTGGAAAATCACGGCTCAATGAGAGATTTGAAAAACCCATATCAAGAAGAAAATATAAAATTTGATATCCGAATTGATGATGCTGAAAATACCATTGAATTTTGTGATGATGATAAATGTTTAATTCCTAACGATAAACTTATTTTTCCTGAAATTATTTATATCTCAGCAAACAGATTTGGTCCATCTATAAATTTGCCTATATATAATAATTCTGTAAGAAAAAATAAAATTGGTAAAAATGGCGAAAATCTTATTCAGTTTATTGATTTTTACAAAGATGAAATAATTGACAATTCTTTAATTCGAGATGAATCTGAGGGGAATACCGTATTATTCAATATTAGAACTTGGTTAAATATTATTTCTCCGAATATAAAATTTGATTACAATATAGATAAGAAAAGTGATACTTCGTATGCACTGTTTAATGGATATAGATCTACTAATGTTGGATTTGGATTAAGTTATTCTCTAAGCGTTATCGCAACTCTGTTAATCGGTTCTGTAATAAAGAACTCTTTAATAATAATTGAAAATCCAGAGGCTCATTTACATCCTAGAGGACAAGTTGAATTAGCAAAACTAATGTCTTTATGTGCGAATAACGGAAATCAGATAATTGTAGAAACTCATAGCGACCATATCTTTGATAGTGTTAGAATAGCTTGTAAAGAAATGGAAGGATTTAATGAAAAAGTGAAATTACATTGGCTCGAACTTAATGAAAAAAATAATTCTACAATTATTTCTCCCATAATTAGCAAGAAAGGAAGAATTGACGAATGGTCACAAGGTTTTTTTGACCAATTTGAAATAAACTCTTCAAAATTAATCTAACATAAAATGATTTATTATTCATTCAATGAATGTTTTAGTAAGAATATTGGTTTTAATTTATTGAAACAGTGTTTTTCTGATACACTAAAACATTATAAAAACATAGCTGAAAAACATCCAGATGTAGTTTTTGGGATTCTTACCGACAAAGTTATCAGTGATGTTGAAATTAATAAAAAAAATAGTTTGTACGATTTGGTTGATTCATTAGATAGAGAAGAAAAAAGATATGCTTTTAGTTTATTGAATAAATATCCTACTGAAGATTTTTTCGAAATTGATAATATAGATTCGTTAATTGATAATAACTATATTTTATCTGTTGATAATTGTGAATATAATGCTTTTAGTCATAAAATAATTAGCTTGTATAGTGGTTTTTTATTCTCTTTGGGCGTTCACAATGATTTAAAGAAAAATCAATTAGGAATATTAGAAAAAAATAATAAAGAATCAATAGCCCTTATTGATAACCTTTTTGGAGAACAAGCTAATACAAAATATAATCTACAACAAATTAGCAATAAAATTGGTCAATCAAAACAAGGGTTCAATAAATTATTAACACTATTCGGGGCACCTATCTTCGATGAAAGACTTTTTAAAAAGGAATATGAACATTTATCAGTTGAAATACAGAATTGCATTTATGATAATTTTGAAATAGCTAAAACACGAGATTTACCTACTCCTTTTTCTGCTGATGGACAATTGATTAAGGATGTTACTCCTCAAAAAGAAAACAATATAAAGGTGTATGAATTGAGAATTTTTAAACCTGTATGTATAAGAATATATTTTTATGAAAATAATGAAAATATATATTTAGCATCTATTACTAGAAAACCAGCTAAAAACACTCAAAGCAAAGATATTAGAACAGCTTTATCTATAATAAAATCTCTAATTAAAACGCATTAGATTGAATTATTGTTTACTCTCTATGATAGTTTGTTCATTATTTTAATTTATTGTCAAATAAATATTTTTTGAAAAGAGAGAGCTTTTACTCTCTCTTTTTTCTCATATATTTTGTTGTTTTTACACACTTTCTTTAATCTAAAAAATTACATTTGCTAATATTAAATTTAAAATTCCAAAACCATTCAAAACTTGATACCTTTGCAAAAAAATAGCTAATCAAAAATGAATCTCCATACGATTTTTACGGAAAACTTTTCCTTGGGAAAGGAAATCGTTATCCAAAGAGGAGCGTTTTTAAAAACGCCTGATACGAAAGACACGCATATTTATCTTGTGAAAGAGGGGAGTTTAAAAATCGGATTTTTTACCGAAAATGAAGACAAAATACTAAGGTTCGGGTACGAGAATGATGTAATCACGGCATTGGATTCTTTTATCACAGAACAGAAATCCAAATTGTATATTCAGGCAATCAAAAAGTGTCGTTTGGCGGTGGTTTCTAAGTCGGATTTTATGGCATTTGCACAAAAATCTTCTGAAAACTTGTGGATTTATACCAAAATTTTAGAAAAACTACTTGTTGACCAATTGGAACGCGAACAAGATTTGCTCTTACCCTCGCCCAGAGAACGCTACCAGCGAATTTTGAAACGCAACCCCCAACTTTTTCAGCAAATTCCGCACAGGCACATCGCCGTGTATTTGGGAATGACCGAAGAGACGCTTTCCAGACTCAAAAAAACATTGACGCCAATCAAGATTTAGCACCTCCATTTTGCTGACCTTTGCCCCAAAAAAGATGGACAGAAAACAATTGTTAGACACGCTTACCCAAATAACGCTGGAAAATAAAACCTTTGCAGAAGCACTGCTACTAAAATCCGAAATAGAACTCAGCAATAGCCCCAGTGATGATAGTTGGAGTATTTTGGAATGTATCGAACACCTGAATTTGTACGGAAATTTTTATCTGCCCGAAATAGCTTCGTGTATAGCAAAAGCTGATGAAAGCAACCGTAATCTGTTCAAAAGCGGATTTTTAGGCAATTATTTTGTGAAACTTATTCAGCCCAAACCTCGGCTCAACAAAATGAAAACCGCCACTAAAATGAATCCCAAAGGGCGTAGGCTTACAAAGAATTGTTTGCAAGTTTTTATCCGTCAGCAAAACCAACTCCTTGATTTACTACAAAAAGCTCACACTGTGGATTTGGCTAAATGCAAGACCAATATCAGCATCGTTCCATTCATCAGACTTCGTTTGGGAGATACCTTGCAATTTGTAGTTTATCACAATCAGCGACATATGAAGCAGGTGTGGGATATTTTGGATGCAAATAAAAAAACTCTTGAAACCGAGGATAAATAATCAAAGAAGGTTGTTGTAATATAAGTATCATAAAAGGATTCTCTCAGGGTGCTATTTTTCATAAATGAATAATTTTTCATTAGCAATATTAATTCGTTCTTGACTTACATCAATGACGGGAAGTAAAAAACCGCCTACCTTTGCCCTGAATTTAAAAATAAAGAAGATATGTCAACAGTAAAATGGTCATTAGACACCGCTCACAGTGAATTGAATTTCAAGGTAAAACACCTTATGATTTCTAACGTAAAAGGAAGTTTCAAAGACTTTTCAGTGGAAATTCTTGGCGAAGATTTCGCAACTTCAAAAGTAAATACACAGGTAAAAACTACTTCTATTTTCACCAACAACGAGGATAGAGACAACCACTTGCGTAGTGCTGATTTCTTCGATGTGGAAAACTTCCCAGAAATGAAATTTGAGGGGATTTCTCTTACCAAAAAATCAGACGATGAGTTCACTTTGGTAGGAAACCTCACTATAAAAGATGTTACCAAAGAAGTAACTTTGGCAGTAGATTTTGGAGGAGTGAGCAAAGACCCTTGGGGAAATGAAAAGTTAGGTTTCTCTGTAAAAGGAAAAATCAACAGAAAAGATTTCGGACTCAACTGGAATGCTGCTTTAGAAACAGGAGGTGTTTTGGTAAGTGATGAAGTGAGAATCGAAGGTGAATTGCAATTTGCAAAACAAAACTAAAAATAAGTAAAACTCAATCACTAACTAATCTTCAGGGCTTTTACAATGATTGTAAAAGCTCTGATTTTGTTTCAATAGAAAATTTCTAACCAAATTTGTATTATCTTTACCTCCAAAATTGATAGATAATGATGGTTAGTGAATATTTTTCAAAGTTGGTGCAACTCTCCACAGAGGAAAAAAACTTGATAGATAAGAGCTTTGAACTGAAATCCTTCTCCAAAGGAGATTTTGCCTTGCGTTTGGGAGTGATTTGTGAATCTGAATTTTTTGTAAAACAGGGCTGTCTTAAAAATTATTATATCGACTTTCAAGGCAATGAAATTATTCTTTCTTTTGCTATAGAGCATTGGTGGATTGGTGATTTTGACAGTTTTAACAATCATACTCCCAGTAAAATGTTTGTAGAAGCTTTGGAAGATAGCGAGGTTTATACTATTTCCTACAACAAAAAACAGCAACTACTCAAAGATATTCCACAATTGGAGCGTGCTTATCGTATACTTTTAGAACGACATTTACAAAACTATCAGGAACGAATTTATTCTGTATTAGCACTTTCGGCCAAGAACGCTACGAACGATTTTTAAAAAAATATGCCAAATTGGTGCAGTGCGTTCCACAGTACTCTATCGCTTCTTTTTTGGGTGTAACCCCCGAAACGCTGAGCCGTATCAGAGCTAAACAGGCTAAGAAATAGAAATCATAATCCGAAAAATAAATTAAAAACATAAAAAAACTCCATACAAAATGGAGTTTTTTTATTATTCTAGTTGGTTGTATTAACGATAATGTTAATACTTTTTCCACTCTTGGTATCAGTAATATAAGTGGAGGCTCTTCCGCCTTCTTTAAGAGCTGTAATTTCTAAATATTCTTTGTCTTTGCTAAGGTTTATTATTGCGATTTGAAGGTTTTGAGTATAATCATAATCTCCATTTCCAGAAATAATTTTAATTCTATCGGTTTTTCCTCTTTTTATAGTAATTTCTGTTTTTTCAAGAGTGAATTTTTTTAATGGAGTGATAGATTCCTTTTTAGGTTCTGTTGATTTGGAATAATCATCATCTCTTCCACAACTTGCCAATGTGCCTATGACCATTGTAGCAATCATCAAATGTGATACAAATTTCTTCATTTTTTTAATTGTAATGTATATTGAGCCATTGCCTTACAATTATTATGCCAAATAATCTAACATAAGAAATAAAATGATATTTTGGATGCTTTGAAATAGTGAAAATGAAATAAAAGACGAAATAAATTTATAGTTTAAACGCTAAAAAAATGAATATTTTAAAAATTTCTATAATCAATTTTTATTTTTTTGTATGATAATACTTTTTCCTTAGTCTAATTTGTATCTTTGCTTCCTAAAACATTTTTTACAGACAAATATATGGATCATAAAATTCACAATCAGATTGTTAATTTCATTTGGAGTATTGCCGATGATGTACTAAGAGATATTTTTGTTCGTGGAAAATACCGCGATATTATTTTGCCATTTACGGTACTTAGGCGTTTAGATGCCTTGTTGGTGCCTACCAAACAAAAAGTTTTGGAAGCAGTAGAATTTATGCGAAAAGAAAAAATCGACGACTATTCGGCACTCAAATCGGTTACTAATTATCCGTTTTACAATACCTCTAAATTTACTTTCGAGAGCCTTCTCAATGATGCCAATAACATAGACAGCAATTTAGAAGCCTATTTAGACGGATTTAGCCCCAATGTACAAGAAATCATCAGTAAATTCAAATTGAGAAATCAGTTGGAAACGATGAAAGAAAACGGAATTACTTTTCTTTTGATTGAAAAATTTGCTTCCAAAGAAATCAACCTTAGCCCCAACGAAGCCCTAAATGGCAAAGGCGAAAAAATGCCTCCGCTTACCAATTTGGGTATGGGCTATGTATTTGAAGAACTGATACGAAAATTCAACGAGGAAAACAACGAAGAAGCAGGAGAACATTTTACCCCACGAGAAATCATCAAACTGATGACGCATATTTTGTTTCTTCCAGTAAAAGACAAAATTACAAAAGGGACTTATCTCATTTATGACCCAGCCTGTGGTAGCGGAGGTATGCTTACCGAAGCCGAAAGTTTTGCCGAAGAAATTACCGGACGAAAAGGCGGTTTTAGTCTCTATGGGCAAGAAGTAAATCCTGAAACCTATGCTATTTGCACCTCGGATATGCTCATCAAAGGCGACAAACCCGAAAATATAGCCTTTGGTTCTACGCTCTCAAAAGATGGTTTTCCAGAGTTGTTTTTTGATTTTATGCTCTCCAATCCTCCTTACGGAAAAACTTGGAAATTAGACGAAAGTGCCATTGTAGATAATCGCGGAAAGAAAGGCAAGGGCGAAAATAGCGAAAACATTAAAGACCCTCGTTTTCAAGTGGGATTGCCTACCATTTCAGACGGACAACTATTATTTTTGATGAATATGGTAAGCAAAATGAAACACGATACCTCATTGGGAAGTCGCATAGCTTCCGTGCATAATGGTTCGTCTTTGTTTACAGGAGATGCAGGAGGTGGTGAAAGTGAAATCCGAAAATATATCATCGAAAATGACTATTTGGACTGCATCATCGCACTGCCCAAAAATATTTTTTACAACACAGGTATTCCTACTTATGTATGGATACTCAACAACCGAAAACCCACACACCGCAAAGGCAAAGTACAACTGATCAACGCATTGGATTTGTTTGTAAAATTGCGTAAAAACTTGGGCGATAAAAACTGCGAAATGACCGCCGAACACATCGACCAAATTACAGACCTGTATATGAACTTTACCGAATCGGATATTTCAAAAATATTTTCCAATGAGCATTTTGGTTATCGCAAAATTACGGTAGAAAGACCCTTGCGTTTGTCTGTAAAATTTACAGAAGAAGCCCTTGAAAACCTGCGTTTTGACAAGAATTTGGAAGAGCCAATGCGTTGGGCTTATCAAAAATTTGGTAAAAAAGTATATACCGAGCTTGAAAACCTAAAAACCGAAATAGAAAAATACCTTGCCAAAAGTGAGGTAAAACTCAAAACCAACGATAAAAAAAATTTGTTTAGTCAAACATTTTGGAACACCCAGTTGGAAAACTTGGAAAAGGCAAAACAACTAATGGAACATATTGGCACTAAGCAATTTGACAATTACAATGAATTTCTCTTACTTTTTGATCAAACAATCAAAAAACATAAGATAAAATTGGACAACAAAGCACAAAAAAACTTGCTCAACGCCATCAGTTGGAAAAATGAAGAGGCTACCCCCGTAATCAAAAAGGTAGAAAAAAACGGAACAATCACTTACGAAGCCGATACCGACCTCAGAGACACCGAAAATGTGCCACTGAGCGAAGAGATACAAACCTACTTTGAGCGAGAAGTCTTGGCACATATCCCCGATGCGTGGATAGACCACAGCAAAACTGTAACGGGTTATGAAATTTCGTTTACACGCTATTTTTATCGCTATACCCCTCCGAGGAGTATAGAAGAAATCGCTGCCGAAATCCTACAATTGGAGCAAGAAACCGATGGTATTTTAAAGCAAATAGTGAGTTAAGTGCATAAAAATAGTACTAAATGTAGTTTAGAAAAAATAGATAGATTATGAATGATTCTGTTTCTAAAATAAACACTATTCTAACAAAAGAATATCTGCAAAATCAAAAAGAAAATCAGTATTTTGAACGAAAAGGTTTAGGAGAAAAAGACACCAAACCAAGCAAAATAGCAGAAGAACTTGTAGGTATGCTTAATGCTGATGGGGGTGTATTGGTTTTTGGAGTTTCGGACAAGGGCGAATTTCAATCGGTAAGAGAACTTCCCAATTTAGATGATTTCAGAAAAATTATTTTTGACTACATCAAACCGCCTTGTAATATCGAATTAGAAGAAGTAGAAATAGACGGAAACCTAATTTTTATTTACCACATTGAGCAAGATTTAGAAAGAATATTTAGTATAAAAGATAACGAAAAAATATTCCTAAGGATTGCTGACACCAACCGAGAACTTTCGCGTGAGCAAGTGAAAAAATTAGAATATGATAAAAACATCAGGCGATTTGAAGAAGAAATCATCTCCGATTTTGATACAGAAGACTTAGATTATGACCTGCTTGAAGAGTATAAGAAAAGACTAAAATATCAAGGGGAAATATTTGATTTACTTGTCAAAAGACATCTGGCTCAGAAAAAGGGAAATGATTATTTATTTAAAAAATCTGCTATTTTACTTTTTGCGAAAGACCCTGAAAAATATATTCCTTCGGCTTCCGTTCGTTACATTAGATTTGAAGGTACTCAGTCTAAAACAGGTGATAATCATAATGTTATAAAAGATCAAAGATTTGAAAATAATATTCCCAAACTTATCGATGAGCTTCGCTACTTTATAAAGATAACCCTGAAAGATTATTATTTCTTAGATATTGAGCAAGGAAAATTTATAAAAGTACCTGAGTATCCAGAAGATGCTTGGTTAGAAGGAATTGTTAACGCTCTTTGTCATCGTTCGTACAATGCACAAGGAAATTCGGTGTATATCAAGCATTTTGATAATAGAATCGAAATTAGCAATAGCGGTCCGCTACCTGCACAGGTTACCATCGATAATATAAAAACTGAACGCTTTGCCCGAAACCCAAGAATCGCTCGTGTTTTAGAAGACTTAGGTTGGGTACGCCAACTCAATGAAGGCGTAAATCGTATTTATGAATCAATGGAAAAATCAATGCTTTCTGAACCTGAATACCAAGTAAGAAACAATAATGTATATCTAACTTTGAAAAATAAAGTCAGTATGCACAGTAAAACCATCGCTACTGAAATTATCAATCAAATCGAACAACAATGGGAAAATTATAACGATACACAAAGAAAAATCATATTATTTTTATGTGCTGAAAATCAATTAACATCATTGGAAATCGCTCAGAAAATAGAAACTTCCGAAAGAACGATAAGGCGCTATCTAAATGATTTTATCAAAAAAAATCTTGTCGAACGACATAGCGAAAAACAACGTGATATTAATGCCGTTTACTCATTTAAAAAGGAGTAACGGACAAAATGATAAAATTAACGGACAAAGTTTTTGTATGTAAATTACTGAAAATCAGTATAAATTATTAATTAACGGACAAAATCGTAAAATTAACGGACAAAAACTGAAAAACAGTACAGAATAAATAGAAAACGACGAAAAATAGGGGAAAGTACCCTTTTGCAAATACAAATTGATAAGTAGCTCAACAAGAAAATTAATGAATTTTATTTTAAAGCAAATAGTAAATTAAGTGCATTAAAAAAACACCAAACAATGAGTAAATTAAAACCGAACGAACTTAAAAATACAGATATACTTTGGATACCGAAAACTGCCCAACATTGGGAAGTAATTAGAGGAAAGTTTATTTTTAAAAGTGAGAAAATCATCAATGATAAAATGCAATGCAAAGATAGACTTGCTTTAACATTAAAAGGAGTTATTGACAGATTTGAAGGAGACAATATAGGATTAAATCCTAACGATTTAAGAACATATCAAATTTTTAATTCAGGGGATTTGGTTTTTAAGTTGATTGATTTAGATAATAAAAAAACAAGTAGAGTTGGCTATGTTCATAAAAAAGGTATAATGAGTTCGGCTTATATACGCATTATTTCCAACTCGTCTATGAATATGAGATATTTTTATTATCAGTATTTTGACCTTTATCAAAGATATATTTTCAATGATATTGGGCAAGGAGTAAGAGCAACAATGTCTTCAAAAGATTTATTAAATATTCCCATATTAGTTCCGCCCCTTGCCGAGCAGAACGCCATTGTGGCTTACCTCGATGCCAAAACCCAACAAATACAAGACTTTATCACCAAAAAACAAAAGCTCATACAACTCTTGGAGGAGAAATTAGCAATTTTTATTTCCGATAGTGTTTCAAAACACCAATCAGATTGGACTATAAAAAAAATAAAATATACATCTAAAATTTTTAGAGGAAAATTTACACATAGACCAAGAAATGATGAAAGTCTTTATAATGGAAAATATCCATTTATACAAACAGGTGATGTTGCCAGAGCAAATAAATACATTAAGGAATATACTCAAACTTTAAATGAAAAGGGATATAAAGTTACTACAAAATTTCCAAAAGATACTGTTGTAATGACTATTGCCGCAAATATCGGAGATGTGGCTATACTTGGATTTGACGCTTGTTTTCCTGATAGTGTAATAGGATTTTATCCTCAAAAGGAAATGTTAAATGATTTTCTATTTTATTCTTTAAAATCAAAAAAAGATTTTTTCTTAAGCATCGCCGTAGTTAATACACAGATGAATCTTAATGTGGAAAGAGTTGGAAATATAGAAATAAAAGTTCCGCCTTATTCTGAGCAGAAAAACATAGTTGAAAAGATTTTAATATTTGAAGATAAAATCACCCAAGCCATCACCCAAGCTCAAAAAGAAATCGAAAAACTCAAAGAATACCAAGAAAGCCTTATTACCCAAGTAGTTACAGGGCAACTCCAAGTGCCTATGGCTTAGGAAACTTTGGTAAAATACAAGAAGTTTGTATCTTTGGTTGCAAGTAGAAAAGTTTTTATAAAAACAATAAAAAAACTTTGATAAAAAAATAATGCTATGAATTTTGAAGTATATTGTGATGAAAGTTGCTTAGAATCGCTAAAAAACAAAAAAGAACATCTCTATCTTGGGATTGGAGGCATTTGGATGTCAGCCGATATGAGAGACCATTTTAAAGATAAATTCAAAGAAATAAAACAAAAATATAATGTACAAGGCGAAGTAAAGTGGAACAAAGTGAGTCCAAAATTTTTACCAATGTATAAAGAAATCATTGACTTCTTTTTTGATTCCAAATATCTGAGATTTAGAATTATATTGGTTGAATCAAACAAAGTAGATTTAATAAAATTTCACAACAGCGATGCCGAATTAGGGTTTTATAAATTCTATTATCAAATGATAAAACCGTGGATATTTGATTTTAATCTATATGATATTTTCCTTGATTTAAAAAAGAATAGAAGCAAAAACAGATTAAAAGATTTAGAAATTTTTTTGGATAATTCCAATTATTTTTCAGATGTTCGTAGAGTACAAGGGTTGCCCTCTAACCAAAGTTTAGGTATTCAATTGGCAGACTTGCTCACAGGCATTGTTACAGCCAAATTTAATAACAAAACTAGTAGTGTAGCAAAAACGGAATTGATCCAATATGTAGAATCGCATATAGGAAAAACTATTCAAATGACTCCTAAAAGTGAAGAAAAGTTGAATATTTTTAAAATAAACTTGCAAGGAGGATGGTAATGGCTTATAAGAAAATAAAACCTCAAAACTTTACAGAAAAGCAATTGCGTGATATTTGGAGGGATGAATATTGTGCTGCACCTATCATTACTTTTGATGGAGTGTCTGTTGTGTTTTACGAAGATAAATTCGATCATTTATTTTTTGAAAGTGAAAACAGAAAAGCAAAAGATAAATCGATACTTTCTTACAATAGGTTAGAAAAAATTTATTGGATAAAAGACACTTTACAAGACCCAACAGCTATTTTAAAACAAGGATGGGACAATGATAAAAAAGAGTATTATAAAAACAGAAGATTGGCAATAGTAAAAGGTAACTATGTGGTAATTATCCGTTTTACGGCAAAGAAAAAAGCAACCATAGTAACAGCCTATGAAAAAGAAGATATTACGAACATCTTAAAAGCTCCTGATTTTGAAAAAACAAGTGAGTTTTTTGATATATAAAAACAAAAAACGTTGATTCGGGTTCAACGTTTAAAACCTTTGTAGGTTCCAGACCAAAGGTAAAGAACATCGCAAAGATACAAAACTTTACACAAACAAACATTATTTTTGTTCGGATATTTTTTAAAATAATTTATAACCAACTGAAAATAAGGGGGGAGCAAATAGGCGTAACTTGGACAAAAAACTCTAACAAATACAGGGAAAACAAAAGTTTTGTACTTTTGGGTACCAGTGAAAAATTTTGATAAAAAAATCACACGATGAATGTAAATATATATTGCGATGAAAGTTGCCATTTAGAAAATGACAAAGAAAATGTAATGGTTTTGGGGGCTGTTTATTGCCCTACCGAAAAAAAAGAAGAAATCTTTGAACGACTACTCAGTTTCAAAAAAAAGCATAATCTAATTAAAAGACCAAAAGAAAATCGAACTTATTACGAGCTAAAATGGAATAAAGTTTCTCAATCAAAGATAGAATATTACAAAGATGTTATTAATTATTTTTTTGATGATGATGATTTGTGCTTTCGAGTGTTAGTTGTGCCTAATAAAAACGAATTAAAATACGAACAATTCAATCATACGCACGACACATTCTACTACAAAATGTATTTCGGAATGCTCAAAGCTATTTTAAATCCAAAAGATTCGCATTACATTTATATCGATATAAAAGACACCAAGAGTAAAGACAAGGTGCATAAACTAGAACAAGTACTGAGAAATGATAAATATGATTACCAAAAAAACATCATTAAAAGAGTACAACAAGTGCGTTCGCACGAAGTAGAAATTTTACAATTAGCAGATTTGCTCATAGGGGCAGTAGGCTACATCAATAGAGGATTAGCCAGTAGTAAGGCAAAAAATGAACTGATAGATTTAATCAAGCAACGTTCAAAATATTCGCTTGTGAAATCTACACTATTGAAAGAGAGAAAGTTTAATATATTCATCTGGGAATCTCAAAAACCGTATTTTCTATGAACATCATAAAACCATTGGTATTCCCAGATTTAATCCCTTTTTCTGACTATGGAGGAGACTTTGTAAAATATATAAATGTTGTGTATAATATTTTTTGTAATGATTTTATAAAATCCAATCCTATTTATGAAAATAGAAAAGTCTCGGTAAAAAAATACCCAGAAGTAGATGGAATGCACCGAACATTTTATCACATAACACACCAAGGAGAAGACGAAAATAACCGAACACCTGACATAAGGAGAATGGAGCGAATGAAATTTCCTCGTTTTATGATAGATAATTATACCCATAACGAAATACTGATTTGGAAGAATAAACGAGGGTCTGATACAAGAACCTTACTTTTCAACGAGGAGGAAAATTATATACTGGTTTTATCGGAAAGAAAGGAATACTATCTTTTTGTAACAGCCTATTATATTGAAAAAGAACATAGAAAAAGAAAATTATTAAAGGAATATGAAGCCTATAAAAAGACCAAAACCGCCTAGATGAACTAAACGGTTTCTAATACTCCTTTAAACACTTACATACAAAAGTAATGGTTAATGAGCTGATGCAAAAATACAAAAGTTTAAACAATTAATCATTATTTTTGTCTAAATATTTTTAAAAACAATTTATAATACATTGAAAATAAGCGTGTAATAAAAATATGGCAACATTTACAGACACCTCCGAAAAAGGATTTCAAAAATATATTGTTTCTCAATTGATACACCGCAATCAGTTTGTAGAAAGCGTTTCTAATGATTTTGATAAAGAATTTTGCATCAATACGCAGCAACTTTGGGAATTTATAAAAAACACACAACCCGACACTTACGAAATGATACAGCGTAAGGGCGAACGCTCGTTTTTGGTGCGTTTAAACAAAAAAATACAAGAAGAAGGCATTATTGAAGTTTTGCGAAAAGGGGTTAAACATTTTGATAAAACGATACAACTTTTTTATCATCAGCCTGCATCATCGCTCAATGCCAAAGACCAACAACATTACCAAGCCAATATATTTTCGGTAACGCAAGAGTTGGTATATAGCCCAGACCACGCCAACCGCCTTGACTTGGTAATTTTTCTCAACGGACTGCCCATCATCACCTGCGAACTAAAAAATCCGCTCACAGGGCAAACTGTACATAACGCCATCAGACAATACCAAAACGACCGTAATCCCAAAGAAAAACTCTTTGCTTTTGCTCGTTGTATGGTGCATTTTGCCGCCGATACCGAATCGGTTTTTATGACTACACAATTGGGCGGTAAGAACACTTTCTTTTTGCCTTTCAACAAAGGACTCAATCAAGGCAAACCTTTTGCTCCTTTTGGGGCAGGAAATCCGCTCAACCCCAACGGACTAAAAACACATTATCTTTGGCAGGAAATTCTCACCAAAAACTCTTTGGCAAATATCATCGACAAATTTGCACAAGTGGTAAAAGAAACCAACGAGGAAACCAAAAAGGTAAAACGCACAATGATTTTTCCGCGTTATCATCAATTGACTGCTGTTCGGCAGATTTTAGCCCACGCCAAAGAAAACGGCATAGGACAAAAATACCTTATTCAACACTCGGCTGGGTCGGGCAAATCAAAATCTATTGCGTGGCTTGCACATCAGTTGCACGGCTTGTACGATAGCTCGGGCGAAAAACATTTGTTTGATTCGGTAATTGTAATCACAGACCGCGTGGTACTTGACAAACAGCTTAATGGAGATATCAAACAATTTGAACCCATTCGTGGCATTGTAGAGCATATTACCAACCAAACAGGCAGTAAAACCAATCAACTAAAAGAAGCTCTTGCCAATCGTAAAAAAGTAATCGTCTGTACCATACAGACTTTTCCGTTTTTGCTTGATGAAATGACCGATATGCCTACAATGAATTTCGGAATTATCATTGATGAGGCACACAGCGGACAAAGTGGGCAAACTGCCTCGAAAATGAATGCTGTTTTAGCCGACAAACACGCCGAAACAGAAGAAGAACAAACCCTTGAAGATAAAATAAATCAGCTGATAGAAAGCCGTAAAATGATTGCCAATGGATCGTATTTTGCTTTTACAGCAACACCCAAAAACAAAACCTTAGAAACCTTTGGTACTAAATCCGAAGAAATATACAAAGATGAAAATGGCGAAGAAAAACACAAATTTTACGCCTTTAATGTGTATAGTATGAAACAAGCCATTGAGGAGGAGTTTATTCTCGATGTATTGAAAAATTATACCACCTACAAAAGTTATTACAAGCTCATAAAATCAGTAGAAGACAATCCTGAATTTGATACCAAACAAGCCAACAAAAAACTCCGTGCCTATGTAGAAGGACACGAATTTGCCATTGCCGAAAAAGCCAAAATTATGATAGACCATTTTCACCGAGAAGTAAAGCATCTCATCAATGGCGAAGCAAAGGCAATGATTGTAACCCAAAGCATAGAACACGCTATAAAATACAAACACGCCTTTGACCAATATTTAAAAGAAATAAAATCGCCTTATAAAGCTATCGTAGCATTCTCTGGTACAAAAAATCTACAAGGTATAGATTACAACGAAGTGGAAATGAACAATTTTTCAGAATATAAAACCGACATTCCTAAAAATTTCAAGCGCTCGGAATACCGCTTTTTGATTGTTGCCGAAAAATACCAAACAGGGTTTGATGAGCCACTATTACATACAATGTATGTGGACAAAAAACTCGCTGGCGTACAAGCAGTACAAACGCTTTCACGACTCAACAGAGCCAAAAAACCATACAAAAGAGATACATTTGTATTGGACTTTTTCAATACAGCAGAGGATATTCAAGAGGCTTTCAGTCCGTATTATACCGCTACTATTTTGAGTGAAGAAACTAATCCAAACAAGCTCAACGATTTGGTAGATGAGTTAGAAAAATTTGAAGTATATACAGCTTATCAAGTAGATCACTTTTTTGAAAAATACATTGGTGGCGAAAATCGCACACAACTTGACCCAATCATTGATAGCTCGGTACATTTCTTTAATCAACTTGTCAAAGAGGATAAAATAGACTTTAAAGCCAAAGTAAAATCATTTTTACGCGTATATAGTTATCTTTCTAAAATATTAGATTTCAATAATATTCATTGGGAAAAACTATTTTGGTATCTAAAATTTTTGGTACAAAAACTCTATATCGAAAAAAACGATGATTTATCCGAAGGGATTTTAGAAAGTATCGATATGGAAAGCTATCGTCCGTCAAAAAATGGTACAGAAAATATCAAGTTGGAGGAAGTAGCAACCGAAATAGCTCCTATTCCGGTAGAAGTGGGAGGCAAAGTTGCTGACCCTGAATTGGACACATTGGAAAATATCCTTAGTATTTTCAACCAACGCTTTGGCGATATTGAATGGACAGACAAAGACAAGATTCCTAAGTTTCTCGCACAACAACTTCCACAAGAAATGAGGACTGATACCCATTTTATGAGAAATATTAGGGAATCTGACCGCCAAAACGCTAGAATTTCTTCGGATGAAAAAGTGAAAGAGTTGATGGAAAAATACTTTTTAAGCTACCCGGGAGTTTATAACAAATTCAAGAATGAAGAAGACTTTAGAAAACGATATAATGAATTTGTTTTCAATTTGTTGTCAAGTGATTTTTATCAGCCTCCTTTGTAGTAAATGAAAAATATTTAGCTTAATGTATTTCGTTGCTTTGGGTACTTTGGCAAAGTGTCTTGAAATAATATTAATACTCCGAAAAAAAATTAAACAAAATAAAAAATTGAGATGCGTTCATAGAATAAGTGCTATGTTTCTATGAGGTTTCAATACGAATAACTCTGAAAATACTATTATGCACTAGACCTATTTTATTGCCCTATGTCAATGGTTCGGAATGTAAAATACGCTACTTTTGCATCATAGAACGATTAAAATAAAAAAATATGTCAAACATCGGATTAATTATAGAGGAAAAGGCAGCAGATATCGGCAACTTTTTGGTAGGAAGATTACTTCCTTTTCGCGAAAAAAGAGCAGTAGGACCTTTTGTATTCATCGACCATATGGGACCTGCCGACCTGAAAGATTATCAAAATTTAGATGTGGCTCCACATCCGCATATTGGGCTTTCTACACTTACTTATTTGTTTGAAGGGTCTATTTTTCATAGAGATAGTATCGGTTCGCAAATGGAAATTCAGCCTGGGGCAGTCAATTGGATGACGGCAGGAAAAGGCGTAGTGCATTCCGAAAGAACGCCTGATTATCTTAGAAACACCGATAAAAAACTACACGGACTCCAAATTTGGGTGGCTCTACCAAAGCATCTGGAAGATTGCGCCCCAAGTTTTCATCACATCGAAGCGGGGGAGCTTCCGCATTGGGAGGAAAAAGGGGTGCAGGTAAAACTGATTGCTGGAGAGGCTTTTGGGAAGAAATCCCCTGTTCCTGTGCATAGCCCATTATTTTTCATTGAACTGAAAGCCAAGGAGAAAACCAAACTTCACATCGGTGAAGACCTCTACGGAGAAGCAGCAATGTATGTACTGGAAGGTACGGTGAACATTGAGGGGAACGATTACGGTTCTAAGCAATTGTTGGTGGCCAAAAACAGTAAGTTATGCGAGTTTGAGATGAACGAAAACAGCACCGTTTACCTTTTCGGAGGGGAGCCTTTCCCAGAGGAACGATTTATATTTTGGAATTTCGTAAGCTTCCGACAAAGAGAAAATAGAGAAAGCTAAACAAAACTGGAAAGAACAAAACCACGAAGCCTTCCCAAAAGTCATTGACGATGAAGACGATTTCGTGCCACTGCCTAAAATTAGACTGAAGTAATACTGAATGATCGATAACATTCTTTTGATTTATAAAATTAGTAGTCATAATTTATTAGTAATAACGGAAAATATAAATGATGAGAAAGATTATATCTATAACAGCTATATTGTCGTTTATGATAGCTTATTCTCAAACAGGGAAAAAACAAAGTGATGTACAAAGATATCAATTAAAAGGTAAAGTAAAATCTATCAAAACGGTGGATTCCTTTGGAGAAGCCGAAAAAGAACAAAGTGTTTCTATACAAAAATTTAACAAAGAAGGATATCTGTTAGAAATAGAAGCAAACACTTCAAAAAGGTCTAAGCTAATCTATAAATATAATGACAAAGGATACTTAACAATGATCGAAGACCAATATTCTCCCGAAAAATTCACTTATACCTATGATTCCAAAGACAATCTAATAGAATGGAAATGGTATCATTCGGACGGCAATCGTACTGCATCGACCACCTATACATACAATGACAAAGGCATTCTAATAGAAGAAGATGGCTATGATTTGTACTCAAATAGAAAAATTTACAGATATGACAACAAAGGTAATAGAATAGAAGAAAGTATCTACCAATCAGATGGGATTCTTTCTTTTAAGATAACTTATAAATACGATGATAAAAACAATCAAGTAGAAGCATACAAATACGATTCAAACGAAAATATTAAAGCAAAAGTAATTTTTACATACGATGACAAAGGCAATCAAATAGAAAAAAACAAATACGATTCAAACAGAAATCTTTCCGCAAGGGTGATTTCTAAATACGACGACAAAGGCAATAAAATAGAGGAAGAAAATGAGTATAACATATCTCAAGGTTTTAAAGAAAGGTATACATTTAGATATGATGACAAAGATAATAAAATAGAAAAAAACATATACAATTCAAGTGGAAGTAGAGTGTGGTATTGTATTTATAAATACGATGACAAAGGCAATCTAATAGAAAAAAATGAATGTAGTTCAGATGTAAATCTTTCAAGTTCAAGAGAAACTTTTAAATATGATAAGAAAGGCAATAAAATAGAAGAAAACAAGTATGATTCAAACGGAAATATTTCTAAAAAGGCAACCTATAAATATGATAAAAAAGGTAATGAAATAGAACACATAAACTACAAAAAAGTAAAAGACTCTGAAAAATTAATCACTATGGAAATACAAAGAAGAGAAATAACTTATTATTAGTCGCATCAACTTGACTAAAAATTTCAATATTCTGTTTGTTTCTTTTTAAAAAGAGATGAAACCCTTAAAGAAACCATTTATCGTTATTGATAAACAGAAATCTAGTTTCAAAACTTTCTTGACCCATATCAATGAAAAGTACAGCGAAAGTAAATATCTTTGTAGCCTAAAAATTAAATATCAAAACAATGAAAATAGTAGCATTTGCAGGAAGTACATCTTCTACTTCCATCAACAAAAAATTAGTAGAACATACTCTGACGCACTTTGGAGAAAGCGACATCAACCTGTTGGATTTGAACGACTATTCTATGCCGATTTTCTCTTCCGATGAGGAGAAAAAAGGAACGCCAGAACAGGCTCATAAGTTTTTGCAATGTATAGAAGAAGCCGATGCCATCGTTTGCTCGTTTGCAGAACACAACGGAAATTTTGCCGCAGCTTTTAAAAATGTTTTCGATTGGGCTTCGCGTATTAACAAGAGCGTTTTCCAAAACAAACCAATGCTGATTATGGCAACTTCACCAGGTGGATACGGCGGAAAAAATGTTTTAGATGTGGCTCAAAAAACGCTTCCTCACTATGGTGGAAATATCAAAGGAGTGTTTTCTTTGCCAAAGTTTGGTGAAAATTTTGATACCAACGAAGGAATTACCAATCCTGAATTAAAAGGAGAGCATATCAATACGATAGAAAACTTTAAACAACAAATCGCACAATAGTGAAACCTGAATTAGAGCAATTACCATTGGTAAAAAATGATGAAAAAAATCGTTTTGAACTGGAAAATAATGGTCGTCTTGCCTTTATTGAATTTGAGGAAAGAGACCATTTCATTGCCCTGACACACACCGAAGCCGCAGCGGAATTGGCAGGAACGGGAACAGCCGCAGCATTGGTAGAAAAAACGCTACACTACATCGAAGAAAGCGGAAAACAACTGATGCCGTATTGTCCGTATGTGTTTGCATTCATCCAAAAACATCCCGAATGGAAACGCATCGTAAGTCCAAAATTCCCCGCTTACGATAAATTGTAGGCAAAAAGCAATAAAAATAGTTAGTATAATTAGCTTATTGCTTATGGCATATAGCTCAAAGTTTAAAAAAAATGAAAGCAAGTGTAAAAGCAACATTAGGAAAAACCAATTTCTATACGGAAATTGTAGCAGGTGAAAATAAGATAATTACCGACGAGCCCGTAAGTTTGGGCGGACAAAACAAGGGTTTTAACCCGCTGGAAGTATTGGCGAGTTCGTTGGCAAGTTGCACGGCTGCCACTTTGAAAATATTTATGGATCGCAAGGAATGGGAAGTGGAAAGCATTGAAATAGATGTAGATATAGAAAACAACACCACCGAACGCCAAGCGGTATTTACCCGAAAAATACATTTCAACGGCAATCTGGACGAAAAACAAATCGAAAGACTGCACAAAGTAGCAGAATCTTGCCCAATACACAAGCTACTTACCAATCAGGTAGAAATACAAACCGAAATCGTATAAGTTTCGTAAGGTTTAAAAGTCGGTTAAAAACCGACTTTTTTACTAATTAACTAATACTTTTTGATAGTTTTAGAATTAAGTTTCTCCAATCCCTAAGTTGCATTTCTGGATATTTATTTTTGTAAAACTCTGCAACTAATTGCATTGCTGTCAGAGTTCGGTTTTCCTTGATGAGTGGCAATAATTGATTGATGATTTTTTGGTCAGTAATTTTTTCTAATTTGTTACTTTTAACGATTGTGTTTTTTGGTTTTGGCGATTCGTTTTCAAGAGGAAAGAACGAATCTATTTGTTCAAAAAACGAAACTAAATCCCAACGTTTAAATAATATAGGCTCGTCATTATTTTTTAGTTTTTTGCGTAAAAATTCTCCGAAAACCACTTCGTCTTGAAAAAATTGACGGGAATAGAACGATACACTTTTCTTTTCGTTCAATCTTGATTTAGCAATGTGAAAATTCCAACAAACCAATACATCATTTTTTTGGTCATAACCAAAAAACACAAAAGGATTTGGCGATTTTTTGATTTCATCAAATTCATCACGAATAGGCAATTGAGCTCGTGTGGTGTCTGGGCGGTCTTTAAAATATGCCGAAGATAGATTTTTTACATATACATAATACTCAACCTCTTTAAATTTCATTAAAAAAGGCTGTGTTCCACTAATAAACTGAAAATCAGATGATTTTTTTAATACTTCCAACATCAATTGTTTTAGTGTTTCAGGGTAAATTTTCTCTATCTTCATATTTTTAAACTCTTAAAAAGTGAACTATCTGAAAAGTATATTTGCTTCTCTTTTAATGTATTACAGTAAGACAAATCGACATCAAATCTTACATTATTTACTCCTTTCGGAATGGTTTTGGAGTCAATCGAAGGGACATCTTTAAAATCGTAAAATGCCAAAGTATCAATACCTTGCTGATAGTCAAAATAGGTATCAAATGCGTTTTCTAAATTATTGCTTAATGTATAGGCTACAACTTCCTTTAATCTTATTTGTAAGTCAGAACTTTTTAGTCTTTTACAAATATTGTTTATCAAATCAAAAATCGTTTTTCCCTGTCCTGTTTCTATTACAAAAACGGAAGCAATCCACAAATTGGAATGAACATTTGGGTTGAGTTGCTCTGATGAAAACCTATGTATTCTGTTTGACTTTGAGGTGCTTTTCACTTCTATTTTATCTTTTCCGTCGTTGAAATCAAATTTGCTTTGAGGTGAAATATGCCACGACTGAATGAGATATTCGGGATTTTCGGATTGTTCTATTACAAGCAGTTCTGCCCAAAGACCTTGAAGTGTTTTGCGTGGTGGTTGGCTGAATTTACTAAACAATTCCACCAACTTTTGTATTTCGGACTTTAATTGCTTGTGTGTTGGCTCGTCCGAAAGTTTTGCAATGACTAAGGCTACAATGTCAATAAAATATTTTTGAAAATCAATATTAATTGTTTTTAAAGAAATGATTGAATATACATTTTCTGACTGAAAATCATATTCATATAACTTACACGAACGATAAAATTGAACCGATATTTTTTCAAGATTGACATCAATCATCGGATTCACATCATTGCAAGAAATAAAAAATAGTGGATAACCCTCTATTGAAATGCCTATTTTGTGTTTTTTACTGAAAGGCAAGGAAGCAACCGAATAAAGACCTGTTTTACTCGGTTGTTGTTGTAATTTTCTGAATATTTCAAAAATAGAATCTTTCATTTACATTAATTTTCATTTGCTACATAATCCACAGCGAAATCTTTTGGGTAATAAATAGCCAAAGTATAAGCCTCTTTTCCGTTCCATTTCATAGATTCGGATTTGAGTTTTACTTTGTGAATTTGAATACAAATTGAATCTTCAAACTTTATATGAGAATCCCCAGGGTAAGGATTTGAGGTAGCAGTCCCTGAACGCCCTGAATGCAATTCTTTTAATCGTTCTGTATTTTCATCAAAAGCACGCTCACGAGCATCACCTGCGTATGCCATTTGAATAATGTATGCGTATTGCAAAGGCGATTTTTCTTTGTTGGCGAGATATTTCAAATAGCGAATAGTTGCTTGTTTTCTTGCGGCATCAGGCATATTTGAAAACTTGAAATTCGACAAAAACTCTATTACTGTTTGTATAGTTAACTTTACATAAAGATGATTTCTGTCAGGTGTCCCATAGTCTTTTTCGTTTGTAAACGATTGGTTTTTAATGAAATTTTCTACAAAAACTTTATTTTCTTCAATATTTTGGAAAGCGTTCATCTTACGCCAACCTTTGAGTTTGGTATTTACGGTATTTGCTGTTAGTATGTTTTTTCGTGTAGCATTGAGTTTTGGAGTAATCAAAAGTAATTGTTCTACTTCTTCAATACTCGATTTTTCTTTGAGCCATTGACGCATTTCCTCTTCGTGTTGTACATATTCGGTATATTCCAAAATGGTATCTTCTGGGAGATATACTCTACACGATTTGAGATAATTAAGTTTGTATCCAAAGAAACGACATCTTTGCTGAATAGTGTCGGCAGTGGATTTGCTTACGCTATATCTCGGCATATAGGTAACTGCCAAGTTTTCAACGGTAAATCCTCTATTGAGCATTTCAGCACCTACCAAAATATGTGATGAATATCCATTCCAATCAATTTCTTTATCTGAACCTTGTTTTTTGGTTCTACTGATTATCAATTCAATATTAGTGTCAAAAATCACATCTTGTAAATGTGGTAACATTTCTTCAAATGAAGGAATTTTATCTTCCGAAGGATTATAAAATTTGATTACTTCTGGATATATTTTTTTGAAAGAATTAACCAAATCTATCTTTGCAAAGTCATTCTCTTCGCTTGTGATTTGTTCTGTCCACATTTGAATTAAATCTGTAATCCAACCGTGAAAAGTTTCGCTTGCATCTTGGTCTTTATCAGCGTGAACCATCATTGACAAAAAGTGTTCTTTTTGCCAAATTTTTACAACCAAAGCAACATTCATTAAGTGAATTTGCAAGGCTTCAATCAATGTTTTTGGACAATTCTCTAATTTGTTCTTTTTGCTATTAAAAACCTCATTTTCAGGAATGGTCAAAACCAATTCTGTATGGTCAACAAAAAAGGTTTTTCCTCCTGTATATTTCTTTCCTGGTGTGAGTACCGTATGATATTTAGGAGAAAGTAAATCCAACATACTAATCAATAGAGGTCCTTGAGGAGTTGCCGTATATTGAATGTAAGAATGATTTGGAATAGAGGATTTTAACTTTAAAATACTGCTGTATGTAGTTGTATAATCATCATCTTCCCATTCTTCTGATTTACTATTTTTATATGCAAATCCGTTCAAACTTGCTTGGTCTGCTTCATCATCAATTATTAGAACTCCATTATTTTTGAGAATCGCTTTTATTTGATTTGAATTGAAAATTTCAGTGAGGTTATTAATGTATTTATGATGTTTCAAAACCGTTATTAAAATTGTTGGTTTTGTGCTTAATTGCAAAGCATTTGTTATTTGCTGTACATCTTTTAGTGTTGGATTTTCAAATGATTTGTAATATTTACTATTAGCTCCGTTGTTTATCAAATCTTTTTTTAATCGCTTTGTAGTTTGCGTTAGAAGATTTGTTTTTGTACCTGCAAAATAAACAATAATTTTAAAACCATTATCATTTGCCATTGCTGATAAAGTAGTGAAAGACATAGTTTTACCACTTTGCACATATCCAAATACAAGATTTGTTGTAGATTGAGATTCGTCCAAATTCGGATTGGTACAATGTGAAAGTATATCAGATGTTTCTGACAATAAACTATTTAATTCATCTTCGTCAAGTTTATTTTTCAAACGACTGACAAGTTCAGTTGTTCTATCTCCAATAACCGGTTTAAATTTTTCCTTATCGTTTGAATTTAATATTTGTATTTCCATATTAATGGTTTATATAATTGTTGAACAAAAGTCTAATATTTGAAGCGTTTGTTGTACCTCTATTTGGTGCCATAATTTCAGCCAAAGCAAGTGCTTTAAAAACTGAAACTATGGGATGATAATTATTCGATTTTTTAAATATATCAAAATGTGTAAAAAATGAGTGAGCAAGATTTATTTTACAAACAACTGTCTTGTTGTTTTCTGTGTCAAATAGATTTTCACTTTTTTCCATTACTACGGAATATAATTTATCTGACATTTCCTCTTGTACCAAATCAACTTTTATGGTATAATCTTCGCCATTCAGTTGAAAAGAATCTGAATGTGTGCTAATTGTAGAAGCCGACAAAATAGATTCCTCAGATTTTTTAGTATGTTGAGTATCATCTATTTTCATTTCAGCCTCTTGCATTCGTTTCGTTAATTCACGAGGTTTAATGGCTTTTTTTAAAGATTTGGTGATGCCTTTTGCTATTTTTGTAATTTCCTCTTTTGCTCGTTGTCTGTAATTTTCTGCTTGACCATACAAATCAAATTCTGCATTTGTCAATTCATCTTTCAATCCACTGATGAAAACTTCCAAGTTTTCTTCATCTCTAAATTTGTTTTTGTTAAATGATACCTCAAACCCTTCGAGTTCTATTTCTCCAAAAATTCTTTTGTATCTCGGAGAACCAACTTGACCGCATAATGTAGGTGGAAAATATTTCTCTTCAATAATTCTTCCTCTTCGCATTAGTGCAATACCATTTGCAGCTTGTTGCATTGTTTTTAAAATAGCTATAAAACCTTTGGCTTTATAATCTCCAAGTTCAAAATCTATTTCTTTTTTCCAATAAACATCTTCTTTGTCAGGCGTTTTATAATATGGAGCGGTTAATATTTCATACTCTGGATGACTTAATAATTCGTCATTTACATAAATATCAATTTCATTATTTCGGATGAACTTTCGATAAAAACTTGATAAATGTCGTCTGATTTTATCCATTTGATTAACAGATGGTGCTTGGTCTGAAAGATTAGATAAAACTATTTTTGTATAATGTTCGTTAATAGGTTTGTCTGATAGAGTAACAAATAATTCTTCTTTGTTTTCTTTTATCACTTTTTTCAAATCAAATTCAACATATCTTTCTACTTTTTCGCCTAATGCTTTTGTATAAACACACCAATTGTCGGCTAACCATACAGAAGCCGTTTTCATTCCCATTCCAAATTCATTCAAACCTGTTTTATCAATAGGAATATGAGCAGGTTCAAAGGCTTTCTGATAGCTTTTAGTGTTGATTCCAGCTGCGTTATCAATAATAGTAATTGTTCTCTTTTCCCAATCAATATTAATCCTAACTTCTAATTTGTAATTAGGCTCTATTTTGTGCAAAATATCTTTGTTATTTAAATAACTTTGCAAGGAGTTATCAACATATTCACCCAATGCAAATGAAACAGTATTGTTCAAAGCTCGGAATGTTGAATATACATTAGGCTGTAAAGCAATTGATACTTTTTCGATTTGATTCATTTTACCTTATTACATAAACATTAATTTGCATAAAAAACTTGCTCATAAACACCGTGTTTATACACTATTTTTGAATTTTCAGATGAAAACACAAATGTTTTTCTCTTGCCAAAAAGAGCATTTTCATTTCTTAATTTTTGTAATTCTTTTTGAGCATCAAGTTTTGAATGAAAGTCATTCACTAAATGAAATTCTCTGCCGTCTCTGATTTTTATTTTTGGTAGTTTCATAATTCACTTTATTTTATTAGATTTTCAGCTATTTTTTTTACAACTTCCACATTTACAGCATTTCCAAATGCTCTAAATGCTTTTGCAATTGTATCAGGGTATTTTTTCAAATCTTCCATACATTGCAATTTTGCAGCTTCCTGCCTTGTCATATATCTTCCTTTTTCTCCATTTGGAGTTTCAACCCAAGGGAAAATTGGAATTTGTGTCGTAGTCAATACCAATGCAGGGGAAAAAGTTGGCTTTTTAACACGAATTCCCGAAGGTCTGAATTGAATAATTTTATCAAATAGATTTGGATTTTCTTCATACCCACAATTCCATTCAAACTTTTGATGACTGTTTTCAAAATCTTTGATTTTGTGTAGCCAAGTGTCTATCCAAGACTTGTTTTCTTCGTAATATGCTCTATTTAAACGAATAAATTGTTTTTTCCATTCTGGAAAGTGTCTGTTTTTTTGTAATTTACTCGTTTGAGCATAAATTGGTAAACATTGTAAATAGTCATCTTTTGAATGACCGTCTATTATTTCTCCAAATTTACCTTTTCTATCTTTTAGTTCATAACCTCGTTGATAATATGGTGCTATACCTTCAAATTTATAATCAGCCCCAAATTCCATAGCCCAAATCGGGAAAGTAGGTAATTTAGCATTGTTTTCTTTTATCAAATCCAAAAACTCTTGCCATACTTCTAAATGATTGCGTGTAACAGATTTTAAAGTCATATAATCAGTATCGTCTTCTACTATTATATCTTTAATACTACACTCTGGACGCTCGGAATGGTCAGGAAATTTAAAGTCTTTTAATCCTCCTTTTTTCTTTAATCGACCTACAATATAAATCCTAGAACGATGTTGTGGAATACCAAAATGATGTGGTGAAATAATTGCATCAGCAATTTCGTAATGTTTTTCTAAGGACTCTTGAATTACTTTATAAGTATTTCCCCCATCGTGCGATTTTAGATTCGGTACATTTTCGAGAATCAGAAATTCAGGTTTGTGAGCCTCCAATATGTCCATAATTCTATAAAACAAATTTCCTCTTCCTTGTTCGTCATTAAACCCTTGCTGTGAACCTGCTTGTGAAAAAGGCTGACAAGGAAAACCTGCACATAAAATATCGTGTTTTGGAATGTTGTTTATATTTACTTCATTGATATCTCCTTGAATTTCATTGCCGTGATTTTCAGTATATAGCTTTCTTAAATCAGGGTCAAGCTCACTGGCAAAAACGCATTGATGCCCCAGTTTAGACAATGCCAAATGAAAACCTCCTAACCCTGCAAATAAATCAATAAATTTCATTTATGATGATTTTTCTCTAAAGAGTTTTATGAACATACAAAGTTACAATAATTGTTTTTAATAAAACAAACTCTTGCATATAATCAATAAAACTTCTACATTTGTCTTGTTTATACAGATTTTGTTCTTTTGGAGTGAGTAAGTAATTATTTATATTTCAATATATTATAACTAAGGAAATAAGTTATCTCAGAAGATATTCTTTCTTGATTTATATCAATGTTTGGAGGTGGATGTCCGTAGTATCTTTGCATCATCAATAACAAAGTATTAAAAAATTAAATCGATGCGAAAAATTTTATTCTTTTTAAGTGTAGCTCTTTTGAGCAGTTGCAGTTTCGGACAAAAAACAAATTCAAACAATAAAAATAACAATCAAATGAAAGCAGTTTATCATAAAGCAGACAGCAGAGGACACGCAAACCACGGATGGTTAAATAGTTACCACACTTTTAGCTTTGCAGAATATTACAACCCACAGAGAATGAACTTCGGTGTTCTTCGTGTATTGAATGATGATACCGTAAAAGGTGGAATGGGCTTCGGAACACACCCACACCGAGATATGGAAATCATCAGTATTCCTTTGGAGGGCGACCTGAAACACGGTGATAGTATGGGCAACGAAGGGATTATCCGCAAAGGAGAAATCCAAGTGATGAGTGCCGGAACAGGAATTATGCACAGCGAAATGAATGGTAACCAAGGTGAAACCGTGAAATTCTTGCAAATTTGGATTTTACCTCGTAAAATGGGAGTTACCCCTCGCTATGACCAAATTGACATCGAAAAAGATAAGAAAATCAACGATTTCCAACAAATCCTATCCCCTAACCCTGATGATGCAGGCGTATGGATTCACCAAGATGCGTGGTTCAATATGGCAAACTTTACCGCAGGAAACTCAAAAACATACAAACTAAACAAACAAGGAAATGGAGTGTATGTATTTGTTATCAAAGGAAAAGCAAAAATAGGCGACCAAGTATTAGACCAAAGAGATGGTTACGGAATTTACGATACTTCAGAATTTGATTTAGAGGCTCTTGAAGATTCACAAATTCTATTGATGGAAGTACCAATGCAGTTACCATAAAAATTAAATTACGATGAGTATATTTCAAAACAAAGATTTAGGACTTTTAATTCTTCGTCTTTCCGTAGGGTTACTAATGATTCCACACGGAATCCATAAATTACTGAATTCAGGAGCGTTGGGGTACATTCAGTCGCTCTTGGAAGCCAAAGGATTACCAGCGTTTATCAGCTATGGTGTTTTTGTAGGAGAAATTATTGCACCGCTCCTCATCGTAATTGGTTTCCGTACGCGTATCTCGGCATTGGTATTGGCAGCTACAGGTTTGATGATTCTGTTCTTAGGGTACGACAACCTTTTTGCCCTCACGCAGCACGGCGGTTGGGTGGCAGAACTTGTAGGGCTGTTCCTCTTCGGAGCTTTGGCATTAGCCTTTACAGGCGGTGGGAAATACGCTGTATCTACGAATAATCAGTGGGATTAAAACAAATAAAATAATAACAAAACGCTCCTTAATTGGGGCGTTTTTTAAGTTGAAGCCTAGTTTGAAAAAATCTTGGAAAATACTCCTTTCGTTAAAAAAAAACATTTTTATTTCACATCTGATATTATGAAAAACAATTTTTTAGAGTACTTAAAAACAGGCTATTGTGATAGAAAATATGACTTAAACAAACAGAAAATAGAACAATTTATAGATTCTTTTTTTCGGTTTATATTTTTCTTAGAGCCTCAAAGATGTGATTCTCAAACGGAGATTGAAAGCCGATTTGTCAGTTTTAAAAATCAGTTTAAAGACATAATAAACGATATAAAACAAGAAAATACCGTACAGGTATGCGAAACTTTTTTTAATGAGATTCCTAGTATTTATGAAACATTGGGAAAAGACGCTCAGTTTTTCTTAGAAAGTGATCCTGCTGCTACGCATATAGAAGAGATTAAAGTTTCATACCCAGGATTTTATGCCATTGCAATTTATAGATTTGCACATCAGCTGTACCTTCAGAAAGTCCCACTCATCCCAAGAATTTGGACAGAGCTTGCCCATAGCAAAACGGGAATAGATATTCATCCAGGGGCAAATATTGGAGAATATTTCTTTATTGATCACGGCACAGGAATTGTAATAGGAGAGACCACTCAAATAGGAAATCGTGTAAAAATCTATCAGAATGTAACATTAGGGGCGTTGGCTGTATCTAAAAGCATTGCCAATACCAAAAGACATCCTACTATAGAAGATGAAGTAACCATCTATGCAGGAGCTACTATTTTAGGCGGAAAAACCATCATTGGTAAGGGGGCTACCATCGGAGGAAATGTTTGGATTACAGAAAGTATATTCCCTTATAGTTTAGTATATTATAAAGACAAAACCATCATCAGAAGCCAAGAAAATTCACCCGAACCGATTAATTTTTCCATATAAACCTATTAAATGATATGGATACACCGATAAATTTTCCTGTAAAAAGGAAAAAATATAACAAAAAACATTCTTAATATTTAAAATCATACAGAATATGAAATTCAATAATGTATTAGAAACTATTGGGAAAACGCCGGTAGTCAGATTGAGTAAAATTTTTCCTAAACATAATGTTTGGATAAAATTAGAACGAAGCAATCCAGGGGGAAGCATTAAAGATAGAATTGCTTTAGCAATGATAGAAACCGCTGAAAAGGAAGGAAAAATCAATAAAAATACTCAAATCATAGAACCCACTTCGGGAAATACAGGAGTAGGATTAGCCATGGTTTCAGCCGTAAAAGGTTATCATTTAACATTGGTAATGCCTGAAAGTATGAGTATTGAAAGAAGAAAACTTATGACTGCCTATGGTGCCAATATCGTATTAACACCAAGAGAATTAGGTATGAAAGGAGCCATTGAAAAAGCTCAGGAATTGGCACAGCAAAACGAAAACACTTGGATACCACAGCAGTTTGAAAACATCTCAAACCCTGAAACTCATCGTAATACAACTGCTCAAGAAATTCTTAATGATTTTCCAGAGGGAATTGATTACCTCATCACGGGCGTAGGAACAGGTGGACATATTACAGGAATTTCGGAGATTATAAAACAGAAATTTTCTGAGTTAAAATCTTTTGCTGTAGAGCCAAAGCTTTCCCCAGTTCTCAGTGGAGGAAATCCAGGAGCACACCCTATACAAGGCATCGGTGCAGGGTTTGTACCCAAAGTTCTCAATACTGAAATTTTAGACGGAACCATTCAGGTGAGTAAAGAAAATGCCTTTGTTTATACCCAAAAACTAGCCCAAGAAGAAGGTATTTTAGCCGGAATTTCCACAGGAGCATCTCTCGCAGCCATTGCACAAAAAATAGATGAGTTGCCTGAAAACACCACCATTCTTACCATAAATTATGATACCGGCGAAAGATATTGGTCGGTGGAAGGACTTTTTTAAATTTATGAAGTGATTGGAATTTTTTTCCAATCATTTCTTTTATATGCGTTTATTAAGAACGCTATTCATTTCGTACCTTTGCTTCAAATAAAATAGAACATGATGAAAAAAAATATATTGATTACTGCATTATCTTTAGCGGCACTATGCAGTTGTAATAAAACTACCACGCCCAAGACCGAAACCTCACAAACGGCATCAGAAAATATCTCACAGCCTTTTATTTCCAGTATAGAATATTCTAATTTGGTAGATAAAGCCAGCCAAGAAGAAGTAAAAAAGGCACTCTCTGCTGCAGGAATCAAGGAGGAAAATATCCAAACTTTTTTGGACAATGTAAATACTTTTAACCAGACCGTTGGCGAAGTAGGAATGGTAAAAGAAGGATTTGCTACCTCCCAAAATTTAACCCCTGAATATGATAAGGTAAAAATACAAGAAAAATGGGAAGAAAAAAATCCTGTTTTTGCGGGTTATAACTGTCGTATTACTTCGTTTGATATGTTAAGAGATTTTGTTCGCATTGAAAATCCGATTTTAGAAAATGCCAAGAATCTATTTGTAGATGAAGATGCACTAGAAAATAACCCTAAAAAAGTGTTTTCTAATAAAGAGAGAGACCTTTTTATGGCTTTCTTTTCGCAAATTCCTACCGTAGAGGGCAAGGATATTTCAAAACATATAGACATGGTGCAAAAAGATTGGCAAAAGAAAGGGATTTCATTTATTCATAACAACGATAAGACCAAGGCTTCTTTAATTTCGGTATTTTTTCATTCGTTTTTTAGTAAGGAAGACAATCATTTGTTTATCGGGCATATCGGGGTATTGGTACCTTCTGAAAATGGAAAACTTATTTTCATTGAAAAATTATCTTTCCAAGAACCTTATCAAGCATTGAAATTTAACAACCGAACGGAACTCAATGATTACCTTATGAATCGCTACGATGTGGAATGGAACCAACCCACAGCCACACCTTTTATCTTTGAAAATAATCAACTGATAGAAGGCTATAGACCCAATGCGAATAAAAAACAAACAGATAACATGCAGTAGTTTTATGCCGAGAATTATTATTGATGAAAGATAAATATGCTATCATAGAAGAGTGGATTGATGCTTACTCAGCACCTCTGCTTCGTAGGGCTTTGTACATGGTTTCAGATAAGGAAGAGGCAGAAGATATGGTGCAGGAAGTGTTTACGGCATCGTTTATTGCTTTTGATTCCTTCCAAAACAAAAGCAATCCTCTCACTTGGCTTTATGCCATTTTGCACAACAAAGTGGCAGATTTTTATCGAAAAAAATACAAAAACCCTATTGAAAATAACCTCTCTCATTTTTTTGACTCTAATGGCAATTGGAAAGATGAAAGTATCATTCAGCCCTGGGAAGACACACCCGAAGAATGGGAACAAAGCCTGCACGAATGTATAGAAAAATTGCCCCCACGATGGAAAATTCCTCTAAAACTCTATTATCTCAAAGAGAAAAAAAACGAAGCGGTGTGTCAGGAAGTGGGGATTACCCCGACAAATCTTTGGAAAATACTTCAAAGAAGCCGTTTACAACTGAGAGAATGTTTAGAAAATAACCGTTTTGTAGAATGATTAACCGATGGATTCATTTTTGGATACTTCCATGTTCGGAGATTTCCATGCTCATAGAGAAAAAAAATGCCAATCAAATTACTTTTTTGGAAAAAATACGATTAAAAGCACATGTAAACATTTGTAAAATGTGCAGAGCGTACCAAAAAAAAGTCACTTTGATAGACCAACTCCTCAGTAAACATACCAATGACGAAAAAAAAGAGGGGTTTGAGGAAATTGAAATTCAGGACTTTAAGCAAAGAATGAAAGAAAAAATGAAAAAATAACATTTTTTTTGTCAGGTTTTACTCTCCGTGCAGACTAACATATCAAACAAAAAAATAATAGATATGTTAAGACAAAAAGCAACTGAAAACCTGCTCATCTTCAAAATGGGATATTGCGTATCCCTATTTGGAGCGGTACTTATTCTCCTCTGGATAGGTATTTTTAAATTTACTCCTTCCGAGGCAAAAGCCATAGAAGATTTGGTAGCACATCATCCGCTTACTTTTTGGGTGTATGATTTTTTTAGCTTACAAGCTGTTTCTAATGTCATTGGGCTGATAGAAATCGGTACGGCATTGGGATTAGTAGCCTCTATTTGGATAGTTCCTTTGCGTAGATACATGGCTTGGGCGATGATACTTACCTTCCTAATCACGCTGAGCTATCTATTTACCACCCCTAAAATGTGGCGAGTGGTAGATGGTATTCCTATTACCGATTTTTTTATCCTAAAAGACCTCCTTTTATTAGGATTTGGAATCATGCTTTTAGGAAACACTACTCACAATAAAACCCATTAAAAACAGTAAATAATATGAAAGTTACACACATTTTTAGCACCGTATTACCTCTTTTTATATTTTTGTCGGCAAAGGGATGCCAAAGCACTCCTACACCGCATACCGCAAGTGAAACCATAGAAAATAGTAATGATAAGATGAAAAATACAAAAGAAATTTACTTCGCAGGGGGATGTTTCTGGGGTACAGAACATTTCTTTAAACAAGTGAGAGGTGTAGTAGCCACCCAAGTGGGCTATGCCAACGGAAGTACCCAAAATCCTACTTACGAAGAAGTCTATACGGATAAAACGGGCTTTACCGAAACCGTAAAAGTAGTGTATGACCCTACCGAAGTTTCTCTACAGCTGCTCTTAGAATTGTTTTTTGAAACCATAGACCCTACCAGTCTCAATAAGCAAGGTAACGACAGAGGTACACGCTACCGCACCGGAATTTATCATACAGATAAAGCAGATGTAGCCACCATAGGAAAAGCACTGAACCAATTGGCAAAAAAATACTCAACACCCATTGTGGTAGAACACCTTCCGCTCGAAAATTTTTATGATGCAGAAGAATACCATCAAAATTATTTGGACAAAAACCCTGGGGGCTATTGCCACATCAATCCACAACTTTTTGAACGAGCAAAAAACGCCAATCCCAAGAAAGAAAATAATTATCAAAAACAAGATGATGCCACACTGAAAAAAAACTTGACCAAAATTCAGTACGAGGTAACCCAAAATAGTGCTACTGAAAGGCCGTTTGACAATGAATATTGGAACGAATTTCGTGAGGGAATCTATGTAGATATTACCACTGGTGAACCCCTCTTTATATCTACTGATAAATTTGAATCAGGATGTGGATGGCCAGTTTTTCAAAACCGATTGACAAAAAACTCATCGCCGAAGTACTGGACAAGTCGCACGGAATGATACGCACAGAGGTGAGAAGCAAAACAGGCGATGCTCACCTCGGACATGTATTTACCGATGGCCCTGCCGACAAAGGTGGACTCCGCTACTGCATCAATAGTGCTTCGCTAAAATTCATCCCAAAAGAGGAAATGAAAGCAAAAGGTTACGCAGCTTATTTACCTTTATTAGAGAAAAAATGATTATCAATTTAATCTAATCATTAAAAAAACATCAGCTGACTCCATGGGGTCAAATGTTTATAGAAAAAAGATGAAGATTTGGTATTCGACCCCCGATGGGGTCGAATTTTTTTATGCTTTTCTCAAGCTATAAATATTCGAATCCTACGGATTCAAGGAAAAAGGTTGTTTTTGTTTGAGGGGAAGCTATTTACTGGAGTGAAAAGCCTGTTTTTGTTTGTGGGGAAGCTATTTACTAGAGTGAAAAGCCTGTTTTTGTTTGTGGGGAAGTTATTTACTGGAGTGAAAAGCCTATTTTTATTTGTGGGGAAGCAATTATGCATTCATAAAAGACTGTTTTTGTTTGTAGGGAAGCAATTATGTATTCATAAAAGCCTGTTTTTATTTGTGGGGAAGCAATTATGCATTCATAAAAGCCTGTTTTTGTTTGTGGGGAAGCAATTATGCATTCACAAAAGCCTGTTTTTGTTTGTGGGGAAGCAATTATGCATTCATAAAAGCCTGTTTTTGTTTGTGGGGAAGCAATTATGCATTCATAAAAGCCTGTTTTTATTTGTGGGGAAGCCATTCACTGGAGTGAAAACCATTTAGAAACTAGTAAGCATTAATCATTTACAATTAACAATAAAAAAACTGCCCTTTCCGAGCAGTTTTTTATATCAATTTTCTCAAATTCTATTCCTTTTCAAAATCAAACGGGAGTTCGTAAAGAATGTTGAGTATGCCAATGGTAATTTCATTGTTTGAAAACATCCCCCGTGCATTGATACACAAGCTGATAGACAAATCATCTTCGGGATTGTAGGTCATAATAGCGTCCGTGCCAAGAGTAGTGCCGCCGTGTCCGTAAGAAGTCTTGTTGTAAAAAGGAGCTTTCATCACGCACAGCCCCCAAGTTTTTTCTACGGGCATCATCTGTTGTAGGGTTTCTTTTTTCAGCAACTTGCCTTTGAAAAGAGCTTCTACAAATCGGTTCAAATCGGTTGTAGTGGCGGTAATATCCCCTGCCCCTAAGGCATTTATAAAATTAAAATCCTTTACCTCTTGTAGCTGAGTTTGGTGTAGGTTGTACGAAGCAAAAATATTCGTAGGTCTGTCTAAGGCAGAAAAAGTATTGTCTAAATTCAGAGGTTTTGCAATTCGTTCGCGGAGCAATACATTAAACGGTTGTTGGGTGGTTTGTTCCAAAATTTTGCACAATAGATAATATGCCGAGTTGGAATATTTTTGTTTTTCCCCAGGTTGAAAGTCCACGCCCTGTTTTACAATGGTATCGTAAATTACTTGAGGTGCAAAAGCCTTTTCCGTGAGCCATTCTCCAGTAACATAATCCTTCAGACCACTGGTATGGTTGAGCATTTGTTGTAGCGTAATGTTTTGGGCGTTAGGCATTTTTGGGAAAAATTTTTCCAGTTTGTCATTGAGGTTCAGCGTGCCTTTTTCCACTTCCTGCATTAGCATTGTTGCCATAAACAGCTTGGTAATCGACCCGATTTGATACGCCGTTTGTTGGTTGTAGTTTTTTGTAGGCAAAAACTCCTGCCCAAAGTGTTTTTTATACACTTCTTTCCCTTTTCGGAAGATAGAAATACTCCCTGCTATCTTCTGTTTTTCTACCAAATAATCAAGATAAGCGGATAATTTTTGGGTGTTGATGGCACGGTTGCCCAAATCTGCAATAACAGGGTCTTCCACTGCTTTTATTTCCTCGTTGGTTTTTTCCAATACCAAAGGAAATTCTTTCCCTTGCGTGAAAGTTCCTGTGATTTTACCGTCTTTTAAAACGCCTTTAAACGAGGCTTGTAGTGCTGAAATTTCTACCGTTAGTGCATTGTTTTGAAAAACGGTTTTGCTGGTAGGAATACCCATAGAAGTTTGTTTCGGACTGTAAGCCGTGGTGTTATAGCCGTTTTCGGTGGCTTTTATTTCAAATACCAAAGGGAGTTTTACACCTTGAATATCCAAATCTCCTTTCCATCTTCCTACAATTTGGGCAAATACGCTTTGTGTAAACCATAAGGCAACAACGAGTAATAAAAATCTTTTCAACATAACATTTTAGAATTAACAATTAAAAATACGCTTGTGTAATAGAATTTAATATAAATAGGAGTACAAAAAATATAGCCGTATAGATTCCATTTTTCAGATGGGTAGCGGTTTTGAAGCCGTTGTACATCAGCACCACCGCATACACTACAAAAAACAACGCAACGAGGGTGGAAATCGCAAACCCTATAACTTCCAATAGATTAGAAAACAATTGTTCGAGGTGCTGTGCCCGAGCAACGATCTTTTTATTCAGCTGATGAATGGCAGGAATATGCGTAAAAAACACAAGAATAACCAGTGGCAACAAGCTCACCAGAAAGCTATTAAGCACATCGATAAACCGTGTTTTGAAGTTAATGATTTTTGCCAGTACAAAAAAGCAGAGTACATTAAATAAGAATATGCCGTTGGTGACTTGCAGGTTTTTCATAGTATTGGTTTCGCCGTCGGCAATGTGTAGTAGGCCGTTCATTCGGCTATCGAAGAGGAACATTGCCAAGTTCATCAATCCCCAAGAGAGCAATCCAACAAAGAGCAACTTTTGTTCAGAATATTTGACGAAAGGATTAAAGAAATTTTTCATTTTTTACTTGTTTGTTAAAGATTCTTGATTGAGTTTTTTTATTTTTTCGATTAAATCATCCATTTTGTTTCGCATGGTGGGGTAGGAAAGCTCGGCTTGTTTTGCCATTTCTTTGATGCTCCCACTGGATAGGAAAAAATTGAGGATAAACTCTTGCTCCTCGCGGTTGAGTTTTAAGTATAGCGGAAGTTGGTACTCACCTGAAACTTCGGTTGCACAGTTTGCACACCTCATCCGACTCACATTTAGTGGACTTTCACAACTGGGACAAAGGGTAGGTATTTTAGCAGTCATTTTTAATACAAAATTTAATTTTTCTGTTGCAAAGATAAACAAAAGTGTTTTATATTTTAATAAAATGAAAAATATTTTTAATAAAGTTAAAATAAAGTTTTGTGTAAAAGAATTTTTATTGGAGGAAGATAGAGGAGTGTTGTAGCGTTTTAAAGAGAAATAAGTGAATTACCGTTATGTTTCTATTGAAGTTATTTGATAGGTTAAAACTAAAAAAAGCTGCCCCTATTGGGACAGCTTGGAAAAATTTTATGAATACTATTTTAGTATCTTTTTTTCAGTGCGATGTTTCCTAAATCAGAAATCCATTCTTCATCTACAAAAAGTGTTTTTCCTCCTTTGGAAATTACTTCGTAAGCAATGTGGCTGATGATGTCATCTAATGCACCATGTTCATTAGCATCTTCTATAAGTTCAAAATCTCTGTCGCCCACTAATCTTACAGGTTGCTGATAGAGTTTATTCACGATGAGCAAATCTGCATTTCCATCAAGTGCAGCTTGGTAAATTTCTAATAAATCTGTAGATAATTTAGACTGTGAAGATGCGGCTTTTACCTCTTCTATCGCCTCTTTTACCCACTCTATTTGTTTCTCTTTTACCACTTCCCAAGATTGTTTTGCCAAATGCCAAGGAGCGTTATCATTGCCACTATGGTTCACTTCTATAAATCCAATGTACATTTCTGGTTTCGTACTCGCCTCTAAAAGGGCATGGTAGTTTGCTTCAGTAGTCGCTACTACCACTTTCAGGGTTTTATCTTCTGATAAAACAAAATCTACCAGTGCTGAAAAGCCTATAATGATATTTTTTTATTTTATTCATAAGTGATTTTATTTCTGTTGTCTTCCGACAGAATATATTCAAACTACTATACGAATAGGACTTGTCCTGTTTCTACGAAATTTTCCGCCAACACTTTTGAAAGCACTTTGCCAAAATCTTAAAAACTTTGGTAAAGTGCTAAATTTATGACCTCTCTCAAAGATAAAACATTCTGTAGGAATCTTTCCTACAAGTGTAGGAGGTTTTTCCTTATGTTCCAAAACATTTTGGCAGAGTATTTCAAACACATTAGTAACTAATTTACAGAAATAGCTTCCTTCTAATCTATCAATAAACCCATTTGGTGGGCAAGGCTGTAAATACGCTCTTTGTCCTGCTTTTTGGCGATGATAAAATTACAATCGTCGTTGCCACTGGTCAGGTCGAGTAAGGTGTAATCGCTTTCCTGCTCGAGTTTATCACTCACAATACGGCTGTCGTTTCCGCATTCTTCAAAGGTGATTTCGAATTTCTGACCAATATTCTCGCTGATAAAATCACTCAATGCTTCGGGATCGAATTTCCAATCATCGCGATACACATTGAGTTTTTCTACAAAAGCCCAATAAAGCAAATAATCGGTTTCATAAGTGTAAACATATTTCAAATCTTCCTCAAACCAAATGCCCTCATCGATGAGTCTTTGAGCAAAGGCTTCACGATTTTGGTGGATGTTTTGCCAATCGGTTTTCAGCTCGGCGATATCCTCTTTGGAAAGATAGTTATCGTGGTTTAACAGCTCCACCAATTCATCAAAGGCTTCTTGGTCAGAAGCTGTTTTCTTATGGAAGATGCCTTGGTTCTCTTCGGTAGCGATTTCCAATTCATTGCACACCGCTTCGGAAAGTTGCAACATCGTTTCGTAATAATACCGTTCGTTTTCGGTTGCATTTTCCAAAACAAAAGACTTCATATTTTTAAAAGCACTGAGATAAGAGCCTCCTGCAACAGGCTTATCGCAATAGGTAAAGTATAGATTATCAACTGAATCAGGGTAAATTCCGAAAGTGATAGGAAGCTCGTATTGTCTTTTGTTTTTGGATTTTATGGCAAAATCAAAAATCATCATCGCATAGCCCAAACCTTTGGAAATATTTTGCAATTCTTCGCCTGAAAACTCAGGAAACCCCACCATTTGGAACAATTTGTTGGTCAGTTTAATTTCCTTTTTATAATCGTATTCAGGACGGTGAAAACCCGTATCGAAACTAAAAGGAAGTACCCAATAAGCCACTTCCATAGTGCCTTCGTACAGCGGATTTTTCATAATAAGATTTTTCGTGTCCGCCGTTTTGAAATGGTTGAAAATTTTTAATAAATTGGTTTCTTTCATCTTTATTGAATAAAATGTTGGTTAATCGTTGGGGTCAAAAAATGTTTCGCCCTTACATTATTTATTATAGGCAAATGTTGATTTGCCTTTACAATATTACGAAACCTATATTAGAAAATCCTTAATAATTGATAATTAACCATTAACAATTATAATAAAACCCTGTAATTCCAATGGTCATACCGAATATTTTTTTCAATGTAACGATATGATTATCAAAAAAGTTGTTGTTAGCTTCAAGGATTTTGGTGGGATATTTTTCGTTTTTATATTGTATGAAAATGTAATCTGCTCCGTGTCCTTTGGCAGGAAGCATTCGGTCGATGTCCACTTTTTTAATATTCGATAGCGGAAAAATATTGCAAAATTCACCCACACTTACCCCGAGTTGTTTATTCACCTCATCTTTCCACAATACGGCTTGGTCGCCAAACCTTTCCGTCAGTAAAGGTGGACGGCGTTTTACGATTTCGTTTTCTTGATAGTCGGTCTCTATCCCGATATATTCTTTCGGAAATAACACCCAATCGGTAAGTTGTATATTCTCCTCATTTTCAATTGGAGTGATTAATTCGGGATATTTACGGGCATTGATAATATTAAAAAACACATATTGATGCTGAGGTTCTCCGTAATAAACGCTAAGAAATGTCATTTCGTCTTTCTGAAAAAATGAATAGAGGTCTTCACGAGTTTTATAGTGTTCATTGAGAGGCAAATGTTTTTCTAATTGCTGATGCACTTGCCAAAAATCAAATTCCTCTATCTGTGTGTCTCCATTGGCATAGTATTCTCGTACGGCTATATCTCTACGCTGGGTGTTATGAATGCGAAATTCAAATTTGGAAAATAGCAAATTGCCCATCCGCACCGGATATTTAAAATAGTAATACTCATACACCTCATAATCTAAATCAAAAGGACTGTCCCATTCCACCAAAGGCGATGCGATAACTTCCTCGTAGGTAGCGTCCCACGAAAAGAATTTCGGCTCAGGCGATTGCACTTCAAATCCGAGATGATAATCGGTGTGATTGGTTGAAAGCAATAGGATTTTTTTCATATTATTCTTCTCTTGAGATGATTTTAGTTGCCAATTTTAAGAAATCCACCGCTAAGAAATATTGGTCGCCCAAAGCATTGTATGCCGAATCTTCGGAGAGTACGCCGTGAGGCATTCCTTGAGGGATTTTACCTGCGTTGGCATCGTCATAATCCTTTCGCCATTGGTCGCTTCCGTAATAGACGTTGAGTTTTTGTACTTCGGGAAGCAATTCCTGCCATTGTTTCAGAAATTGTTCCGCCTTCGGAGTGAAATCTTCTATTTTATTGAGGATTTCCTCCATTTTTGTGATGTTTTGTAGTTGTTCTGGGGTCATTTTCTTCATTATTTTTGTATTCACTTATTGAGTCCTTTGCAAGAACCGCCCACTCTCTATTTTTCTCATATTCGGATGATTTTTTTAGAAAAAGTGTTTCTGAAAATTCAAAATTACATTCTTTTTCATCATTTTTTGTCTCTTTTCAGGAACGATTTAATCAAAATCTCCCTTTTTTTGAGCCATCTCGCTTCTTTATCTACCCCATCTTCAGCCACTTCCTTGAAGAAGTGCTCTTGTTTTTCAACTTCTTCCTCGGGCAATTCGTCTTCCTTTCGGTCTTGGGCAATTTCAAAAGTTTTCGGTTTTTTCGAATGAAATGAACTCTGCGTAATACAGGCATCTACTTTTACGCCTTGTTGAATGATAATCCTATGTTTTTCCAACTGATGATTGATTTCACAAAGCAATAAGTCAAAAGCTTTCTTTTCGGTAAGTTCGGTGCGGAATCGGCTTAAAACATTGTAAAAACGGAACATTATCCTCCAATTGCATACCACAAAATTTCATTGCTGATAGGCTATCATTTATAGGCTATTCTACCTTGACATCCGAAAGGTTGTTTCACATTCCGATGAGCAACATTTTGAACAGCAATAAACCATCGTAAGGTTTTTCGCCCGAAGCAGAAAGCCATTTTGGATAGTGTTTGTCGATGATAGCAGAAATAGGTTTCCAATCGATAATGATATAGACTTGTGCGTAAAAAGAACCTTTTTAAATGCATCTTTCTACATCGTAAGAAGCAAAGGACATAGCAGATAGGGTTTTGGTACCTTTCATAAAGCAATCATTAGATATTTAAATAATTAACAATTTTATTTTAGGAAAATTTGCCTTGCAAAGGTCTCATAAATTTATACTACCACATTGGTTTATTTGCTATGTGTCTAAAAACTTGTAAATTTGCTCCAAAATACACATTTAAATTGATATGAAAAAAAGAGTAATTTATCTTGCACTTATTTCGGCAATGGTGATAAGTTGTAAGCAAAATAAGTTAAAAACCAACGAAATTTCTTCTGAAAACACATTGGAAAATGTTATTTCTTCTGAAATTCCAGAACTTCCTGAAACAAATACGATTAAAAATATTGACGATGAGATTCAGGTATATACCATAAATATAGGCAATGACCCTAATAAAAGTCATTTAATAGCCTCGTTTCCTATCACTCCTTATGATTTTGTAAATCAAACTGAAAGAAAATTTACAGAAGGATTAATAAACGAATTTAAATCAGAATTGAAAAAATATCAAACACAAGACAACAATTCAAATCTTGATTTTAATCAGCATTTTGATGTAAAATTTCATAATGAAGACTTTTTAGTTTTTCTATATACTCAAAATGTTTCTTATGGAAATAATTACGACAACAGAAATATTGCTTCCATTTTTGATTTAAAAAACCAAAAAAAGCTCACAGCTAAAGATTTATTAAAAGAGCCTGAAAATTTTGAAAGTTTTATTTCCGAAATCAGAGATCTTGCTCGTGAGGCAATAAGAAATTTTGTTAAAAATGATACAAGCTATGCCAATGACCAAGAGCGTAAACAAGTCTTGGAATCAGTAGAAGAAACCTTGGTAGAAGGGACATTGCCTACCGATAAAAATTATGATGCCTTATTCTTTGATGAAGAAGGAAATTGGCACATTATTTTTGATAAATATCAAATTGCCAGTGGTTATATGGGTGAATTTCTTGTAAAAATTCCAAAAGATATTATTCAAAAATACATTAACGAACGTTTTTTACATCTATTTGAAAATAAAGACACTGTAGAACAGGCAATTATAAACAATATGAGCACCTCAAATTCTGAGGTTGATTGTTCAAAAGTTCCGTGTGTAGCTCTTACTTTTGATGATGGGCCATCGGTATATACATCTCAACTTTTAGATATATTAAAAGAAGAAAATGTAAAAGCTACCTTTTTTGTATTGGGAAAATCGGCTTCTGTTCAGAAAAATACTATCAAAAGAATGATAGAGGAAGGACACAATATCGGAAATCATTCGTATGATCATAAAGATTTTCGTAAAATTTCTGATCAAGAAGCAATAAGACAAATCCAACTCACCGACCAAATTATTGAAAAAATAACAGGTGAAAAACCTAAATATTTCCGTTTTCCTTATGGAGCTCGTAACAAAGCCAATTTAGCAATGGTTGAAAGACCTGTAATTATGTGGAATATTGACCCCTTAGATTGGAAATACCGCGATGCTGACAAAGTGGCTTCTGAAATGTCAAAGGCTTCACCACAAGGAATCATTTTAGCACACGATATACATAAGTCTACCGTGGAAGCAATCCCTAAGGCTATCAAGCAATTAAAAGCAAAAGGCTATCACATCGTTACATTAGACGATTTGTTTCGTCATAAAAAAATGAAAAATGGTGTGGAATACTCTAATGGAAAATAATTTCAAAAAGAAATAACCAAAAACGCTCCTTAATTGGAGCGTTTTTTTTAGAATTTTATTCTTTTAGGAATATTATTGTAATTTTGCTTCTAACCAAACGGGAATGTTCACGCATTATTACTGGATTTTACCCATTGGGAGATTTGTGGAACTTTATGGTATTGAGTGTTTTAGCCTTTCGATGAACGCCATAGAGGAGATAACTAAAAGAAATACAGGTGAATATGTTGTGCGTCCTTTTATTAGAAAATACCCTGAAAAGTCGCTCGAAATCATTGAAAAATGGGCAAAATCTCCTAATTTTCATTTGCGAAGATTGGCAAGTGAAGGCTTGCGTCCGAAACTCCCTTGGGCGAGTAAATTAGACACTTTTATAGAAAATCCTGCCCCCGTTTTCCAAATTTTGGAACTCCTTAAAGAAGACGAAATACTATTCGTGAAAAAATCCGTTGCCAATCACCTCACCGACTGGCTCAAAGTGAATAAAGAAGCCGTTTTACCTCTTATCCACCGCTGGAAAACTTCCGAAAACCCACACACCCAATGGATTATAAAACGAGCTACGAGGAAGTGTTTATAATTAAAAACCGAATCAAAGACACCCAGAATAGGGTAAACTTTTGATGTAATCTTCCATAAACTGCCAATCGGGACAGGTGGCACCTGTGGGCGTTTTGGTAATTGGAAGTTTGATTTGATGTTTCGCTAATGTTTTTTGGCGATATTGACGACCATAAGCACATTTATAACTATCATTATTTATCAGAGTAGAAATAAATATTTTCGCAAATTGTGAAATTTTCTCATTTTTTAATACCAAAATATTGTCATCACAACAAAATTCATAGTTTCTAAAACAAGAAAAACCAAACATATCTATTGTGATAGCATTATTATACCTTGTCATTTCTTTATTGGAAATATAACAAGCTACCCCCTCATTTTCTTTTCCTGCCGTAATAAAAGGAATATTGCCTTTTTCTCTATCAGGTTTTGTTAACCTTGTACCCCTTGAAACTTTAAACAAATCACTCAATAAGAACCATTCCCATTTTCTTTCGTCTAATGAAATTTTATTGTTGGAAAGGGGCTGTTGGGATAATTCATATTCAGTTTCCTGATTTTTGATTTCATTGGGTAATTTATCAAAAGTTGGGACTAAAATGTTTCTTAAAGTCCTGTTTGCTGCTCTTCCATAATTATAACGATATTTATTTTGCTCAATTACATAGCAATAATAAAGCATTGCTGTTTTTGAAAGTTCTTTTTTGGGTTTAGCTATATAAACATCTCTTCCACTATAATATTCATATTCGTGAAAAAAGGTTGTTAGTACGCTACCACTTGCGGCAATACTTAAAGTATTTGCTGGATTTGGAGTTATATTTTCTATTGGCTTTACATTACAATTAATTCCATTATTTGTTGATTGTCTTGAAACAAAAGGGATTCCTTTTTCGGTAACTTCACAATTTACAACTTCCAAATTAACACCATACCAAATATCAAAAATCTCGTCTAACCTTACCATTATTCAATATTGTTTAAAAATTTGAATGCTACATATTCTTTGATTTTCTTTATAAAATCCTCGTCGGTCAATGTAGAATAATCGGTTTCCATATAGGCTTCGGCACACCATTCGTCTTCGCCTTTTACTTCTTGCCTTACGGAAAGCCCCGCGATTTCGTCCAAATTGCGATAAGCCGAAAGCCAACGCTCTTTGATGTTGTTGTACTGATTTCGTGCGTCTATCCTACCAAGATTTTTTCGCTTTTCAAATCCGTCGTCTTTAAAATAGCCAAACCAAGTTTTTCTACCCTCATTAGGTTTGTTTGCTTCAAAAACCATTACACAAGTTACCACTCCCACTGGGTAAAACAAATCATCAGGCATAGACAAAACCGCTTTCAGATGATGTTTGGCTAAAATTCTGTTTTTTACTGCAATTAATTCTTTTTCATTCTTAATGGCACAACTCATTTGCACAATGGCCACCACGCGTCCGTTTTGTGGTGCGACCATTTCCAAGGCGTGTTCTATGAATTTCATTTGTCCGTCAGAGCCTACATTATATGGCGGATTGAGGAAAGCAACCGTAGGTTTGTGAGGTATAATAAAAGGCGTACAATTGAAGCAATCTCCATTATAAATATTGGTTTTTCCATCGCCACGAAGCATCATATTGGAACAAGTGTAAGTGTACATTTGTGGCAACATTTCCACACCACAAAGTTGCTGACTTTTGATTTTGTACTTTTTATCCTCATCACTTCCAGCAAGAGCAAACATTCTTTTCATTCCTGCAATAAGAAAACCTCCTGTTCCACAACAGCAATCATACAATACATCATCTTTGCTTATATTAGAAAGGTCGCAAAACAAATCGGTAATATGTTGAGGTGTAAGTACCAAACCTAAACTCTGTTGAGTTCCTGCATAACGAATAAACTCGGAATAAAATTTTCCCAATACATCAAATCCTTTTTCTTCTTTGGAAAGCAAAGGATAAATATTTTGATATAGATAAGAAATGACTTCTGTTTTTAATACTCCCAGAGTAGTTTTGGTTTGTCGGGTTTTGGTATTTCTTATTGTATCACTACTGAATAAAACGGTTGCGTTGAGTTTGCTATATTCAGCCAACATTTGAGGAATATTCCGTACTCCACTAAGGTTAATCACTTGATTATCTGCTTCTAAAATTGCCTTTGTAAGAGCATCAGTAGTTGGGTAAGAGGTAAATGAATTTCTGAAAGGCTCATAAGTTAATGCCAGAAGAATGGCACTTACCAAAGTACAGCGTTCGTTTTCTTGGATAGAATAAGCGTGAAATAACTCATTGAGATATATCGCTTTATCAACGATGTTAATATGTAAAAGTGTATCAGCAAAATGTTCGTTTCGGAAATATTTCAGATAACTATTGATGGAACGGAGTTCTCTGTCGTTTTCTAATTTTTCGTAATCAGAATTGCCTTTTTTCCAAAGAAAATGCGACACGCTAAGGTTATCTTTCGTTTCGCCACTTACAGCAATAGCAAGAACATTGAACTCTCGGCTCAATATTTTGGAATAGTGCAACACGCCATCTACGGCATAATCACGGATATTTTCCTGTTTAGTAGAGTTCTTACTTTCGTGTTTGCTAATCTCCGCCTTGGTTTCTATTACGATGATGTAATCGCTATTAGTAGGGAAAGTAATAATGAAATCAGGACGACCTTTGCCTGATTTTCCTGTTTTGGTAGCTCCTTTCAGCAATTCGTCAATCAATATATTTGCTGACTGTTGTCTTTCCAAAATTACTTTTATGGTTTTATCGGAAAAAAGAGGATCATTTTTGAAATGGTCATAAACAATGTTTTCCGTAAGTGTTTCATTTGCCATACTTTTTACTCATTTTCAGCACGGCAAATATTCTGATTTAAGCATAAAAAAAGCGTAGCTGTTTCGTATTTGCTTATTTACCAAAAGGTTCCGCCAAGAACCTAACACACAAATAAGCACGAAACAGCCCACGCTAATAGCGTGAGCCTTCGTGAACCTATTCTCGTGTGTTTAAAAAATTTGGCGGATTTTTTGGTGAGAATAAAAGCCGAAGCTCGTTATATCGTTATGTTAATTAAAAACTATTTCTTTGTCTTAATTCTTTTTTTGCAAAGGTATAATTTTTTTGGTAAAAAAATTTGTATGTGATATTTTTTATTGCCAACTGGCTCAAAGTGAATAAAGAAGCTGTTTTACCTCTTATCCACCGCTGGAAAACTTCCAAAAATCCACACACCCAATGGATTATAAAACGAACTACGAGAAAAATTGAACTATAAGTAATTTTGTCCCTTTTTTCCTATTTCATCCTTCTGCTTCAAGATAATTTTGCTAAAAATTAAAATTCAGAAAAAATGAAATTAAATGCAGGAATTATCACCGAAAAATTAGCGGAAACAAAAGCCTTTTACACCGAAATTTTAAACTTTGGGGTAACTTTTGAAAACGATTTTCATCTTTTGCTCCACACACCCAACCAAGAGGCGGAAATCAGTTTTTTGCTTCCCAACCACCCAAGCCAACAGCCTATTTTTCAGCTTCCCTTTCAAAATCAAGGTGTATATATCACCATCGAAGTAGAAAATGTAGATGAGATTTATAGAGAATTGAAAGCTAAAAACATACCCATAGAAATTGAGCTACGAAACGAACCTTGGGGCGATAGACATTTCGCTATCAAAGACCCTAATAACATCGGTATCGACATAGTAACCTACACAAAACCTGAATAATAATGAATATTATTTCCTAGAAATAACATTGACTTACAAGCAAATAAGTAGCTGTCCGAAAAATATTGGACAGTTTTTATATCTTCAACTTCCCAAAGGTTTCGCTAATCATTTCTATTCGTTTTTTAACTTTTTCGGCGGAAGCGTCAAGGGTGTAGCCTTCGTCTAAAAGTTCCTTGATGAGAAGCATTTTTTTGATGTTTTTGTAATCGTAGCGGCGGTTTTTACCCTCCTCTTCGGTCAGACTTTTGATGATGCCTTTGTCCTCCCAATAGCGGATTTGTCGGGTAGGAATGCCTGTAATTTGCGATACTTCACCGATGCCTACTACTAATTTTTCCAAAAACTCAAAATCAAAACAAAGGTCTTTATTTTCTTCCATTTTGTAGAAATTATTAACATAAGATGATGCAAATGTACTTTGTTTGAAGGTATTTTACAAATTTATTCTTTTACAAAAATACTTAAATGATTGATATATAACATTTAACAAAACAAAATTGTAAATAAATTCTAATAATTGTTGTTTATTTAAAAATAAAGCGTTTATTTTGCATTTGTAAATAATTTACAATAAAGGGAGTTTTAAAGTAATTTAAAAACAATAAGAAAATGAAGTATCTAATTTTAATTTTGACAGCTATGAGCACATTTTTTCATCAAGCAGACGCACAGAAACTAAGTTTTGAACAAGCTAAACCATATTTGGAGGCTTTTCAAAAAAGTATTGAAATCCCCAAAGAATATCAATTTCATTCGGTGGAAAAGGTGAAAATTGACAAGGTAACGGCTTATCTGTTTCGTTACGAAAAGACAGAAAATAAAGGAATGCGTGGCGAACATTTTTCGTTTGTAATTTCTGAAAAAGAGAAAAAAATATTGGGCTTTACCCTTATGGACAAACGCTATTCAGAGGAAAAATGGCTTTCAAAACAGGAAACTGAACAAGTTGCCAAGAAATTCCTGCAAGAAATAGATAATACACTTGCAGAGGGTTTGAAAAACCTTTGGATAGAACCACATAATGAAGAGATTATCATAAATGGGAAATCATTGTCAATCAACGGAATGAAATACAAATGTTTTCGTCCTTCACATAATGACTACGCTTGGGTAATCGTGGGTTCAGACAGGACAATTATTACTTTTGAACGCGATATACTTTGGGACAATCACCAACAAAAACGCATTACCGAAAAATGGCTGCACGACAATTGGAAAATTAAAAACAATAAATAACTAACAATGAACTTATTGCAAAATAAAAACGCCGTCATCACAGGCGGAAGTGATGGCATTGGCTTGGGTATTTCGGAGGCTTTTGCTCAAAATGGAGCAAACTTAATTTTAATAGGTAGAAACACAGATAAACTGGAAAAAGCGAAACTACAATTAGCAAAATATCCTGTTGTAATTCATTTAATATCAGTTGATTTGAGTGATACGAATCAAATTGATTGGATTTCAGAAGAAATTACAAAATATTGCCCCAAAATAGATATTTTGGTCAATAACGCAGGAATCGGGAAGTTTGTCCCTTTTTCTGAAACCGATGAAACGATTTTAGATTTACATCTGAACCTCAATGTAAAAACACCTTATCTGCTGACACAAAAACTCTTGCCTCAACTTGTTGAAAGCAAAGGAAATGTAATTAATATTTCGTCTTATTTCGCTCACAGAATGTTGGTGGGGAGAACTACTACGGCATATTCTATAACCAAAGGAGCAATAAATGCTTTCACGAAATCATTAGCTTTTGAAGTTGGAAATCTAGGCGTTCGGGTCAATGCCATTGCTCCAGGAAGCATTTCTACACCACAGTTTGACCGCAATTTGGCAAGTTTACCCACCGAAAAGCAAGTCGCTTTTCACGAAATGGTAAAAAACATTTATCCTCTTGGGAAAATCGGAAATGTGGAAGACATTGGTAAAATGGCGGTTTTCCTTGCCTCAGATAATGCCAATTGGATTACAGGAGCAATATTTGCCGTAGATGGCGGACTTACAACAAATTAAAAAAACAATTCACAATGAAAGAATTTAAAAAGACACTTGTATTTGTGTTTTTCATAGCTACACCACTTTGCTTGGTGAATAGTCTGATTTTCAACGGAAACAGTTGGTGGTCAGCTTTTTGTTTGAGTTATATAGTATCTGTCCCTCAGGCGATTGTATATGTTACTATTATTAAGTGGATTACAAAAAGAAATAGTAAAAATAATACAATTTTGAAATGAATAAATGAAATAATTAAAAAACATTATTAAACAACGAAAAACGCCCCAATTAAGGGGCGTTGTAATTCTGATTTTATTTGTTTTAATCCCACTGATTATTCGTAGATACAGCGTATTTCCCACCGCCTGTAAAGGCTAATGCCAAAGCTCCGAAGAGGAACAATCCTACAAGTTCTGCCACCCAACCGCCGTGCTGTGTGAGGGCAAAAAGGTTGTCGTATCCTAAGAACAGAATCATTAAACCTGTGGCTGCCAATACCAATGCCGAGATACGTGTACGGAAACCAATTACGATGAGGAGCGGTGCAATAATTTCTCCCACAAAAACACCATAGCTGATAAACGTTGGTAATCCTTTGGCTTCCAAGAGCGACTGAATGTACCCCAACGCTCCTGAATTTAGTAATTTATGGATTCCGTGTGGAATCATTAATAATCCTACGGAAAGACGAAGAATTAAAAGTCCTAAATCTTTGTTTTGAAATATACTCATCGTAATTTAATTTTTATGGTAACTGCATTGGTACTTCCATCAATAGAATTTGTGAATCCTCAAGTGCTTCTAAATCAAATTCTGAAGTATCGTAAATTCCGTAACCATCTCTTTGATCTAATACTTGGTCGCCTATTTTTGCTTTTCCTTTGATAACGAATACATACACCCCATTACCTTCTTTATTTAGCTTGTATGTTTTTGAGTTTCCTGCGGTAAAGTTTGCCATATTGAACCACGCATCTTGGTGAATCCATACGCCTGCATCATCAGGGTTAGGGGATAGGATTTGTTGGAAATCGTTGATTTTCTTATCTTTTTCGATGTCAATTTGGTCATAGCGAGGGGTAACTCCCATTTTACGAGGTAAAATCCAAATTTGCAAGAATTTCACGGTTTCACCTTGGTTGCCATTCATTTCGCTGTGCATAATTCCTGTTCCGGCACTCATCACTTGGATTTCTCCTTTGCGGATAATCCCTTCGTTGCCCATACTATCACCGTGTTTCAGGTCGCCCTCCAAAGGAATACTGATGATTTCCATATCGCGGTGGGGGTGTGTTCCGAAGCCCATTCCACCTTTTACGGTATCGTCATTCAATACACGAAGAACACCGAAGTTCATTCTCTGTGGGTTGTAATATTCTGCAAAGCTAAAAGTGTGGTAACTATTTAACCATCCGTGATTTGCGTGTCCTCTGCTGTCTGCTTTATGATAAACTGCTTTCATTTGATTGTTATTTTTATTGTTTGAATTTGTTTTTTGTCCGAAACTGCAACTGCTCAAAAGTGCTGCACTTAAAAATAGTAAAATTTTTCGCATCGATTTAATTTTTTAATACTTCGTTATTGATCATGCAAAGATACTACGGACATCCACGGTCAAACATTGATGTAAATCAAGAAAGGATACTCTTTGAAACAACTTATCTTTTTTGTGTTCTAATTTATTGAAATATAAAGAATTAATTATTCGTTTTAAAAGAACAGAATTTATATAAACAAGGCAAATGTAGAGGTTTTATTGATTATATACAAGGGGAGATGCTTTATTATCACATGGCAGATTCCACTAGTAAGTCAATTTTATTTTACAAAAATATTTACAGAACATTAGCAATAGACGATTTTTTAAAAGCAAATCCCTAATTACCCATTGATCTGTAATAGCTTAGAAACATCTTCGGCGTGGATTCGGCAATAGTACATCACATAAGCGATATAAGGAACAAAAAGCAAAATACTCCATAGTAATCCTTTGGCAAACGCCTGATAATTTGCGTTTTTCACAAAAAGATAAATCACCCATACAATGTTCAAAGTCATCACGATATGCGACATTTGAGCAAAAATATTGGCTCCGCTCCAACCAAAAGTAAACATTCCCATCGTTCCGAAATAATACATCGGCAAGAGGGCAAGAGGCAACAAAACTGCTTTTTTCTTCCATATAAACAGCAAAAAACAAAGCAAATAGACCAAACTTGAAGGCGAACAAGCGTTGAAGATTGCCCATTGTAACAGACTTACTTTCAGTTCTGTAAAGAAATACCACGAGCCACTGAGTGTCAGCAATAACAGCAAAAAAGCCAACACCATTCCGATTGTTTTTTCTTTTTTTGTAAGTGTCATAGCTAATTATTTTATAGGTAAATAAATTTCTGTTTTAAGTTTTTCAGGCGGTGTTTTTCGGGCATCGTTCAAATATTTTTCAAACGGAACAATACTGCGAAGTTCGTAACCGCTTTCGGGCAACCATTTTCCAAAAATTGTGTCGTACACTTTCCCTAAATTGTCGTACGCACCCTGATAGTGAAAAACGGCGTATTTGCCTCCCTCAATTTCTTTCACCCCAACCTCGCCCTGAGGCTTGGCAGGTTTGTGAATCGCCAAACAGATGTCTGACCGCTGTTTGTCTCCCTCCGTAATTTTGGGGTCATCGTGCGAGATGCAAATATGTTCAATACCTGCCGTAAAGAGCTTATTTTCCTTAACGAAAGCCCAAAGTTTGACGTAAGTATCGCCGTAATTGAGTGTTCCGTAAGTTCCTGTAAGGGCAATATAAATGACTTTTTTCGGCTCTAAATCAATGATTTTTGGAGCTTTTAGTTTGATTTCAGTGATAAATTCTTCTTTTCTCATAATATATAATGTTTTATTGTTTCTGTATTCGGTAGGACTTACATCATAAAACTTTTTAAAGGATTTGGACAAGGACGAAACCATCTCATAACCAACTCTTTCCGAAATCTGCTCAACCGATAGATTAGAATATCGGAGCAAAATCGCCGAAGCCTCTACCCGCAGACGCGTAATATAAGCACCAACAGATTCATTTACAAAGGCTTTGAAAATACGATGGAAATGAAACTCCGAAAAATTGGCAATTTCGGCAAGGGTTTTCAGTTCTATTTTTTCATCTAAATGATTGCCGATATATTCGAGTACTTTGTTTATTCGTTCGTGATAGTCCGCTTGTGTGGATTTTGTATTCATCAGTATTGTATCTTTTAAATTTCTGAAACAAAGGTAATAAGGTTTAAAAGAATTTTGTTTTTCCTATCTTGCTAAATTGTTTTTTTGAAAAGATTTTTTATCTCTGTTACAAAAGAAATTTTGCAAAGTTTATAAATGTGTCAGAAAATTATAAAAAAAATAAGGACGAAAAATACTTCGCCCTTACTATTTTCTATTTATTGATTTCTATTGCCTATTTGGAAAGGTACATTTTCCTTCTTGCATAGAGTTCATAGAATTGGTCGTCTTTGAGGTTGTCTATGGAAAACAGACTTATATTTGGTAAAAGTTTTACCCCTCAAAAATAATCATCCAAGAGATACCGAATTTATCTTTAAAATCTCCGAAATAGCCAAAAAACTGCTCTTCCATAGGCATTTCTATTTCGCCCCCTTCGGAAAGTGCGTGGAAAAGGCGGTCAGCTTCGGCTTTGCTATCTACGGCAATACTCACATAGTTGTGATTGCCCGTAACAAGTTTTTGCCCAAGCGATTCGAAAATGTCCGACCCCATTAGTTTGTCGTTTTCGCCTATCGGAAGTTCGATATACATTATGCGGTTTTTCTCGTTTTCAGGGACTTCCATCGGAGTTTCATCAGAACGAACCACCATTGTAAAATCGCCCCCGAAAGCCTTTTTGTAGAAATTAAACGCTTCTTCGCAATTCCCATTAAAATTCAAATACGGATTGATTCTTGTTGCCATTTTTCTATCGTTTTAATTATTAAGGGCAAAAATAAGCAATTGGAACGAAAAAAAATCTTGCCATAGGACAAGATTTGTGTGCATTTATTAATAAACATCATAAAAACCAGGTGGCTCGATGCCCAACACTCGAAGGTACACATAGCCTTGACCTCGGTGATGGATTTCATTTTGAAGTTGATAAGTCAAAATTCCGATTACCGACATTTCAAACTCCCCTTGCAAATTGATTTGCTCACGATACTGCTCCTGCGGAAATTCATTCATCAAATCATCAATTTTGGCAGTAGCCTTGTCCCAATTGGCTAAAATTTCGGCTTTGGTATTTCCTGCATAGCCAATATAAGCGGTATAATCTTGGTATTCGACAACTTGTTTCCCAACGATTTGATTCAGATTTGTGTCAATTGCGTGAAGCAATTCATCGGCGATATGGGCAAACGGACGCATTCCGACCACCGAAAATTCAAACAATTCTTTCTCTGGAAACGCTTCTATAACACGGCGTGTCAATCGGCGGTTGGCTTGCCAATTTTCTATCCATTCTTGTGGTGTGATGATACATTTCATATTAATTCTATTTTATTTTTTGGCAAAATTGCACATTACTTGCAAAATCGGATTGTACCGAACCGACATTTTATTTTTTTTGGAACAATTGCAAGGGCGAAAGGTTTGTAAATTCCTTAAAATCACGATTGAAATGGGCTTGGTCGTAATAATCATATTGTATGGCAAACTGCGTCAGATTGTCGATATTTTGGGCAGAACGCAACGCATTGTAAACTTGCTCAAAGCGTTTGATTTTGGTGTACTTTCTCAATGAAAATCCGGTGTAATCTTTGAAATTTCGTTCAAACTGACGCTCCGAAAGAGCCAAGTTTTTTGCCGAAAAATCGCGGAAAATCGCATCAGAATGGACAATCTTTTCTATGAGTTGATATTTCGCTGGTAGCTCTTTTATTTTTTGAATGATAAACGAAGAAAATAAAGCAATCGACTCTTCTATGGTCGGGGCATTGATGATATTATCCGTAAGGCGGTCGCCCTCGTTTCCAAAAAGTTGCCCCAAAGAAATGCTTTGTTCATTGAGTTGAAAAGCGGGTATTTTTAGGGTTAAAAGAAAAATAGACGGACGCACTCGAATGCCAAAAAGTTTTGCTTTTGAATGGAGCGTTTGATAATTGGAAAAGGAAGTTTTCTGACCAAAAACAACGCCGTTTTGAGATAAATTTTGATGATTTTGAGTGTTTTGCATCGTTCCCTGACAAAAGAAAACCAAATCCGTAAATGTGGAAGCAGGCGAAAAATATTGGAAATAATCGTCCGTTTCGCTTATCCAAAAAAAAAGCGACATATTTTTGTAAAATAGGGTGAGGCTGAATTTGGCGATACATCTTCCTTTTTTTAGCGATGCGGTGCAAGTTTTTGGCAAAAATAGAAAAGAAAAGCCTATTTACAAAAAAATCTTGCCATAGGACAAGAAATAAATTCATTTACATTATTCTGTAGATAATCTTTTCTATTTTTGTAAAAATAAATTCAATAATATCAGAAATTTACCCAATATACCACAATCGTCTAAACGAATGGACTTACAGCCTATCGGTTGGCTGATGAGGCTCTGTCGTGTGTTTATTATTTTTACGGGGTTTCTATTATTAGTAGCATATTCTGTAATATTCTATGTCCTCTGTTTAAGTTATCAATCAGACTCAGAAGACTTGTTCATAGTTTTGTTTTTATTCGGGGCTACTACCTTATTTTTTATATTTGGAATACGCAAGATAGTACGATTAAAAACGCAAGCCATTATGCAAATTTATGTAGATGAAATTGGGCTACATTATGTGCATCGGGATGGCAAGAAGACTTCTTTTTTGTACGATAAATTTCAGAAATCCGACAACCGAATGATTTCCGATGTGTTTCACAAAACCATTCGCAGAGGAAGATATATCGTTTTTAAAATTGTTTTTTTCTATCCCAATGAAAAGGGTAATGTACGGCAACAATTTTTTCAAACAAAAGCAGATGCACTTTTCGCGTATATTTTTGCCCGAAACGAGGCGGAACTTGAAGCCTTTTTCATTAAAAACATTGTACAACATCGTCCTGATTTACAGATTGATAAAGATATTTTCAAATATCATTATATCGATGAAAAAACATTGGTCTTTGACAGAGCAAAAAGAAATCAAAGAAACCTTATCAAGAATAGTTTTCATAGAAGCTAAAAACGAAGAGGAAGTCGTGGAAAAATTAAAGGAAATGTAACGAAATGAAGAAATCGTTTTGGATGCTGATGATTTTGTTATGGTTGAAATAGAAATTTAAGATGAAGATAAATAGATTTGATTTCTAAAAGTTATAAACACCAAACCCCTCAATTTCGAGGGGTTATATTTTTCCAATATTTTGGATTTATAAACTTCGTCAAATCCACCGCTAACCCCTCTTTTTAAACTACCCCATCTTTCAGGTACCCATTATCTCATAATTTATATTTTTTATAGTAGTTTCGATGAACCCTTTGGGTTTCTTAAAAAGAAGGGGAATAAGGGGAATGCTAAGGGGCGCGCCCAAAATAAGACAATGGGATTTTGAGACATAGAGACAATTGAACTTTACCATTTAAAACACAAAAAAAAGACCGTCCTTTCGGATAGTCTTTTTCTATTATCTTCAAAACCAATCAACTATATCTTCGTAGAAATCGGCTGAAACTTCGTCAAGTTAATACCTTTTACAGCTACTTTGTATTCCTCCAAAGTTGGGATGCGACCTAAGATAGCTGACAAGACAACCACTGGCGTTGATGCCAATAATGATTCTCCTTTTTTGTCGGCACGGTCTTCTACCACACGACCTTGGAACAAACGAGTAGAGGTCGATAACACCGTGTCACCTTTTGCTGCTTTCTCCTGGTTACCCATACAAAGGTTACAACCTGGTCTTTCTAAATACATGATGTTTTCGTACTCTGTTCTTGCCGTTTGTTTTGGCAAGGCATCAGAGAACTCAAATCCTGAATATTTTTGTAGGTATTCCCAATCTCCTTCTGCTTTTAGCTCGTCGATAATGTTGTATGTCGGAGCGGCAACCACAAGCGGTGCGTTGAATTTCACTTCACCGTATTCTTTCTCTAAGTTTTTGAGCATTTGCGAAACGATTTTCAAGTCGTCTTTATGTACCATACACGAACCTACGAACCCTAAATCTACCTTTCTGTTATCGCCATAGAACGACAACGGACGAATCGTGTCGTGGGTATAACGCTTAGAGATATCCGCATTATTCACATCTGGATCGGCAATCATTGGTTCATCAATCAAATCCAAATCGATAACCACCTCAGCATAATATTTCGCATTCGCATCAGGTTGCAAGGCTGGTTTTTCGCCCGAACGGATTTCCGCGATACGCTTGTCGGCTTTCGCTATCAGTCCTTTTAGTACTTGATTTTCGTTGTCCATGCCTTTCTCTATCATTATCTGAATACGAGATTTCGCAATTTCTAAAGATTCAATCAATGTCTCATCTTGAGAAATACAAATTGACGCTTTGGCTTTCATTTCCGCTGTCCAATCGGTGAAAGTAAAAGCTTGGTCTGCCAATAAAGTTCCGATATGCACCTCGATAATTCTACCTTGGAACACATTTTCGCCGTCAAATTGCTGCAACATTTGCAACTGCGTAGCGTGAACCACATCACGGAAATCCATATGCTCTTTCATCGAACCTTTGAAGGTAACTTTCACAGATTCAGGGATTGGCATCGAAGCCTCACCCGTCGCCAATGCCAAGGCAACTGTACCCGAATCAGCACCAAAAGCTACTCCTTTTGACATACGCGTGTGCGAGTCACCACCGATGATAATCGCCCATTCGTCCACCGTAATATCGTTCAATACTTTATGGATAACATCCGTCATTGCGTGGTATTCACCCTTAGGATCACGAGCTGTAATGACACCAAAATCGTTCATGAACTTCATCAATTTTGGGATATTCGCCTGAGCTTTTTGTCCCAAACTGATGCTGTATGACATCCCGATTGGTACGCTCCGTCCACGATTGGTGAAATCACCGTAGCCGCCATTGCTTCCAACTCTTGAGCGGTCATAAGTCCTGTAGTATCTTGAGAACCAACGATATTCACTTTCACACGAACATCAGAACCTGCATAAAGTGTTTTCCCTGGTGCTACACCTACAGCGTTTTTGTTGAATATTTTTTCTACTGCTGTTAATCCTACGCCTTCTTTCACCACTTCTTTCGCAGGGGCGAACACTTGCGGTGCTTCGATTCCCAAAGTTTGAGCAGCAAAAGTTTGGATTTTCTTACCAAAAACAATCGCATACGAACCACCAGCTCTGATGAATTCTAATTTTTGCGGTGTGAAAGACTTAGAAATATCTTTCAATTCTTGGTCGCCGTTGTATAATTTTTTCGTTTTTGTGTTGATAGTCAAAACAGTACCTGTTTCTACAGAATACGCTTGTTCCAGCACGATGTCGCCTTTTTCATCACGCACCACATTGCCGTCTGCATCGGTTTTCTTCACCCAGTTTTGAAGGTCGATACCGATACCACCCGTTACATCCACCGTAGTCAAGAAGATAGGCGAAATTCCGTTCGTACCTGCCACAATCGGAGCGATATTCACGAACGGAACATACGGAGAAGCCTGTTTTCCAGTCCAAAGAGCCACATTATTCACCCCAGACATACGAGAAGAACCGACTCCCATCGTACCTTTTTCGGCGATGAGCATCACTTGTTTGTCAGGGTGAGCGGCTTTCATCGCTTCGATTTCCGCTTGAGCTTCAGGCGAAATCATTGATTTTCCGTGCAATTCACGGTCAGAACGCGAGTGAGCTTGGTTCCCGGGTGACAATAAGTCGGTAGAAATATCTCCCTCTGCAGCGATGTAAGTAACCACTTTGATTTCCTCTGGAACTTCCGGCAATTTAGTAAAGAATTCTGCTTTGGCATAGCTTTCTAATATATCTTTTGCAATTGCATTTCCTGCTTTATACGCTTCCGCCAAACGAGCCGTATCAGCATCGTATAAGAATACTTGCGTTTTCAATACTTCCGCTGCTTTTTTGGCAATTGTCTCGTCGTTTCCAAGAGCCAAATCTAACAATACTTTGATGGAAGGGCCACCTTTCATGTGTGAAAGCAATTCAAAAGCAAAATCAGTAGAAATTTCCGCAACGGTTTCATTTCCAAGGATGATATCTTTTAAAAACTGAGCTTTTCACTCCCGCCGCAGGAGTTGTCCCTGGAAGCGTGTTGTAGATGAAATGTTGGATAGAATCCGCTCTGTGCGGGCTATTTACATCTTTGATTTGAGCGATAATTTCGCTAAGCAATTCAGCCCCATCTATAGGCTTAGGGTGTAACCTTTGTTGTTTTCTTTCTTCAATTTCTTGAATGTAATCGTTGTAAAGATTCATAATTGAAAGTGTTTTATATTATTATCCTTCAAAATGTGGATAATCAAACTGTTGTTAATTAATTTTTTTAAACCAAGAATACATGGTTTTCCATCTATTCTATGCAAAAATAATAAAACGATTTCATTTTTAAAATAGGAAGTAATAGATAGATGTTATCGAGTGATTATTTATATTTATTCTATGAAATGAATAAAGATTAAATTTGTATCTTTACAAGTGATAAAAGAATGTTTTTTCAATCAAAAAAGATGTTACATTTGAATAAATAAAATTAAAAATTATTGGAATAACAGTTTTGGTAATTGCAGGATTGCAATTGTTTCAAATCGATAAAACGAATTTATCGTATGACGAAACTAAGGATTTTTTAGTGGTAAATCAAACGCCTAATGAAGTAGCAACATTGATAAGAAATGCTTGTTACGATTGTCATTCTTATGAAACAAAATATCCTTGGTATACTTATGTTCAGCCAGTGGGGTGGTTTGTGAAAGACCACATAATGGAGGGCAGACAAGAACTAAATTTTTCTATATTTGATATGTATTCACCACAAAGAAAAATTAAAAAAATAGAGGAAAGTGCTGAATGTATTGAAATTGGAGAAATGCCATTGACAAGTTATGTTATCACTCATCCAGAGGCTAATTTGTCCAACGAGGCTAAATCTTTGTTAATCAATTATTTTAGAAGTTTACAGTCAAATTATTATACTCAAACGAATGATCTGCGATGAATAAATTTTCTATAATAGCAAGCTGTTTTTTGATTAGTCAACTGTTTTATGCTCAGGTTTTTAATAAACAAAAACTCGATGCCTATCTCACTACATTGGAAAATCATAATAAGGTCATGGGAAGTTTCGCTTTGTCAAAAGATAATCAATTAATGTATCAAAAGACCATAGGATTTTCGGATGTACAAAACCAGCAAAAAGCAACAGTTGAAACGCCTTATCGAGTGGGTTCGGTAACTAAAATGCTTACAGCAACTTTAGTGATGAAAGCTGTTGAAGAAGGTAAATTGAAATTAGATAAAAAATTAGCAGAATTTTACCCACAGATTCCCAATGCTGATAAAATTTCTATAAAAAATTTACTCAGACATCGCAGTGGAATTTTTAATGTAACTCAAGAATATTCCTATTATGAATGGAATACAAAACCGCAGACTAAACAGTCTATGATATACCGAATTGCATCCTACGAAAGTCAGTTTGAGCCTGCGAGTAAAACCAAATATAGCAACTCTAACTACATATTGTTGAGTTATATTTTGGAAGATGTATATCAAAGTACGTTTGCAGATTTATTGGATAAAAAAATCTTTCAACCCTTGGGAATGAACAATTCTCGATTGGGAACGGATGTAAATTTTAGACAAAAGGAAGCTCGTTCGTATTTTTTTGATAAAAAATGGATAGAAGAAGCTACAACAGATTTGTCTTTTGTGTCAGGGGCGGGGGCTTTGATTTCTACTACATCAGACATGCTCAAATTTGTCAATGCTTTGTTTGAGGGTAAAATCATTTCTAAGCAAAGTTTAGAAACTATGCAAACGATAGAAGGAGGAATGGGATTGGGAATGTTTCATTTGCCTTTTTATGACCATAAAGCTTTTGCACATACTGGAGGAATAGATAAATTTACTGCTATATTGTGTTATTTTCCAGAGGAAAAAATTGGGTATGCTCGTGCAGTAAATGGTGTAGCTTATACCATCAATAACGTTGATATTGCACTTTTGAGTGCTGCTTTTGGAAAAGAATATGAAATTCCAGTGTTTGAGGAGCAAAATAATAATCTAAGCTTAGAAAAAGGTTTAGAGGGAACTTATGTATCATCAGAGTTGCCAATAAAAATAAAAGTGTATTATAGTGGAGAACAATTATTGGCACAAGCAACAGGTCAAATGCCTTTTCCTTTGACTAAAAAAGAAGAAGCTATTTATGTCTATTCATTGGCAAATATTGAAATTCAATTTGAAATTGATGAATACAAATTGATTTTGAAACAAGGCGGAGGTAGATTTGTGTTTTTGAAGGAATAATTTAATACAACCCTATAAAAAAACACCTTGAGAACGCTCTCAAGATGTTTTAATTTTATCTCAACGGTTGGTTCATTACCAAGTCGATGTATTGATTTACTTTGTCTTTTAATTCTTTTCTGTGAACAACGAAATCCAAGAAACCGTGTTCTAATAAGAATTCAGATGTTTGGAAACCTTCTGGTAAATCTTTTCCTGTGGTATCTTTTACGATACGAGGACCTGCGAATCCAATCAAAGCTCCGGGCTCTGCAATGTTGATATCTCCCAACATCGCATACGAAGCGGTTGTCCCTCCTGTGGTTGGGTCTGTACACAATGAAATGTACGGCAACTGAGCATCGGAAAGTAAGGTCAATTTTGCAGAGGTTTTTGCCATTTGCATCAAGGAAAAAGCAGCTTCCATCATACGAGCACCTCCTGACTTTGAAATCATCATGAAAGGCAATTTTTTCTGGATAGCATAGTCGATACCTCTTGAGATTTTTTCACCTACAACCGATCCCATAGAACCTCCGATGAATGCGAAATCCATACAGGCAACTACCATATCTTTTCCTTTCGATTTTCCAACAGCAACACGTACTGCGTCTTTCAAGCGTGTTTTTTCTTTTGCTTCTTTTAGACGGTCAGAGTATTTTTTGGTGTCTTCAAAATTTAATGAATCTTTTGAAACGATTTTGTCAAATAATTCTTTGTATTTGTTGTCATCAAAAAGGATTTGGAAATATTCGTTACTTCCAATTCTCACATGATAATCATCTTCTGGGCTTACCCAAAGATTTGCTTCCAATTCGTCTTGTTCTACCACTTTTCCCGTGGGAGATTTGTACCAAAGACCTTTGGGCGTGTCTTTTTTATCTTCTGTAGGGGTTGTGATTCCCTTTTCTTTTCTTTTAAACCAAGCCATAGTTTAGTGTTTTTTTAGTGTAAATTACAGAAATAATCTTGACTTTAATTTTATTTCACGCTGATGTAAATAGATTTCATAATGATTGATCTTTATTTTTTGATGTTCGCTGATGCTTTTTTGATTTATTAAAAAAAACAAAATTTGCGTGAATCTTTTTTAAACCATAGGTTTAATTATTCTCTAAGATGCTACATTAGTTAATTACAGAAAAAATCTGCGTGAGAAAAAAAACAAGATGAGCTTACAAAGTATTTACATTGTTTAAATCTGCAAATGCTTGTTCCAATCGTTTGTTGAAAGTTTTTTCAGATTCTCTCAACCATTTTCTTGGGTCGTAATATTTTTTGTTTGGCACATCGTCTCCTTCTGGATTTCCGATTTGCGTCATTAAGTAATCTTTTTTCTCAATAATGTAATCTCTCGCTCCTTCTGTAAAGGCAAATTGCAAATCTGTATCGATGTTCATTTTGATTACTCCGTAAGAAATAGCTTCTCTGATTTCTTCTAATGTAGAACCAGAACCTCCGTGGAATACAAAATCGATTGGATTTTTTTCTGTTCCGTATTTTTGTTCAACAAATTTTTGAGAGTTGTCTAAAATTTTTGGAGTCAATTTTACATTTCCTGGTTTGTAAACTCCGTGTACATTTCCAAAGGCAGCTGCAATGGTAAAACGAGGAGAAATTTTCATCAATTCCTCATACGCATAGGCAACTTCTTCTGGTTGAGTATATAATTTAGAAGAATCAACACCTGTGTTGTCCACTCCGTCTTCTTCACCACCTGTGATTCCCAATTCGATTTCCAAAGTCATACCCATTTTGCTCATTCTTTCAAGGTATTTTTTGGAAATTTCAAGGTTTTCTTCGATGGTTTCTTCCGATAAATCAATCATGTGAGAAGAGAACAATGGTTTTCCTGTTTGAGCAAAGTGTTTTTCACTTGCGTCTAAAAGTCCGTCAATCCAAGGTAATAATTTTTTTGCACAGTGGTCTGTGTGTAAGATTACTGTAGCACCGTACAATTCTGCCAATTCGTGAATGTGTTTTGCACCTGCCACACAACCTGCGATAGCGGCTTTTTCGTCTTCGTTTGAAAGACCTTTACCTGCCATGTACAAACCACCTCCGTTTGAAAATTGGATGATAACAGGCGCGTTTAATTTTGCTGCTGTTTCCATCACACCGTTGATGTTGCTTGAAGTTGTAACATTTACAGCCGGCAATGCGAATCCTTTTTCTTTCGCATATCTAAATATTTCTTGAACTTGATCACCTGTTGCTACACCAGGTTTGATAGTATGACTCATAGTTGTAATATTGTTTTCAAAAAATTAATTATCGTACAAAAATACTAAAATAATTGAGAGAATTGTTGAATTTTTATTTTTTATTTTCAATCATTTCACAAAATGTCTTCATTCCCTTACTTGCCACATTTTGAATAAAAATATGCTTACTGTTGACCAAGGGTGTTTCGTCTGGATTGATGTGATAGATTTTGCAATTTTTGGGTGCGTAATGCAACAATCCTGCGGCAGGATATACTTGCAATGAAGTGCCTATCACCAACAAAATGTCGGCATTTTCTACCCAAAAGGTTGCCAGTTCTATATTAGGAACTGCCTCGCCAAACCACACGATATAAGGTCGCAATTGCACACCTCGTTCGTCTGTGTCACCTATATGCAAATCGCCTTCCCAAGTTGTGCCAAAAACCGTGTTGTCAATTGGGCAAACTTTGTTTAATTCGCCGTGTAAATGCAATACATTAGACGAACCCGCTCTTTCGTGTAAATCATCTACATTTTGGGTAATGATTTGTACATCGTATTTTTCCTCCAATTGTACCAATAATTTATGGGCTTCGTTTGGAACTACTTCTTTTAACTGTGCTCTTCGCAGGTTGTAAAATCGCATGACCAACTCAGGATTGGCTTCAAAACCTTCGGGTGAGGCTACTTCCTCGATTCTATGGTTTTCCCACAGTCCGTTGGCGTCTCTAAAAGTAGAAATGCCACTTTCAGCAGAGATTCCTGCACCTGAGAGGACTACTAATTTTTGTTTCATGTATAGATTTTTAGAAAGGGTAATTTACCCCAACATTTATCTGCATTTCTTTAAAATTCCATTGATGGAACCATTTGTTTTCGAGTTCTTTGTCTGGGTTATAGGTTTTGAAACCAGTATCAAAACGAATGACAAAGAAACTTAAATCATAGCGAAGTCCCAATCCTGTTCCTAAGGCTATGTCTTTGAGTGAATTCCATCCTGTAAATTTCATGTCTTCATTGGATGTATCATCGAGGGTATTCCAAATGTTTCCTGCATCGGCAAATAAAGCCAAATTGATTGGTTCACTGACGTTGAAACGGTATTCAAGATTGAAAGCCATTTTCATATTTGCTTCGTTGAAATCATTGACACCACCGCTACTTCCTGGTCCCAAACGGTATGATTGCCACGCACGGTTGTCGTTGGAACCACCAGCAAAATAACTTCGTGAAAACGGAATATTGGTACTGTTTCCGTACGGAATGGCAATACCTCCAAAGGCTCTTATGGCAATAACATTTTTATTTCCTAAATCAAAATATTTTACATATTCCAATTCGGTTTTTACATATTGCGAATAAGCCACATCGAGAAATGTGCGTCTTCCGTCAGCTCTTTGATTGAGATTCATCAAGCTAAAAAGGTTTCCCGCGGTTTCTACTTTTGCCTTTAAGTTGTAAAAGTCATTGTCTTGGATACCTGTTCTTGTTGAGGTAGTAAAGGTCAAATTGGTAGCCAAAATCAAGTTGTTTTCGGTCAATCTTTTTCTACGTTCAGCAATACTGGCAACTTGTCTATATTTCGGATCTCTTATTGGAATTAAGGAATTGTTTTGTAAAACATCTTCTATAAAGGCATCGACCCCATCATTGATGATTAGGTTTCCTAATTCGTCAAAATATTCGTCAGGAACATTTTTGGTGTTTGTTGCAATATTGTTTAGCGTATTGTACGAGGTACGATATACGTTGAAATAATTTCCTGGATTTGTGTTTTTTACAAATTGAATATTGAATACATCCAATGATAAATTGTTTCGATTTCTCGGGCTCCAGTTGTAGTTGAAAATCGAGGTGAAGTTTTGTTTGTCCAAACCAATGTTTTGCTGATTTGAAAGCCCCACACTTACATTGGTTGTTGGAAACATTTGTCTCGATATCAGTACATCGGTATCTGTGAAAAACCAAAATTTTGGTATTCCCAATTTTACATCCACCCCGTATTCTATAATGTTGAAAAATCGATCGGTTGTACGGAAATTTGGTGATGTTGATGAACCAATATTACCTCTAAAACTTACATCTAATGTTTCTGAACCTTTAAAAATATTTCGGAAAGAGGTACTAACAGCCCCTTCAATACCAATTTGTTGAATATTTGAATGCGTGACATCGACCGACGGATTGAACGAAGCTCTTTTACGTGGGCTTACATAAATATTGGCAATTAATGAATTTTGAACAGTATCATTTTTATTTGCCAAAAATTCGATGGTTGGATAGTTAAAGACGTTCAAATAAGATGAAAACGATTTGATAGTCAAGGCTCTTTTTTGGTCTGAATACACATCGCCATGGTTGATGAAATTGGCATCGTATAGAGTTTTAGCCTTGTAGTTTAGTTTTCCCTTGCTAAAAATATTTACCCCACGATACGTTGTTTTTTTCAACTCGTCTTTTCTATTTTGAAAATTAGTCGTATAGATATTTACTTCGTCTATTTTATAGATTTTAAAAGGTTCTTTAATCAAAGTGTCACTATTTGACATTTTGATACTTTTGTCCTCAACACGTACCAAAATATCTGCAGTGTTGTTTTGTTTTAAAGTATCAATCTCAAAATTGATATATGATTTTTGAAAATCAAACACCCCATTGTTTCGGAAAAATGTAGTCATACGGTCACGTTCTCTGTCCAAAACGGCTGCATTGTATTTGTCGTCTTTGTGTAAAAAAGTAATTTTGTTTTTTTCTTCGTAAAGAGCTTCCAATTCAGGTGAATTGATTTTTGTTGAAATACTATCTAATAAAAAGGGGCTACCTGTTTGAATTTTATAGGTTACTAAAGCTTTTTTCTCTTTTGAAACGGTGTCAATTTCTTTAGAAACGGTTGTGTTGAAATAGCCTTGGTTGAAGAAATAGTTTTTCAAGCGAATTTCCGAACGATCGGCTCTTTCGCTATCAAAAATTACAGGAGCTTCACCAAAATCTTTCATTGTATTGCTAATACCCGATACAAAAAACGAATCGCCTAAACGATCGACTTGTTTTTCAGATAATAGGCTCACTAAAAACTGTTTGGTATTAGGGTTGCGTTCCAACCATTGGTCATAATCTGCACGAGGCTGTGCATTTGCAGCATTGTAAACCATCAATCGCAACGGCAAACCACCTATCGAAGAGTTGGGTTGTTGATATAATTGTGCAGTGACTTTAGAATCAGAAGATTTCTTATCATTGACCTCTATCTTGTTTTCTGTAAGCAAATAGCTACCATCTGGAACTCTCTTTGTAAGGTTGCAGGCAGAAACGAGAATACTCGATAAAACGATATATAAACTGGGTGATAATTTTTTTTTCAAAACTTTTCGAAATATATTTGCTACCGCAAAAGTACGATTTTTTTACGAAATAGACGTTTAGATTATGAAATATACGTAAATGTAAGAAAATTAACTTTTTATATGTTGTTTATACTCCAATGTAAAAGCAACTAAAATAGCTCGTGAAGATATGAATATTACGAAAAATCAAGTTAAAAATATTGCTTCATTGAAGCAAAAAAAATACAGATTGCAAAATAAACAATTTGTAGTTGAAGGAAAAAAAGGAATAGAAGAATTGATAGATTCTACTTTTGAATTGCAACATTTGGTTGTTTCAAATTCAAATGATTTTCCAAAAGTGAAAAATAAGTGGATTGCAAAATCGGAAGATTTTTCCAAGATGAGCAATTTGACTACAGCTCCCGATTGTTTGGCTGTATTTAAGATACCATCAGAGCCAAATATTGATACCAATGGATTGATTGTAGCATTGGACAGTGTACGCGACCCAGGAAATTTGGGTACTATAATTCGTTTGTGTGATTGGTTTGGAATCAGACAAATCGTTTGTAGTAAAGAAACTGCCGAATTGTATAACCCGAAAGTCGTTCAGGCAACGATGGGGTCAATCACTCGTGTGCAAGTGAATTACCTTGATTTAGAAATGTTTTTAAATGATTATTCTCATCCGATTTATGGAACATTTATGAACGGTGAAACAATATATACCGAATCTTTGCCAGAAAATGCTTGTATCATTATGGGAAATGAAGCTAATGGAATTTCGCCTGAAATAGAAAAACTATCCACTCATCGATTGACGATTCCTCGTTTTGGTATAAATCAAAAAACCGAAAGTTTGAATGTTGCTACAGCAACTGCAATTGTTTTGAGTGAGTTTAGGAGAAGATTAGTGTAGATTTATCATTTTATACATGGAAAATTTGTTTAGACTCTTTATCTTTGTAAAATAATTATATAGAAATATCAATGAAAAAATTAGTACTAAGTGCAGCTGTTGCGTTGCTTTTGGCATCGTGCAACAAAATTGCGATAAAAGACAGTGAAAACCACGGTATTGCATTGCAATATATGGATACAACTGTACATGCGGGAGATGATTTCTTTCGTTTCGTAAACGGAAAATGGTTGGATGAAACTGAAATTCCTGCCGACAAACCTACTTGGGGAAGTTTTCAAGAATTGGACAAAAATACTAATCTTGATGTGTTGAATATGTTGAAAGAGGCTGCTTCACAGTCGAAATATTCTTCATCAACTGACGAAGGAAAAGCCATTAACTTGTACAAAACATTTTTGGATACAGTATCGAGAAATGCTCAAGGGATCGAACCTATCAAAGAAGATTTGGCAAAAATCGCCGCTTTGCAAAATTTAGAAGATGTAAATGCGCTGGTTCAAAATTCTGTATTTGACGGTGGTATCGGATTGTTTGGCGTGTATGTGTATGCAGATGCCAAGGATTCAAACAAAAATACGATTTATGTAGGTGGAGCCTCTACAGGTTTGCCTGATAGAGATTATTATTTGTCAGATGCAGCCGAAATCAAAGAAATCCAAGCGGAATATTTGAAATATATGACCAAAATGTTGCAAAACATTGGATATTCGGTGGAGGATGCGGCTACAAAAGCTAAAGGAATTTTTGAATTTGAAAAGCAAATTGCTACATCAGAATTGACAAGAGTGGAATCGAGAGATGACCACAAAACCTATAATCCTCATACAATTGCCGAATTGCAACAATTGGCAAATAACATCAATTGGACTGCATATTTTGATAAAACAGGAATGAAAAACATCGACAAAGTAGTGGTTTCTCAGCCAAAAGCCTTGGCTAAAATGAACGCTTTGTTGAAATCTACGCCAATCGAAGTGTTAAAAGATTACTTAAATTGGAATTTAATCAACGGTTCGGCGAGTGCATTGACCACAGATTTGGCTACAACTCGTTGGGAGTTCTACGGAAAAACATTGTCGGGAGCTCAAGCTCAAAAACCAATGGAAGAAAGAGCGGTAGATGTAGTAAACAACAATTTGGGTGAAGCTCTTGGAAAATTGTATGTAGAAAAACGATTCCCAGCAGAAGCCAAAGCCAAAGCCAAAGAAATGATTGACAATGTAGTATTGGCTTACGAAAGAAGAATCAAAAATCTTCCGTGGATGGCACCTGCTACCAAAGAAGGAGCTTTGGAAAAATTGAGAAAATTGACCATTAAAATTGGTTATCCTGACACTTGGGAAGATTTCTCAAAATTGACAGTAAAAAGTCCTGAGGAAAAAGGAACTTATTATGATAATTTACAAGCGATTGGTCGTTGGGAAATTGAGAAAAACTTTGCAGAATTTGGAAAACCTGTAGATAAAACCAAATGGGGAATGCCACCACAAATGGTAAATGCGTATTACAATCCATTGTACAACGAAATTGTTTTCCCTGCGGCGATTTTGCAACCACCATTCTATGATTATAAAGCAGACGAAGCTGTAAATTACGGAGGAATTGGAGCGGTAATTGGACACGAAATTTCTCACGGATTTGACGATTCTGGAGCGAGATACAACGCCGAAGGAAACCTTATCGACTGGTGGACACCAACAGATTTACAACAATTTACAACACTTGGAAAATCGTTGGCAACACAATACAGTGCATTACAACCTTTCAACGGAATCTATGTGGACGGTGATTTTACATTGGGTGAAAACATCGGAGATTTAGGGGGAATTACAGCCGCTTACGACGGATTGAAAATCTATTTAGAGAAAAATCCTCAAGGAAAAATTGACGGATACACACCAGAGCAAAGATTCTTTATTTCTTGGGCAACCGTTTGGCGTACAAAATCGAGAGATGAGTACATCAAAAATCAAGTGAAAACTGACCCACATGCACCAGGAATGTATAGAGCGTATGTGCCGTTGCAAAACTTAGACGCTTGGTACGATGCGTTTGATGTGCAACCTACCAACAAATTGTACATTGCACCTGAAAAGCGTGTAAGAATATGGTAATAAAAAAAGAGGCAAACGCCTCTTTTTTTATAATTTCAAAATGGGATTATTTTCCCACTGGAATATTAAAGATAAAACTTGTTGTAAACAAGTGTTGTGGAGCAAATGATTCTTTAAAGATAGGGTTGAAGTTGTAGTTGAATTTCAATATAAAAATATCATAACCCACATACGCTCCTGCTCCATAAATAAAAGGCGATTTGTTGTAGTTCCCCATCGTAGTGTTTTTATAGGTATGACCATTGTGTTCGTATTTTTGGAAAGTACCCAAATAGTTGATACCTACATGCCCACCGATACCTGCATACCATCTATCTTTAATCGAATATTTACGTTCTGGCGATTCTCCAAATCTCTTTTCGATATATGCAGATAAAGAAATTTCATACGAAAGCAATCTAGATTTTTTAATGTCCGTATAACCACTATTTACCAATTCTGTTTTACCATTGATATCTGTAATGGTCTTCTCATTATTGAAACGAACTTGGTGGAAATTGAAATTCAATCCAGTATTTACCAACCATTTGTCAGAACTTTTATCCAACGTATAATATTTACCAAAAGAAAAGTTGGATGTGAGTCCTTTTAGAAATCCACCTGCATAAGTGTCTTTGTAGTTTGTATCCTTTACATCTACAAATGCTTGTCCAATTCCAAACTGAATGTACGACGGAGCAGGTTTAATGTCTTCTTGTGCATGGGCTGTTATTCCTGCTAAAATGCAAAGAGGAAGTACTAATTTTTTCATTTATATTTTTGTTTGCGTTTAAATTATTTTTTAGTTCCAACCCAAGTTCCACTTAGTTGATAGGTAGGATTTTCCCATATACCATTTCCTTCTTTTTCATTCATAGGACCTCTCATTTTTCCTACTTCTTGACCTTGGTATGTGTAATTTGCATAGACTTCGCTATCCCTTGTCAACGTGCCAGATATCGTTAGCGTTTGTGAGTTAAAATTTAATTCACTATCCAAAAAACCATTTTTGTCAACGGTTGCTTTCCATCTACTTTGTTGATTTGTTTGAGTGATGGTTTAAGTTCCTTCCCATTCTCCTTGAAATTTGCCAAAAATATTCTCAACAAGTGGGGTATTATCTTTTGTACAGTTGCTGAAAGTCATACAACCAATGATAACACCTATTAATAATGTTGGACTTTTCATTTTAAATGTTTCTGATTTAATTGTTTGTTAAACAACAAATACGTAAAATTAATAAAAAATTATGGGAAGGGGTAAAATCTTTTTATACTTTTTTCTCTTTGATTATTTTTTTTATGATTTTTATTTGAGTCAAACAATAAAGTATCGAAGTGGTAAAAAGTACACAAAAAAGAATAGTTCCTACTGTACTCAGTTGATCATTTTCTCTTGTCAATCTGGCTGATAAATTGAGGAATGATAGGTAATAATAAGATCCAAGTAGCTTGAAACAATTGAGTAGCTGTCGTTTCGTATGAAAATGTCTTTTGTGAAAGTTTTTGCTGTTTTTTTATTTTTCTATTGATAATGAAAGAGTAGATAATCATTGCAATGTAAAAAAGTATGATATACACCAATAAGGCAATTTTGAAAACATCGTGTTGCTCAATCAAAAAATAAGGGATGCTAAATGTAGCGATAGGAACGAGGGTTTTCGTCGTTGTAAAATAGCTCAATACTTCTTTCCAAATAGCTTTATTTACCTTCTGATAATTTTCTTCTAAAATTCGCTCATGTACTTTGGTAAATCCCAATGCATCATAGCTTTTGTATGCATTTTGCAATGCGTCATCAAACGGAAGAGTAGGGTTTTCTTTCCATTGATTTTCGATATGATTACTCACTTCTTTAAGCAATAGTTCTTGCACATCGTATAGTTCGATGTGTTTTTGTTGAATAAACGCTTTAATTTGTTTTTTTGTATATCTGTGATGTATTGAGTCATAAGAGAAGTGTTTTTTACAAAAATAAGTTTATTTAGGAAAAATTCAAATATATACTAAAAGGATTCATTATATTATGTGGGTATGTTCAATGGTTATTATTATGATTGAAAAAGAGATAGAATAAAAAAAACGACAAAATGTCTTAAAATTTCACCTTTTTTAGTTAAAAACGAATAAAAATCAGTCAATTTGTCTTGGTTTTTGGTTAGGAATGTAATTTGAAATAGGATAGGCAAAACCAATAAGAAAAAATAGAAAATGAATATCAATCAATTTACAATCAAATCACAAGAAGCCTTACAACAGGCTCAAATTATTACCCAATCGTTGGGACAACAACAAGTAGAAAATGAACACATCCTAAAAGCTCTTTTAGAAGTGGACGAAAATGTTACACCGTTTATTTTGAAAAAGGTAAATGTATCGGTAGACAATTTCAAACAAGCTTTAGACGGTATGATTCAATCGTTTGCAAAAGTAAGTGGGGGAGAGGTGAGTTTCTCTCGTACGGCTTATACTATGCTAAACGAAGCTCAAATTTTGGCTAAAAACCTAAAAGATGAATTTGTATCGGTAGAGCATTTGCTATTGGCGATTTTCAAATCTTCGGGCAAAGCTGTTCAATGGCTAAAAGACCAAGGCGTAACCGAACAAGCCATCAATCAGGCGATAAGCGAACTCAGAAAAGGTTCACGCGTTACTTCGGCTTCGGCAGAGGATACTTACAATTCGTTGAACAAGTTTGCGAAAAACCTAAACCAATTGGCAAACGACGGCAAACTCGACCCAGTGATTGGTCGTGATGAAGAAATTCGTCGTGTGCTGCAAATCCTTACGCGTCGTAGCAAAAACAATCCGATGTTGATTGGAGAGCCTGGAGTAGGAAAAACCGCTATTGCCGAGGGATTGGCTCATCGAATTGTACAAGGCGATGTGCCAGAAAACTTGAAAGACAAACTCTTGTTTTCGTTGGATATGGGTGCGTTGATTGCTGGTGCAAAATACAAAGGTGAATTTGAAGAACGCTTGAAATCTGTGATAAAAGAAGTTACAGAATCAGACGGACAAATCATCTTGTTTATCGACGAAATCCACACTTTGGTAGGTGCTGGAGGTGGCGAAGGTGCTATGGATGCAGCCAATATTCTAAAACCTGCCTTGGCTCGTGGAGAGTTGAGAGCGATTGGTGCTACTACTTTGGACGAATACCAAAAATACTTTGAAAAAGACAAAGCATTGGAGCGTCGTTTTCAGAAAGTTACCATAGACGAACCTGATACAGAAAGTGCGATTTCGATTTTGCGTGGTATCAAAGAAAAGTATGAAACACACCACAAAGTTCGCATAAAAGATGAGGCAATTATCGGAGCGGTAGAATTGTCGCAACGCTATATAACCAATCGATTTTTACCAGATAAAGCTATCGATTTGATGGACGAGGCTGCCTCTAAATTGCGTATGGAAATCAATTCAAAACCCGAAGAACTGGATGTGTTGGATAGAAAAATTATGCAATTGGAAATCGAAATTGAGGCAATAAAAAGAGAGAATGACGAAACAAAACTCAAAGCTTTGAGTGCCGATTTGGCAAACTTGAAAGAAGATCGCAACCAGATATTTACGCAATGGAAATCGGAAAAAGACATTGTAGATACTATACAAAATATCAAGGTAGACATTGAAAACTACAAACTCGAAGCCGACCGTGCCGAACGAAACGGCGATTACGGAAAAGTAGCCGAATTACGCTATGGAAAAATTCAAGAAGCCACAGCCCAACTCAACCGTTTGCAGGATGAATTGGAGCAAAACCAAAAGGGAACTTCACTCATCAAGGAGGAAGTTACTTACGAAGATATAGCCGATGTAGTAGCCAAATGGACAGGTGTGCCTGTTACCAAAATGGTACAATCGGAAAGAGAGAAGTTGCTCAAATTGGAAGCCGAATTGCACCGCAGAGTGGTAGGACAAGAAGAGGCTATCGTAGCGATTTCCGATGCCGTGCGTAGAAGCCGTTCGGGCTTACAAGATCCTAATAAACCAATAGGTTCGTTCCTGTTTTTGGGTACAACGGGTGTTGGAAAAACCGAGTTGGCAAAAGCCTTGGCAGAATACCTGTTTGACGACGAAAACGCCATGACGCGTATCGATATGAGTGAATATTCAGAACGCCATTCGGTGAGTAGATTGGTGGGAGCTCCTCCTGGATATGTAGGGTATGACGAAGGTGGACAGTTGACCGAGGCAGTGCGTCGTCGTCCGTATTCGGTGATTTTGTTAGACGAAATCGAAAAAGCCCACCCAGATACTTTCAATATTTTGTTGCAGGTATTGGACGAAGGACGATTGACCGACAACAAAGGTCGATTGGCAGATTTCAAAAACACCATTATTATCATGACCTCGAATATGGGAAGTCATATCATTCAAGAAGAATTTGATAGTCAGTCAGTGGAAATGGCTATAGAAACAGCCAAAGCCAAAGTGTTGGAACAATTGAAAACCATGGTGCGTCCAGAGTTTTTGAACCGTATCGATGAGGTGGTAATGTTTACCCCATTGACGAAAGAAAATATCGAACAAATCGTAAAAATACAGTTGAAATCTGTGTATAAAATGTTGGCAAATCAGCATATTACGATGGATGCCACACCAGCGGCAATTTCGCTATTGGCAGAAAGAGGATTTGACCCACACTTTGGGGCAAGACCTGTAAAACGAGTAGTGCAAAAAATGGTGCTGAACGAATTGTCGAAACAAATCTTGTCGGGAGCTGTACAAACCGACGCCATCATATTGCTCGACGCTATCGACGGAAACATTGTCTTTAGCAATCAAGGGTAAAGAGTTAAAAAAAGGAGTTTCAAGACTCCTTTTTTTTATTTATAAATACGAGCAAGGTAATCAAAATGTTCGCCTTCGTGTAGCAATTCGCATTGCAATCCATTGAAATGGCATGCGTTTTGCAAAGTGTTGTAATCCAGATACAACCAGTCAAAAGGTGCTTCGTTTTCTCCTTTATAACTGATGAAAAATGTAGTTTCTCCGTAATAATCACGGTCATTAGGAATCCATTTTCCACCATCTTCGTCTTCGTCAAAAAGATAAATCAAATCGCTACTGTCTATGAGGATTTGCCCATTGTCATTCAAAAGAGATTTTAAATGATTTAAATAGAAGGCAACTGATTTTATATTTTTAAAGATTCCTGTACCATTCATTAAGAGTAAAATGGTATCAAATTTTTGGTTGTTTAGCTGTAAAATATCGATGGTTTGTGTATTTTTTATACCGCGTAATTGACAGGTTTCTATAGCTTTGGGAGAAACATCAATAGCGGTAACATTCATGCCTTTTTCTTGTAAATACAGACTATGACTCCCTGCACCACAGCCTATATCCAATATTTTTCCTTTGCATAGAGTCAATGCTAATTGCTCGATTTTGGGCATATCTTTATAAGAGCGAAACAGATAGGAAACATCCATTTCGTCAGCTTCGGTAAAATTGGTTTCAGTAATAATCGGAGTAAGGTCGTTTTGAGTATAAAAATTGAAAATTGCTTTTCCGAATAGGTCTTTCATTTGTAAAAATTTCTTCAAAGTTAGTCAGAAATCTTTGTAATTTTGCAGTGTAGAACAGTTTTTTATGGAACAACAACTCAAACAATTGCCTAAACAAGCAAAAGAAAAGCAATCAGAAAACAAAAAATACTTTGAAAAATTGAAGAAAAAACCACCGAAAAATTTAGATTATCAGGTGGAAATGATTCATGAACAAGTGTTTAAGAAAATCGATTGTTTGTCATGTGCCAATTGTTGTAAAACTACAGGTCCATTGTTTACTACGGCAGATATTGAGCGTATTTCTAAATATCTGCGAATGAAACCACAAAAGTTTACCGAGCAATATTTGCGAATAGACGAGGACAAGGACTATGTGTTGCAATCGGTGCCTTGTACATTTTTAGATGAGGAAAACTATTGTATAATTTATGATGTACGCCCCAAAGCATGTAGAGAATATCCACACACCGACCGACAAAAAATCTATCAAATAGCACAATTAACGATAAAAAATACTGAAATTTGTCCCGCAGCTTTTCAAGTGGTAGAGGAAATGAAGAGAAAAATACCTTTCTAAATTGAAAGGTATTTTAAAAACAATTAAAAACAAAAAATCGATAAAATGCGATTTTTTTATTCCATTTCCTTCAAATTTTCAATCAGTTGCAATGCACGTTCTTCGTTTTCTGGTTCTACAAAAATGTGTACCGCTTTACCAAGCGTTCCAAAACCAGCTACAATTCCCGAGTTGATGTCATCACGTACTGCATAACCAATCTGATGTTGGTCTAAAATTTCTTTTACTGCTATCGCCAATACTTGGCTTCCTGAAAATATTTTTTCCATAATCTTTGATTTTTTCTCAAAGCTACAAATTATTATTCAAAAATCAAAGAACCTTTATATAATTCTTGCACATCAATTTGAGCAGGTCGATATGAAGCATACACATTTCCTGTAGAAGCAATAGTACCCACAATTTTATGCAGTGGATGTACGTACAAATGTTGATTGCTCCTTTGGTACATTTGCACGGTATCTGCTTTCAACTGTTGAGCATGTACACTGCAATTTCCTCCGTATAAAGCAATGCTTAATTTTTTTGTTTTTCCTTTAAGTTCAAACTTTGCTACTTGATTGTCTTCTAAATAGATATAATCACTGTTTACAAGCAAATCGAAATGGGTACTTCCTACTTTTGAATAGGAATTATTGATAATTTTTATAGTGGGAAAATGTAAGGTGTCGAGTGAAAAAACTTTATGTTGTGTTTTAGAATAAATTTTTTCAATAGTAGGTGTATGCAATTGAATTAAAGCATTTTCCGAAGATTGAAAACTTTGACAAATTGCCGAGTTTGAAATAATCAACCGTTGATAGTTTTGTTGATGTTTTATATGAGGTAAAATATCTTCTTTCGCATAAATTTTCACCTTATAAATTGTATCTGGTACAATTTGAACGGTAACATTTTTTGGAATTTCCACTTCATTAAAAGCGGAAAGTTGGTATTCAACAATGGAGTTTTTACCCGAAAATATACAATTTGCATGATCGGCACAATTGAGAAAAATCACGCTAATTAGTAACCATATTTTTTTCATATCAAAAGAGTTTGTATCCCACGCCAAATTCCAAGGCTTCAGCATTGGCTGTGTGAGTTTTTAGCGAAAACAATCCTTGTAATCGTTGCGTAAAATAATATTTCAATCCCAATCGTTGGTAGGCTTTGGCACCTTCGCGATAGGGATTATAGACATAGTAGCCTATTTGTCCTTCGACAGAAAGGCGGTTGAGGTACCATTCATAGCCGATGAAAACGCCCATTCGCTTCCAATCGTCATTGGGTTGTACTTTGGATTTGGGAAAACTTACAGCTAAAAATTTTGTCAATTCTTTTAAAGAATATGACCAAAAAAACTCGGTTCCCAATTGCCAACTTCCATAATCGTCCCATTTTTTTGCACCCAATAAACTCAGATGAAAAAACGGTTTTTGTCCCATGCCCACTATATGGCTTTCGTTGATTCCGGTTCTGAAATTCCCGATAAATTGAATCGATGGATGACGATGAGAAAAATCGCTGTCTGATATAGTATGTTGGCTATTAAATGTATAATTGATTCCAGTGGAAAACGAAAAAGTATTCGTTCCTGTGTTAGGAGCCTTGATAGAACCATTGGAATGATGGATAAAAAGCAATCCCGCTTGCAGACCCCAATTGTAGATGAGTTTGCGTTTTTGGTAGTTGAGCATAAAAAAAGTAGAAGGCATCCAATGACTACCGTAGGCAGTATTTCGGTAATTTGTAAACGCATCAAAAGGGTGTGTTGCATACGAAATGCCTTGAGCTACTTTTAGTTGAAGGTCTCTTTTGTAAAGATAAAACGAATAGTGAGCATACAAGCCTAAGGTGTTGCCCAAAATTTCGTTTTTATTGAATTGACCATGGATAGAAAGTCCCAATTCAGGTTGATTGTATCGCTGATTCCAAGAGTTTTTTTGGAGTTGATGTTGGTCAATCGAAAGTAAAAAACCATTGGAAGGATTGGCAATCAGATGTTGGATGTTTTCGCTGTGAGGTAAGACGGTTCCGTGTAGAAAATGGGTACTTGCAGACCACTGATTTTGCGACCAACACAAGGTAGATACCAACAAAAAAAGCCATGAGTACATTATGGATTTTTTGTGGTATATATAAGTTATAATTTTAAAACAAACCATTGATTTCGGCATCAATACGGTTGATAATTTCACCTAAATCTTCGGGATTTTCAACAAAATCTATTTTGTCTACATTGATAATGAGTAGTTTACCTTTGTCATACGTACGAATCCATTCATCATAGCGTTCGTTGAGTTTGTTAAGGTAGTCTATCGAAATATTGTTTTCGTATTCTCTGCCTCTTTTTTGGATTTGACCTACGAGATTGGGAACGGAACTTTTTAGATAAATCAACAAGTCGGGAGCACCTACAAAACCTTCCATTAGGTCGAAAAGTTGTCTATAATTTTGATAATCTCTATTGGTCATTAATCCCATACTGTGAAGGTTGGCTGCAAAAATATAGGCGTCTTCATAAATCGTACGGTCTTGAATCGTCGTTTTTCCGCTGTTTTTCATATCGAGGATTTGGCGAAAGCGACTGTTTAGGAAATAAATTTGTAGATTGAAAGACCAACGATCCATCGAATGATAAAAATCATCGAGGTAGGGGTTGTCCACCACATCTTCGTAGTGAGCTTCCCATTTATAATGTTTTGCTAGTAAGCCTGTTAGAGTAGTTTTACCAGCACCAATATTTCCAGCGATTGCAATTTGCATTATCCAATAGTTTTTTTGTCAAATAAAAAGATATTTTTCAGTTGGTAAAGTTAGGTATTTTTTAGGAGAAATAGAAATGGAGTAGAGGAAATGTAGATTGAATTTAGATGCCATAACTCAACTTAAAAATCAAAACTTCTTTACCTTTTACAATGCTCAATTGATTATTGAAAATAGAAAAACGATTCATCGTACTATCAAAATCGGTAATAATCAATTTTTTATCTTGTTCGATATTCCAAGCGATGATTTTACCCTTTACTTTTCCTATTACCCAATTATGGTCAAAACACAAAATTTCTTCAAAATCTTGTGTTATTTCTATTGTTACAATTCTTCCATAAAGGTCTATTTCGGTGATATCGTTGCTATTTTGAATGTAAAAGTTTGAAGCGTCGTTGTAAAATTTACTGTTTAGCACATCTATACCGCTGTACAATTTTTTCATCTCTTGATTGGTGGTTGTGTATAAAAACAATTGCCCTGAAATTTCATCAACTATCCAAAAGTCTTTCAAGCGATTGACACCGACAAATATAGGTTTTATCTCTGGAAATAGTCGCTCGAAATCTATAGAATATTTTTCTGTCATACGATTGTCTAAAATCACTACAGTTGAAAACTCTTTGTAAAACAACAAGATATCCAAATTGTTTTTCAAATCTATCGTTTCCAATTTTCCTAAAAAAGGATTGGCGTATTGATAATAAAAATGTTCGGATTTTACGGCTTCTACTTTGTTGTAATAAATGATGTATTGCGTATCGAAATAATCGTGTTTTAGATCGAGTGCATCATTGGGCAACGACAAGATTTTTTCTTGAGCAAATAGCGAAAAATTGATCAATAAAAAGGCTAACAATCCTCTCATTTTTTTGTGTATTCTATAATTTCAAACGAATACTTGTGTTTATCGTCTGTTTCTTTTTTTGTTAAATGGGTTTTGTGATAGTCATTTTCGTCAAATTGTGGAAAAAAGGCATCGCCATCCAACGAGGTGTTTACCCAAGTAATATACAATGTATCGGCAAAAGGAAATACCAAGCGATAAATTTCTGCTCCGCCTATGACGAATACTTTTTCTAAATTTTGTTCTTTGCAATACTCCAAGGCTTCATCTATCGAATGCACCAAAACGACACCCTCTGAAACTTGATAATTTTTATCACGACTGATCACCACATGCGTACGATTGGGCAATAGTTTAGGAAAACTCTCAAAAGTTTTTCGTCCCATAATGATATGATGCCCTGTTGTAGTTTGTTTGAAAAATTTAAAATCTTCGGGTAAATGCCAAAGCAAATCGTTGTCTTTTCCAATTACATGGTTTTTTGCTACCGCTGCTATTAATGCTACTTGCATTTGTTGTTTTTTTATATTTCCTTGTAAATGTACTAAAAAAAATACACAAAAAGATTGTCATATTGCTGACAATCTCATTTTTTATTGAATGTTATTTATCTTCTTTCAATCGGTTGTGTAGAGCTTTGAAATATTGAAAAGCCTTGAACAATCGAGTTCCGTACCATGAAAAGAATTCGTTTTCTACAAAAACGGTTTTGGCGTGGTGGGTGACTCTACCGATTTCAAAGGCGTGTTCTTCTTGAAAATCACAAGGTTCTTTGGCTAAAAATACAATCTCTGGATCGCCTTGAATACGCATTTTTCGGATTTCTACTTCGGGATAAGCCTCGCTATGATTGTCGTAGATGTTTTGAAATTTGTTGAGTTGCAACATATCGTTGATAAAACTGTTTTTTCCAGCTGCTATATAGGGTTCTCGCCACAATAAATAAGCAACTTTTTGCACAGGAATATCAGCTACAAAATGTTTGAAATCGTCTAAAGCAAATTGGATTTTGTCTTTCCATTTTTTTGCATCGGTTTTCTTCTTGAAGATTTCACCAAAAGCATCCAATGTTGATAAAACATTTTCTACTGTAAGAATATTTGTGATAAATACAGGGCAAATTCCCACCAATTGCTTGAGTTCTTCTACATTGTTTTCTAACGCATTTGCCAAAATCAAATCGGGTTTGAGTGCTTTTATTTTTTCGCTGTTAAATCCTTTGGTACTTCCCACTACCACTTTGGTTGAAAGTAGATGATAAGGGTGTTTGCAATGCTCGGTTATCCCAATAATATGTTCTTCTAATCCCAAGTCGTACAAGGTTTCTGTAAGTGAAGGTACTAACGATACGATACGTTTGGGTACTTCTGAAAAATTATGAAAAGTACCGTTGCTGTCGAGTATTAGGTTCATGATTTTATTACTTTTTAAGTAAAGAATGTTGTTTTCTACCTCACAAACACCAATTTCTTGTCTGTAGAGCGATCTTCGTCTATGAAATATCCTTCGTAATGAAAGGCTTTTACATCATCGAGGGTTTGAGCATTGGTTTCGGCACAATAGCGTACCATCAATCCTCTGGCGTGTTTGGTATAGACTACAATGGTTTTGGGTTTGCCTGATTTGATTTCTTGAAAATCAAAATCTATCACATGTGCGTGTAATTTCTTTTTATATGTGGCTTTGAAATATTCTGTACTTGCCAAATTGAGCAACAATTCGCCTTTTTTGGTTTCTTTGTTGATTTGAGTAGAAAGTTTTTCTTGCCAAAATTCATAAAGATTTTTGTAGGTTTCAAATGCAAAATTTCTTCCCATTTCTAAACGATAAGGCATAATGATATCAGATGGTTTTAGTAATCCATACAAACCTGATAACATACGATAATTTTCTTGCAAATAATCCAAGGCGTCGGTAGAAAGTGTATGTGCGTCCAATCCGCGATATACTTCTCCTGTAAACGAAAATAACGCTTGGTTTGATTCGTCTTCTTTTGGTTTGGCTTTCCACTGTTGGTTTCGTTGCCAATTTTCGTTTGCCAATTTATCCGAAATCTCCATCAATTCGCTGAGAAATGCTGGTGATTTTTCTTTTAGATAGGATTGTATTAATGTAGCTTCTTTGATGAACTTTGGTTGCGTCGGCTTATAATGGTCCGATTTTTTGTCTATAGACATCAATTTTGCTGGTGATGTGATGATTTTCATTAGTTTTAGAGATTTAGGAATTAGAGATTAGAAATTATAAGTGAGTAGTGATAAATTAGAAAAATGTTTAATCATCAAATTATCATATTTTCAAGTTTTTAAATTTAGAAATCTTCAAATTTAAAATTAACACATTGGTTACTCCTCCGCTATTTGAATCAATTTTTTCTCGTCGATAATTTTGATTTTTTTTCCAGAGAGTTCGATTACACCTTCTTTTTTTAGTTCAGATAGCAATCGGATACAACTTTCGGTAGCGGTGCCTACATAACTGGCAATATCGTCGCGTGACAATTGTAATGAAATAAAACCTTCTCGGTCGTAACCTTTGATGTTTTTCATTTCGAGTAGTGTGTTTGCCAAGCGTTCTTTTACTGTTTTATGGGTATGACTAATGGCAAAATCTTCGGCACTTTTCAATTGATTACACAATTCTTTGGTCATTTCCATCGAAAATCGAGGATTGCTTTCAAAAAATTTCAACAAATCGGTTTTCGGAATAAAACAAACGCTCATATCCTCAATGGCAATAGCACTCAAATGCGAGTTTTCGTTGGAGAAAATTGCATTTTGTCCTAACAAATCTCCTCCTTTGGTCAGTTTTAAAATCACATTTTTCCCCTGTGCATTCATTTTCACCAATTTACAAACGCCGTTTTTGATGCAATAAATTCCTTTTAGTGCATGACCTTCCTCGAAAATGGTTTCTCCTTTTCTGACTAAATAAGATTCTTTGCATTTCGATAATTGTAGTAAATCTTCTCTGGTAAGAGCTCTCAAACTACTCAATTCTCGAATTAAGCAATGTTCACATTTGTTTGTATTCATGAAAAATTCTATGTTTGTGCAAAGATAGTAAATATATGATAAATGTCATTTTTTTAGCTGTCTAACATTTGGAATTTTGCATAATTTGATTTTTAAAGCGTATGGAAACTTGCTATCATTGTGGAAATGAGGTTGTAGAGAAAGAAAGAATCGTAAAAGATGATAAAGTATTTTGCTGTTTTGGTTGCGAAATCGTGTACGATATTCTCTCTGAAAACGATATGACGGATTATTATTCGTTTGAAAAAAATCCAGGTCTAAAACCTCAAACACAATTGGAAAAGTTTCAATATTTAGATAATGAAGATATTGTAAATCAGATTATTGACTTTAAGGAAGGAGAGGTTTGTATTGTGCATTTGTACATTCCTCAAATTCATTGTAGTTCATGTATTTGGGTGTTGGAACACTTACACAAATTGAATGCAAATATTGGTTTTTCACAAGTAGAATTTTCCAAAAAAACGGTAACAATCCACTTCAATCCTGATAAAATTTCACTAAAAGAAATTGTTTTACTTCTTTGTAAATTGGGATACGAACCATACATCAGTTTAGATAAATCAGAGAAAAAAGTTCAATGGATCGACCGTAGTTTGATTTACAAAATCGGAGTTGCTTTTTTTGGTTTTGGGAATATTATGTTACTTTCCTTTCCTGAATATTTTGGCGTGGAAGATTTTTGGATGGACAAATACCGAAATTTTTTCCGCTATTTGAATGTAATTTTAGCAACCCCTGTATTTTTTTATTCCGCTTCTCCTTATTTTATTTCGGCATATCACAGCATCAAACGCAAAGAGTTGAATATTGATATTCCTATGGCATTGGGAATTTTGGTAATGTTTGTTCGCAGTTTGGTAGATATTTTTATCCTCGATGGTGCAGGATTTCTCGACAGTATGTGTGGATTGGTGTTTTTTATGCTTTCGGGGAAATTGATTCAACAAACCACATACAATTTCTTGTCGTTTGAGCGAGACTATAAATCGTATTTTCCTTTGGCAGTGGTGAAATTGGAAAACGAAAAGGAAATTCCTGTACAAGTGTATGATGTAAAGGAAGGGGATCGATTACTCATCAGAAACGAAGAGTTGATTCCGGTAGATGCGGTTTTGATTTCGGAAAAAGCCTATATCGATTACAGTTTTGTAACAGGTGAAGCCGTACCCGTAGAAAAAAAGGCAGGTGAAAAAATATTTGCAGGAGGAAAACAAGTGGGAACTGCTATTGAAATTGTTGCCAAAAAGAGCGTTTCTCAGAGTTATTTGACCGAATTGTGGTCGAATGATATTTTTCAGAAGAAAACCCAGCAACAATATTTACACATTACCGATCGAGCAAGTAAAATTTTCACTCCTATATTGTTGGTAATTGCCCTATTAGGATTGATTTGTTGGACAGTAATGGGAACATGGGTAGATGCGTTTAATGTATTTACGGCAGTGTTGATTGTGGCTTGTCCGTGTGCCATTGCTTTGACAGCTCCTTATACTTGGGGAAATGTGATTCGCATCATGGGTCGAAAAAAAATGTATTTAAAAAATACTGTGGTTATTGAGCAATTGTCTAAAGTAAATACGCTTGTTTTCGACAAAACAGGTACACTGACTACCACTCAAAAAGAACAAATCCACTACAAAGGAAAGGCATTGACTACTGCACAACAAGCTGATTTGAAAAGTGTAGTGAGAGCCTCGAATCATCCTCTGAGTCGTAGGTTGTACAATCATTTGCCTGAATCGGTCATTCAAGAATTGACTATTTTTGAAGAATTGCCAGGAAAGGGGATTCGTGCCAAAGTTGGAGAAAAATTATATGAAATTGGCTCTGTAAAATGGTTGAAAAAAGACAATCAACAGCAATTGAATACTTCGACGGTTTGTATAGTGATTGACGGACAATTTATAGGCGAATTTACCTTTGAAAGTCAATACCGTACAGGATTGAAATCTATGCTAAACGAATTGAAAGTAAAAGGATATGAATTGCATTTATTGTCGGGCGACAATGCAGGAGAATTGGCGTATTTGCAAAGAGAATATCCAGAAATCAGTCATTGCAATTTTGACCAAAAACCAATGGACAAATTGGAATATGTAAAAAATCTACAAGTACAAGGGAAAAATGTGTGTATGATTGGCGACGGACTCAACGATGCAGGAGCATTGGCACAGAGCAATGTTGGGATTTCTATTTCTGAAAACATCAATGTATTTACCCCTGCAAGCGATGCAATTTTAGACGCAACGGTATTTGGAAAACTACCAAATTTCCTCGATTATTCTAAGAATGCGATGAAAATCATCGGTCGCAGTTATGTCTTAGCGATTATGTACAATATCGTTGGGATTAGCTTTGCCTTATCGGGTTATTTGTCGCCGTTGGTAGCTGCTATTATTATGCCGTTGAGCACAGCCACTGTAATTGGTTTTGTATCGTTTAGTTCGTGGATTTATGGGAGGAAGGTGTAAGTTTGGAATAAAAGTGTTTTTTTATTTGGAAGCAATAAAAATAAAATTTACTTTTGCCCTGTTTTGCAAAACAATCAGGGAAAATAAGTCGAACAGATACTTTAAAAACGATAGTAGGCATAAATTATAAAAAATACAAAACATGAAAATTAACATTTTACTTTTAATGTTAGTAGTATTATTTTCAGCTTGTAAAAATGATGATAATAAAAATTACAGTGAAGACCCAGTAATTAATAGTTGGGTAAAAGAAAATAAAAGCAAATTTAAAGGAATTTCACTTGATGAAATTGCGAGTTACAAGGGGGAAGAACAAAGAGCAATATTTCGCTCTCTTACTCCAGAAAACCAAAAACAACTTTGGTTAGAAAAATCAAACAAGTTGCTTGTAATGTATCCTGAACAAAAAGAAATTTTTCAAGATTTTGATAAGTTTTTAAAACAGAAAGATTTTAAAACAGGTTTAGAAAATAATGAAATAGTGTTCTTATTCCAATTAATAGAAAAAGGGAAAAAAGATTATAATTGGGATGAGGAGTTCATAGGCATTACTTTTTGTACTTTTGAATTTGTTAATGATACCCATGAGTATAATATTTTTAAATTTTTAGATGATTCTTTTCATCAAGGAGGAACTAGAAAACCAATTTGTAATTGTAAATGGGGAGGAATGTTTGCATGTGGTGCATTCGAATGTAGAGGTATTGAATGTAGAGATGATGGTAAGAAAGGCTGTGGTTTTCTATTATTAGAACATTGTACGGCTGTGTGTAGATAAATAGATGATTATACAAAGGTTGTAGGATGTTCTCATAACCTTGTATATTTTAATGAAAAATAATATCTTATATAGATGAAATACATTTTATACCTTTTAATATTAATTTGTTTACAATTGGGAGTTGGAATCATCGACACAACATTTTTATTTTATATTCCAGTATTTCAATTGGTTGTTCTTTTTTATTCTTTGATTTGGTTGAAAAAGGATTGGAAACTCAATAAGTATTTTAAATATTTTTCATATTCAATATTTTTGTTGATATTTAGTTTTTTTATAGATTTTGCCTTTGTAATTTATTGGTTAATCATTTTTACTCCAATTACTATTTATTTAGCTCATATATTTTATTATAAAAAGAATGGGTTGCTAAGGATATTGATTATTTTAGCTATTCCTATGACTAATTATTTTGGAATAAAATACATAGTAGAAAATGTTGAAGCATATTTTCATTATGAATCTGATTTTCAAAAAGACTTGATAATCCCTTTTTCGAATATAGATGGGCAACCTTATCAATTTGAGGAAGATAAAATTTATGTGTTGGATTTTTGGAATACGAGTTGTGGTATTTGTATTCAAAAATTTCCTTTCTTTAGTGATATGAGCAATAAATATGCAGATAATGATAAAATAGAATTTTATGCTGTAAATATCCAACAAAAAGGTGATACAAAGGAAAAGGTGTTGAAATATGTAACTAATAAAGGTTATCATTTCAATAACTTAATGGTTGAAAATAAAGAAGAGGCGAAGAAGATAGATGTTGTTGCTGTTCCTACGGTTCTCATTGTGAAAAACAATAAAATTGTTTATAATGGCTTTCCGAGTTATGAAGACCATCTCAAGTTTAATCGCTTAGATGATTTGATAGAGAAATTTTTAGAATAGTAAAAATACATACAAAAGACTCCACAATAAAGTGGAGTTTTTTTATTAGAACATTTCTAAATAACATTTAACTGACAATTGTCATATTTTAAGATAGCGTATAGAAGTACTTTTGGTCAAAATTTCAGAAATGAGTGTCATTTATATCCTAATAACAATAAGTATCGTGGTAGCAGTAGTATTTTTAATACTATTTATCAAAGCGGTAAAAAATGGTCAGTTTGATGACGATTATACGCCGTCGGTTCGCATATTGTTTGAAGATGAAATTAAAACTAACTCTAATAATAAACAATCCAATTCAATTAATTAGCTATGGAATTACAACAATTTCACTATGACAACAAAATAGTAAAGAAATTCCTCTATGCATCTATCCTCTTTGGGGTAGTGGGTATGGTAGTAGGTTTGCTACTGGCTTTGCTATTTATTTTTCCAAATATGACAGATGGAATCTCATGGTTGAGCTTCGGAAGATTACGTCCGTTGCACACCAATGCTGTGATTTTTGCGTTTGTGGGTAATGCAATTTTTGCGGGGGTATATTACTCTTTGCAACGCTTACTTAAAACGAGAATGTACAGCGACCTTTTGTCAAACATTAACTTCTGGGGATGGCAATTGATCATCGTTGCCGCAGCGGTTACGCTTCCTTTGGGTTATACAACTTCTAAAGAATATGCCGAACTCGAATGGCCAATCGATATTGCCATTGCCGTAGTGTGGGTGGTATTTGGTTTGAATATGATTATGACAATACTAAACCGTAGAGTACGCCACATTTATGTTGCAATTTGGTTCTACTTGGCTACTTTCGTTACAGTAGCGGTATTGCATATTTTCAACTCATTGGCATTACCAGTTACCTTCTTGAAATCATATTCTGCGTACGCAGGGGTACAAGATGCCTTGGTACAATGGTGGTACGGACACAATGCGGTGGCATTCTTCTTGACTACGCCGTTCTTGGGATTGATGTACTACTACTTGCCAAAAATCGCCAACAGACCGGTTTACTCATATAGATTGTCTATCATTCACTTTTGGTCGTTGATTTTCTTATATATTTGGGCTGGTCCATCACCACTTATTATATACATCATTGCCAGATTGGGCTCAAAACTTAGGGGTAGTATTCTCTGTAATGTTGGTAGCTCCGTCTTGGGGAGGTATGATCAACGGTTTGTTGACATTGAGAGGTGCTTGGGACAAAGTAAGAATTGACCCTATTTTGAAATTCTTCGTAGTAGCAATTACTTGTTATGGTATGGCTACATTCGAAGGTCCAATGTTATCATTGAAAAATGTAAATGCAATTGCTCACTATACTGACTGGATCGTAGCTCACGTACACGTTGGAGCACTTGGTTGGAACGGATTTATGACCTTTGCTTTGGTATATTGGTTAGTACCAAGATTGACTAAAACAGAATTGTTTTCTGTAAAATTGGCAAACTTCCATTTCTGGATTGGTACATTAGGTATTATTTTGTATGCTATTCCATTGTATGTAGCGGGAGTAAACCAACACTTGATGTGGAAAGAGTTCAACCCAGATGGAACATTGCGTTATGGTAACTTCTTGGATACAGTAACTGCGATTATGCCTATGTATTGGTTGCGTGCAATCGGAGGTACTTTGTATGTAATCGGAATGATTGTTTTAGTGTACAATGTAATCAAAACAGTAAAAGCAGGTCAATCAGTAGAGGACGAGTATGCAGAAGCCCCAGCATTAGCACCAATAGCTTCTCATCGTTTGAAAGGAGAAGGATTCCACCACTGGTTAGAAAGAAGACCAATCCAAATGACAGTATTGGCTACCATTACGATTTTGATTGGTGGGGTTATTCAGATTGTGCCTACATTGGTAGTAGAATCAAATATACCAACAATCGAAAGTGTAAAACCATATACACCACTTGAATTGGCAGGTAGAGATATCTACATCAGAGAGGGATGTGTGGGATGTCACTCACAAATGATTCGTCCATTCCGTTCAGAGGTAGAAAGATATGGAGAATATTCAAAATCAGGAGAGTTTGTTTACGACCGTCCATTCTTATGGGGTTCTAAGCGTACAGGTCCAGATTTGCATAGATTGGGAGGAAAATATTCAGACAACTGGCATTACAACCACATGTTAGACCCTCAATCAACATCACCAGGATCTATTATGCCAGCATACCAATGGTTGTTTGACAATAAAGCGATGGATTTCTCAGATATTCAAGATAAAATGGCTGTGTTGGTAAAATTGGGGGTACCTTATACAGACGAAGATATTGCTAACGCAGGTGTAAGTATTGCTACTCAAGCAAAACAAATTGAGGAAAACTTGAAAAACGATCCTGACTTTGTAAGATCTTACGAAGGTTCTAAAAAAGCAGCAGCGGCTCAAGGAAAAGAATTTGTTCCGATGAGTGATAGAGAAATTACAGCTTTGATTGCTTATTTACAAAGATTAGGTACAGATATTAAAGTAAAAACAGAGGTAAAGTAATATGCTCAAGTTTATAAAACACAATATGGAAACAATTGCTGGGATAGAAATTTTCCCAGTAATTGCTCTCTTGATCTTTTTCTTGTTTTTCGTAGGACTTACCATTTGGGTAATGACTTATAAAAAACAAACGATAGATGAATTGAGCAACATTCCATTAGAAAAAGAAAACGAAACTGAATTAAACGCATAATATATATGAAAAAGTATTTTCCAGTATATGTAAGAGTACCCTTGTTGATAGCTTTGTTCTATGGACTAGTGGAATACTTTGTAGATTCGGGAGATCAACCTGCGATAGTAAAATTTCCTGAGTTATTGATTCTTATTGCCTTGTTTGTATTCGTGTTGATTGCAATCGAGATTACAGCATCGGCAAGTAAAAGCATTATGAACCAATTGATGTCTCCAGAGGAAAGAGCTGAAAGAGAGCGTTTGGAAAACTTGCCATTGTCTGAGCAAGTATGGTTCAAAAAAATGATGGCAAAATTGACGAAATCAAAATCTATTGAGGATGAAAAATCAATTGAGCTTGACCACGATTATGATGGAATCAAAGAATTAGACAACGACTTACCGCCTTGGTGGGTATATTTGTTCTATGTAACGATTATCTTTGGTGTGATTTACTTAGGTAAGTACCACTTGTTTGGAGGAGATAACCAATTGGTAGAGCTTGAAAAAGACATCGCAAAAGCTGAATTAGAAATCGAAGAATACAAGAAGACAGCACCAGATTTGTTGACAGTAGAAAATGTGGTGTATTTGACAGAGGCAGCAGACTTAGCAGCTGGTAAAGCGATTTACGACCAAAACTGTGTAGCGTGTCACGCGGTAGATGGTGGAGGAGGTATCGGTCCAAACTTGACAGATAACCATTGGATTTTGGGTGGAGATATCAAAGATATTTTTACGACTATTTCAGAAGGAGGTAGAGACGGAAAAGGTATGGTGCCTTGGAAAGCTCAAATCAAACCTTCGGATATTCAAAAAGTTGCAAGTTATGTTAAAAGTTTAGTGGGAACTACTCCAGCCAATCCAAAAGCTGCAGAAGGAGATCTTCATGTAGAAGACACTTCGGTAACTGAGACAACTGAAGAAGCTCCAGCAACTGAACAACCAACAGAAGAAATAGCAAGCTAAAGATAAAAATTCCATATCCTATAAAGGGTTTTAGTTTTATTTCAAGCCGCAACCCATAAAGTTGTGGCTTTTTTTAGTATAATAGATTAATTATTTTTTTTATAATTATTTTATTTTCTAACGCAGATGAAAAATGATTTTTTTCTTTGTACTGACTTAGTTATCGCATAAAATGTGTCCTAGAAATCAATTCTAAAGATTGTTTGTCATTTCGATAAACTGAAAATATTTTATGATAATGATTGGAAATTTTTATATTGTCAGTGGAACAAGAAAATTTTAAAGCTATCTTCTTTTTTTAAGTTAAAGTTGAATATTTTTTTGATAATGTTTTGTTATAAATATAGAAATTTGTATATTTGCTAATAATAACTAATGAAATTATAAATCTATGAAAGTATTAAAATTTATTTTAGGAATGGTAATTTCATTTGCATTAATCAATTCATGTAATGAAAATGAAGAAAAGTATGATTCATTGAATATTGAATAAACAGAGTCGACACTTTATTAGGTACAATCTTCAAGATTATGTTATGCTGATTGTATTTTTAATGATTGTGAGGTTTATTATTGTGATCCAGGTGACTCCCCTTATTGTCGATGTTCTTGGGGATTTGCAGAGTGTGGATGTACAAATAATAAAGGTGGTATTAAATCTCCGTCAATTATACAGCAATATAGATTGTCTAGTTATAAAACATTTTTAAGGGAGAATAATTTAAATACAATTAACGCTTCCGTAAATGAATTGCATGAGGCTATGACTAACAATGGTGTTGATAAATATCATAGAGAACTAGAAGTCTATAAAAATAAAATAGAAAATTTATCTTACAGTGATAAGATGTTGATTATTAATTGGTTCTATAACTAAAAAAATAAATGAAAAAAACATATTTTTTTCTTGTAGGGTTATTTATTTTACTATTTCTTTTTTTATGCACAGTTTCTATTTCTAATGTGACTGCAAATTCTATGTTTGGAACATTTTGCCAAGAATGTAAAATTTTTCAAACAGTATCAGGTGGTTCTTATTATGGTTTTGGATTTGGAAAGTGTAATGACCAGGTAGGTAAAATGAACAATCAAATTGATTTTAAAATGATTGAAAATTACATAGATTTTTTAGATAAAAATAGTTTTTCTTCATTGAGTAAAATTACGAATGATTTAATGATTCAACTTTTGTCTGAAAATTACGAATCTTATCATTTGTTGTTAAATGATTACAAACAACAAATTGATTTACTTACTATTGACGAACAAAAAGTTATAGAAAGTTATTTTGTGAAATTTAAAAAAAAATAGAGGCTGTATGATTTTACAGTCTCTATTTTATTAATTAATAGTTCTATAAAAGTTAACAAACTTCTAATGAACTCCTAATAAACTAACAAACAAAAACAACAAACAACAACAATTTATGAGCAGTTTCGAAAACGAAAGCTTTAGAGATTCCATAGGAACGATTGACAAAGACGGTAAACGCGTATGGATGTTTCCCAAAAAGCCAGTAGGGAAATATTACGACAAAAGAAAATTGGTGAGTTATATACTTCTAGTAGTATTGGTAGCTTCGCCGTTTATCAAAATCAATGGAAATCAATTATTTCTATTCAATCTAATCGACCGAAAATTCAATATTTTTTCATTGCCTTTTTGGCCTCAAGATTTTTACTTGATGGTGATTTCGATGGTGATAGGTGTATTGTTTGTCGCCTTGTTTACAGTGGCATTTGGTCGTATATTTTGTGGATGGATCTGTCCGCAAACGATTTTTATGGAAATGGTTTTCCGTCGTATCGAATACTGGATTGATGGAGATCGTGGAGCTCAAATCAAATTGGCAAAACAACCATGGAACGCCGAAAAAATCAGAAAAAGATTTTTGAAATGGGTTATTTTTTACTTGATTTCTTTTGGGATTGCTAATGTGTTTTTGGCTTATTTATTGGGAAGTGATCGCATTTATCAATTGGTAACGCATAGTCCACTCGACAATCTTTCTACTTTTATTGCCTTGGTAATATTTTCATTCATTTTTTATTTTATCTTTACCTGGTTTAGAGAGCAGGTGTGTATTATAGCTTGTCCTTACGGAAGATTGCAAGGGGTATTGCTCGACAACAAATCGGTAATCGTGGCTTATGACTACAAGCGAGGTGAAAAAGAAAAGGGTAGAGCCAAGTTCAACAAAAAAGTGGATAGAGCCACTACAGGACAAGGAGATTGTATCGACTGTGCTCAATGTGTGCATGTCTGTCCTACGGGAATCGACATCCGAAACGGTACGCAGCTCGAGTGTGTAAACTGTACAGCTTGTATGGATGCCTGTGATGCGATGATGCGTGCAGTAAATTTACCAGAGGGATTGATTCGCTATGCCTCTGAATCTGAAATCGCCGAAAACAAACCGTTTGAATTTACTGCTCGTATGAAAGGTTATGCAGCCGTTTTGTTTATTTTGATAGGTGTTTTGATTGGAATGTTGTTTTTACGAAGCGAATTGGAAACAAAAATTCGTAAAATTCCAGGTCAAACATACGAAAGGGTAGAAGACAAGATTTCAAATGTATTTACCTATTCTATTACCAACAAAACCAATGGAGATTATCAAAATGTAACTTTCAAATTGGTTGAACCAGTAGGAGAATTGGAAGTAGTAGGAAATCCTAAAATTGCTGTAAAACCTGGAGATCAAGCAACAGGTACATTTTTCATCCGTATCAAAGAACAAGAATTGAAAGGAGAATATAAGGTGGAAGTGAAAATCGAAGTATATGATGGAGATAAATTGATCGACAAAACCTCGACTTCGTTTTTAGGGCCAAAATCATTAATTTAATAAGTTGAAAATATGAAATGGAATTGGGGAACGGGATTGGTAGTAGGAATGCTTGCCTTTATGATTTTTATTTTGCAATATGTCATCAGAGTACAAGTAAATCCCGATTATGATAACGAATTGCAATTGAAAGATTATTATCAAGAAGAGGTAAATATTGATAAAAATCACCGAGCACAACAAAATGCCAACGAATTGGGAAGTGCTTTTTCGATAGCTAAGAATCAAGACGGAATTGTGATTTCTTTTCCAGAAACGATGGAAAAGTCTCAGGTTGTAGGTCAAGTGAAATTGTATCGTCCGTCCAATCAAAAGTTGGATACACAAGTAACGATTTCTCTCAAAGATTCGTATGAAATGTTGTTGCCAAAAGAGCAATTACAAAGTGGAAAATGGGAAATTTCGGTTTCGTTTTCATACCAAGGAAAAGAGTATTTAAAGAAAATTGAAATTGTACTATGATAGCACCCTTATTGTTGGGATTATTGAGTAGTTTACACTGTTTAGGTATGTGTGGGCCTATCGCTTTGGCGTTGCCCATACATACCTTTTCGTTTACTCGCAAGACCTCGTCGATTGTTTTGTATCACTTAGGACGAATCTCGGTTTATAGTCTGATAGGGTTGCTTTTTGGAACCCTTGGTCGAACACTTTTTATTGCGGGATTTCAGCAGAAATTATCCATAATTTTAGGTGTGGTGTTGATATTTTCCGTAGTGTTTTTCAACAAAAAAATGTTTCAGTTGAGTTTGTTTACCAAAACTTTGCTGTTTACCAAAATCCGAGGAAATTTTACAAAATATTTTCAACAAAAAACACCCATTTCTTTTTTGGTAATCGGTATGCTCAACGGATTATTGCCTTGTGCGATGGTTTATATGGCATTGTTTGGAGCCTTGTCCACCCAAGGTGTGTGGGAAGGAGCGTTTTTTATGTTTTGCTTTGGCTTAGGAACCATTCCATTGATGACAACAATCGTTTGGGTAGGTCAGTGGGTGAGTCAATCCATGCGTCAAAAACTATTGAAATTTGTTCCCATATTGTTAGTTTTGATGGGGATTTTACTCATTTTACGCGGTATGGATTTAGACATTCCCTACATTTCACCAAGTACCTTACAATTGTTTATCACTGCCAATCCGCAGTGTTATTAGACCGAAGAAAAATAAAGCAGGCTGCCCGAAAGGACAGCCTGTATTTGTATAAGTTGTATAGATGTTAAAACTCAGCGTTTTGTGGGTATCTTGGGAAAGGAATCACATCACGGATATTGGTCATACCAGTTACGAATAATACCAAGCGTTCAAATCCTAATCCAAAGCCTGAGTGTACACACGACCCAAATCTACGAGTGTCTAAATACCACCACATTTCTTCTTCAGGAATGTTTAGAGCTTTCATTTTTTCGACCAACACATCGTAGCGTTCTTCTCTTTGTGAACCTCCAACGATTTCTCCAATTCCTGGGAATAAAATATCCATAGCACGAACCGTTTTTTCGTCTTTGTTTAAACGCATATAAAACGCTTTGATTTTTGCTGGATAATCAAACAAAATTACAGGACATTTAAAGTGTTTTTCTACCAAATAACGCTCGTGTTCTGATTGCAAATCAGCTCCCCACTCATCGATAAGGTATTGGAATTTTTTGTTTTTGTTTGGTTTTGAATTTTTCAAAATATCAATCGCTTCTGTATAAGAAACGCGTTTGAAATTGTTGTCTAAAACAAAACGCAATTTATCTATCAACGACATTTCCGAACGCTCGGCTTGAGGTTTCGATTTTTCTTCATCCAACAAGCGTTGTTCGAGTAATTTCAAATCGTCTTCACATTTTTCCAATGTGTATTTGATGACAAATTTGATGAAGTCTTCTGCCAAATCCATGTTTCCGTCCAAATCCAAAAACGCAATCTCTGGCTCTATCATCCAAAACTCTGCTAAGTGACGAGAAGTATTAGAATTTTCCGCACGGAATGTAGGACCAAAAGTGTAAATAGAACCCAATCCCATAGCATAAGTTTCGCCTTCCAATTGTCCAGAAACCGTCAAGTTGGTTGGTTTACCAAAGAAATCCTCTTTGTAATTGATGCTTCCGTCTTCGTTTCTTGGAGCCGAACCGTCGATTGGCAACGAAGTTACTTGAAACATTTCACCCGCACCTTCGGCATCCGAACCTGTGATAATTGGCGTGTTTACATAAAAGAAACCATTGTCTTGGAAATATTTATGTACGGCATACGCCAATGTACTTCTTATACGCATAATCGCTCCAAACATATTGGTACGAATACGCAAATGAGCATTTTCTCTCAAAAACTCTAATGAATGTTTTTTCGGTTGAATAGGATATTTCTCAGGGTCAGAATCTCCTAAGATTTCTAAGTTAAAAACTTGAATTTCGTATTTTTGACCTTTACCTTGACTTTCAACTAAAACACCTTGCACCATAATGGCAGCTCCCGTGGTTACTCTTTTGATTGTTTCTTCAGGAAAAGCGTCCAACTCCAATACACATTGAATATTCTGCAAAGTAGAACCGTCGTTTAATGCGATAAATTGGTTGTTTCTAAAAGTGCGAACCCAACCTTTGGCAGTTACTTCTTGCAAAAGTAAATTGCCAGAAAGTAAATCAATTATTTTTGTATGTTTCATATACTAACTATTCATAAAAATAAAGAATTGCAAAAGTACAATTTTATTTAATAAAGAAAAAAAATATTCATTAATTCAACTTCCATTTTTTTAATATTTTCCAAAATCCAATAATGGTAATTAGACATACCATACTATTGACAATCCACAAGGTAGAATAATTAAATTTTTCGATAATCCAAGTACCAACAATAGGAGAAAAAATCAATGCACTTGCGTATGATATTCCATTGATTCCCATGTATCTACCCCTGTTTTTAGGCGTAGAACGATGTACTGCTACAGTTGATGTCAAAGGCATCACGAGAATTTCGGAAATAGATAATAAAAAGAGTGAAAAATATAAGATGTATATATCGCTTGAAATGAGTAAAGTAGCATAAGCTAAAGCACAAAACACCATTCCGATAATAAGGTTGCTCAAAATACTAAATTTTTTCTCGGCAATATGTATGATAAACATTTCTAATGAAAATACAATCAACCCGTTAAATCCCATTAATACACCAATTTGGTTTTCTTTCAGTAATGCAACATTTTTATAAAACATAGGTAGGGTGTTGAGAATTTGAAAGAAACAAAATCCAAACAGTCCAACAAAAAGACTAAACACTAAAAACTCGTAATCTTTAAATTTCACAGGTTCTTTAGCAGTTTCCATTTCGTTTTTATGCAAAGCATTTGTCGTACGATTATTGAAATACCACCAAAACAAAACTCCTGCAATCAATGACATAAAAGCATTGGTAAAAAACAATAATTGATACGAAATCATCGCTAAAAATCCACCTAAGGCAGGACCAACGGAATAACCTAAATTGAGGGCCATTCTGTTGAGAGAAAAGGCTTTGGTAAGGTTTTCAGGTTTTGCATATTTTGCAACCGATACACTGTTAGCGGGTCGAAATAGTTCTTTGGTTGTACTTGTTACTAAAACTCCCAAACACAATAATTCAAAATTTTTGATAAAAGCCAAAGAAACATAAAATGGTATTACACAGAAAAGACTGAAAACTTGAACTTTATATGACCCCAATTTGTCAGTGAGTTTTCCTCCATATAATCCACCGATGATACCACCTAATCCAAATAAACCTAAAACGATTCCTTTTCTCACATCGTTAAAAGCCAATTCTTCTTCCATGTAAATAGCCATAAAAGGTAAAATCATCGCACCACTTTGATTTATAAACATGACCAATGCGAGCATCCAAGTATTAGTTGAAAGACCTTTGTACGAAGCGATGTAATTTTGCCAAAATTGTCTCATTTCAGTTCGATTTACAAAAATTGAAACGCAAAATTAGTAAGAATGATTAGCAAACGTAGCATTTTGTTGATGTTTTAACGATACATTTGATAAATAATAAAATGAATGTAAGATTTAGATGAAAGTTGAAAAGAATATAATTTTAACATTTTAAGAAAAAATAAAAGATAAAAAGGGAATTGAAGTTGTAACTGATATAAAATCAATTTGATAAGAGTTTTAGCAAAGAGTTTAAACGAAAAAAAAATAATTTTCAACATTTATTTGGGTAAAAAAAATGACAAAAAAAAACTTAATACTCGCAAAAAAGATGTAAATTTCGCACTTAAAAATATTTTTAAAGATGAATAGATTACTAAGTATTGCAGCGACAGTGTTTTTTACTGTTCAAGTTTATTCTCAGCAATCATCAAGTGAAGTAACGCCAAATGTAGATCCAAGGATTGTAGAAGTTTTTGGAGATCAGTTGGAAAATTTGGTATTAAACAACAAAGATCGATTAGAATCTTTGACATTTTTGCTTAATGAACGAGTGAAAATTGTTGAGATTCCGTACTGGGAAGGAGAAGGATATACAAAATTGTCAGAAGTGCCTTTGTTTAATCCTTACAATAAAGATTTAAAACGAGATGAGGATTTCAATCCTTATACTTTTAATGTATTGAAGTATAATATGAATTTTCATTCTCGAGGGACACAATATTATAGAGTAGATAATTCTATCTATGTAATAAAAATATTGAACAGAAATTTAAAAGATAAATAGTAAACAAATGAAACAAAGATTATTTATTTCATTGCTCGCATTATTTACTTGTGTATTTGGTGCAGTAGCACAGACAATTTATCCGATGCCTATCAATGGTACTATTAACGCCTGTTCGGGTGTTTTTACCGATTTTGGTGGTGTTGACGGTAATTATGGAAATCACGAGGTACGTGAGGTAACCATTTGTCCAGATACAAATATTGTTGGAGATGTAATTCAATTAGATTTTACATCTTTTAGTACGCAACAAAATCAAGATATTTTGTATATCTATGATGGGATGAATGTTGGAGCTCCATTAATTGGAGAGTATTCAGGTACTGAATCTCCAGGGATAGTTATGCCTTCTGGAGAAAATCCAACAGGATGTCTTACTGTTCGCTTTATTTCTGATGGAACGGGGACAAATTCTGGATGGGCTGCAAATATAGCTTGTGTGCCTCCTTGTCAATCAATTAATGCATTTTTGCAAAGTTCATCTCCTACTGCAAATGCAAATGGAATTATTCGTGCTTGTGTCGGACAACCAATCACTCTAAATGGTAGAGGAGAATTTGGGTTGTCTGGAGTAAATGCTTCGTATAAATGGGTGATGGATGATGGAACTGTTTTACATGGTCAGAATGTTGAACATTCGTATTCTCAGCCTGGAATATATCGTGTAAATTTATTTATTACAGATCCTAATGGTTGTAGAAATGCTAATTATATCAACCAAACGATTCACATTGCACCAGAACCTACAATTACAGCTACTCTGCCAGAGGAGGTGTGTTTTGGTTCTACTACTACCTTTGATGTAAATGTTACATACCCAACTATTACAAAAGATTGTGTGGTTCCTCAAACAGGAACTACATTCTTGCCGGATGGAGATGACAACTATTATAGTTCATATTTAGTGGTAGATTGTTATGAACCAACTCAATTGATTGAGAATGTAAATCAAATTAGTAGAATTTGTGTAAATATGGAGCATTCTTATTCAGGGGATTTTACAATTAGAGTTTTTGCTCCAAATGGTCAACCAGTAATTTTGCATAATCAAGGAGGAGGAGGTACATTTTGGGGGCATCCTGTCGATGTAGACGATGATTTAACACCAGGGATTGGTGAAACATATTGTTTTACTATGAATGCTCAAACGACAGTTATTAATGGACAGACTATGCCAGGAGGTGTTATTCCAACTAATGGACAAATGTTTGTACCAGGAGATTATTTACCTGTTGGAAATTTTGCTCCCTTTGTAGGCTCAAATGTAAACGGAGAATGGCGTTTAGAAATTCATGATCAATTACATTCGGATAATGGATATGTATTTGCATGGTGGATAGAATATGACGATTCGATTTTACCAGCTCAGTTTTCATTTACTCCTACAGTAGCAAATATTTCAACTCCTTTGATCAATGGAGTAACTGCTGTAAATGGTAATCAAATTACGATTGAACCAACAACTGAGGGAGAATTGTGTATTCCAGTTACAATATTAAATGATTTTGGATGTGAAGTTCAAACCACATTCTGTACGGATATTTTTGCAAGAATTATTGCGGGTAATCCAAATAATTTAAGTGACTGTGTTAATATTTCTGGAATAGGAGAGTTTGATTTAAGTGAAGTATTGCCAGAAATTACGGTTGATCCTTTGTATGTAGTTACTTTCCATGATTCTCAAGAAGATGCAGTTGAAGGAACTGGTGTTTTACCTTATGCTCAAACACAAAATATTGACGATGGTGCTCGTACAATTTATGTTCGTATTAAAAATATAAATACTGGGTGTTTGGCATATAGAACATTCCAAATCATTCCAGTACAATGTATACTTGCATTGAACCACTTACCTGATTTGTCTGTTTGTGGTGTGGCTCCTCAGACGTTTGATTTGTCTGTTTATACTCCAATAGTATATAACAATGATGCGTCTTTTAATGTGACTTATCATTTAACTGAAGAGGCAGCACTTGCAGGTACCAATGCTATTCCTGATGCTCAATTGGATAACTTTAACGGTACAAACGGTCAAGAGATTTTTGTGAGAGTAGCTCATATATCAGATCCAGATGTATTTGATACCACATCTTTCCAATTGTGGATTCACCCACTTCCAAACATCCCAGCAACATTGCCAGTAGCGATTGCATGTGATAATGGAAATGGAGCAGGAACATTTGATTTGAATTTGTCAACCAATCAAATCACTTTGTCTCCAATGTTGACAGTTTCTTACTATGCAAATGAAGCGGATGCTGAATTGGGATATGTAGAATTGCAATTGCCTTTGAGTTATACATCTACACCTGGAACAATTTACGTTCGAGTACAAAATGCAACAACAGGATGTTATGTAGTACGTCCGTTGCAATTGAGCTTGCGTGCATTGCCTACGGCTATCGAAATTCCAGGATTGACATTGTGTGATCAAGGAAACGACGGTAGATCGGTGTTTAATTTGCAAGCGACAGCAATTCAAATTGCAGGTAATCCAATTCCAGAGGGAGTTCAAGTTACGTATCACGAAACATTGACAGATGCGAATTTGAACCAAAATGCGATTGCTACACCAACAGCATACGAAAACATCGTGTTGAACAATCAAACGGTTTACGTAAGAGTTGGATATCAAAACTCAAACTGTGCGAGTGTAGTTCCATTGGAATTGAATGTAACACCAACACCAGAATTAGGAGCTTTATCACATTCATTATATGCATGTGATACAGATAATGATTTGATTGAGGTGTTTGATTTGACAGAAGCGACTTCTGTATTCTTAGGATCATTAGATGCAGGTCAATATACAGTAACCTATCACACAACACAAGAGTTGGCATTGACAGGATCAAATTCTATTGTAAATCCAACTGCTTTTTCAAATGCTACAGCAAGTACCATATATGTACGAGTGGCAAATAATGCTACAGGATGTACTTCAGTAGGAATCTTGAATTTGCGTATCAACAGAACGCCAGTAGTTCCAGCCGTAGTACCATCTTACACATTGTGTGATGAAAACGGAAACGGATTTGAAACCTTTGATTTATTGTCGAGAATTCCGTTGATTATCGGAGAGCAACAAGGATTAGGAGTTACTTTCCACTATACAGCAAACGATGCGTTGACAGGAGTTAATCCATTGCCAACGACGTATCAAAACGTAGTAGCAAATGTACAAACGTTGTACATTAGAGTAGTAAACCAATCTACAGGATGTTTCTCTACAACTACTATGGATATCAGAGTAGAGCCCAATCCACAGATTACATTGCCAACAGAGCCATTCTCAATCTGTAACATCGGAGGAACCGGCGGATTTGGAACGATTGATTTGGTAGAACATATTTTGCCATTGGTTCAAGGGACAGGATTTGCAGTTTCATATTTCGAAACACAAAACAATGCCATCAACAACATCCAACCAATTGCAGTACCGCAAGCATACAACAACTTGCAAACGACCACCCCAGTGGTTTGGATTAGAGTAACGAATGCATATGGATGTTTTACAGTGTATCCAATCACATTCCATTTAGAAACAGCACCGGCAATGCCAGTAACCTTGCCAGAAGTAAATGTATGTGATACCTTTGGAGAAACAAATGATGGAATTTCGATTTTTGATTTGACAGTTCAAAACGCATTGATTTATGCAACGAACGCATCAGTAGATCCATCAGAATTAGAGATTAAATATTATACTTCATTGGCAAATGCTGAGCAGGGAATCAACTGGATTGGAAATCCAACACAGTATGAAAATACAGAAAATCCACAAACGATTTGGGTGACAGTAAATAGAGTAGGGTCAAAATGTTTGCGTTTGCGTAGTTTTACCATCCAAACAAGAATGCCACTTGCATTGACTACACCAACGACTATCAGTAAGTGTGAAACTACCTTGCCAAACGTAGGTCAAGAACAAGTGGATTTGACCATCAGAGAAGTTCAAATACAAGGAGGTGTACAAGTATTCGGAGTAACATTTGCTTACTATACATCGGCAGTAGACAGAGCAAACGAAGTAAATGCAATCGCAGACCCCACAACGTTTGTAACAAGTACAGCGAATCAAACGATTTACATAGCAGTAACCAACCAATACGGATGTGTGAGCTATACAGAATTGGAAGTACGCATCTTGCCATTGCCAGAGATAAATGAATCACCAACACCTTTGAAAGCGTGTGTATCGCCAGACAATGCACCGTTAGGTATCTTTGATTTGACATCAAAACAGTTTGAGATTTCAAATGATATAGCCAACTTGACGTTTAGATACTATACAAATTCAGACGGAGCTTATACGGCAGATCCAAACTCGTTGATTATGAACCCAACGCAGTATCTTGCACAAACAGGAATTGTTTACGTACGAGTTTCAAACAACCCAACGATAGAAAGTAACTCTTGTTTTGTAGTAGTGCCGTTGCAATTGGTAGTACTACCTACGGTAAACGTACCACAGTTGTCGCCAATGTATGTATGTATCGAAAACACGAACGGATACCATACTTTCAATTTAGAAGATAAAAAATCTGAGATATTGGGCAACTTGCCAGCAGGAGATTACATGGTGAAATATTATACGAGCGAAGAAAACGCAATCAATGATAATGCCCCAGTACCTTATATCTACACCAATATCGTACAGACAGTACAAGAGATTTGGGTGCGAGTATATCACAACGAGGTAGGATGTTTCGGAATAGGTTCGTTTGAATTGAGAGTAGAAGAAGAGGTGAAAGCCTTTATGCCGGTAAGCACTGCATTCTGTGAAGACGATGCACAAAACGATGGAAATACCGTTATGGATTTGACACGTTTGAATGCTGAAATTATCGGAACACAGATATCAACACCATTGTCAGTACGTTATTTCGATGCACAAGGCAACTTGATTGCAGACCCAACCTCGTACAATGGTACAGATGGAGATGAAATCACAGCAGTAGTATTCAACACAATTCCAGGAATGCAATGTAGAGCAACAGTGACATTTACAGTAACAACGATTCCAGGTCCAGAGGTGCCAAATATACCAAATGGCGTAGTGTGTTTTGATTTCCACAACCCATCAGAGTTGATCAAGGGATACACAATGGATACACGATTGCCAGAAGGAGGAGATTATACTTTCCAATGGATGGACGGGAATGGAGTAGTTGTAGGAACAGGAAGTAGCTATACAGCGGTAGCTCCAGGAGATTACACATTGATAGTAACATACTTGCCAACAGGCTGTACATCTACACGAACGATAGTTGTAACAGAAGGTCCAAGAATTACTTTAGAAGAAATCCGATTTACGGAAGACTTTAGCGAATTGATGAGCATGGAAGTAATTGCCAATGCAGGAAATGGAGTTACATTAGAGTATCAATTAGATGAAGGCGAATGGCAAGAGAGCAATGTGTTTATGAATGTAATACCAGGAGAACACATGCTGCGAATAAGAGTGAAAAACGGCGTTTACTGTCCGTTAGAGAAAGAGGTATTAGTGATGGGTCATCCGTTGTTCTTTACGCCAAACAATGATGGGCAAAATGATACATGGAACATCAGGGCGTTGAAAGATCAGCCAGATTCAAAAATCTATATCTTTGACAGATACGGAAAATTATTGAAACAAATCAGTGGATCAGGACCAGGTTGGGACGGAACATACAATGGGCAACCAATGCCAGCAACTGATTACTGGTTCAAAGTAATCTACGTAGATAAACGAACAGGATTAGAAAAAGAAGCAACAGGACACTTTAGTTTAATAAGATAGTTCGTTATTCTATATTAATTTAAAAAAAACTCGCAAACTTTAGTTTGCGAGTTTTTTTTTTGCTATGTAACATTAGTTACACAACTATAGAAATGTACTAGTTACTTTTGTAAAAAATAATTACAATGAGTATAATAGAGATTATAAAACAACCTTGGCCTTGGTATATTGCAGGTCCTTTGATAGGTCTGACAGTACCTACATTATTGATTTTAGGAAATAAAAGTTTTGGAATTAGCTCATCTTTGCGACATATTTGTGCGATGTGTATGCCAGCAAAAATTCCCTTTTTCAACTATAATTGGCGAAAAGAATTGTGGAATATATTGTTTGTAGTTGGTGTTTTTATAGGAGGAATTATTGCTTCTCAATTTCTTTCAAATCCCGATGAAATTATCGTAAATGAGCATTTAAAATCCGAATTAGCGACTTATGGTATCCACGATTATAGTCAAATCGTGCCTATGGATTTGTTTACATGGGACAATTTGTTTACCCTCAAAGGATTTGTATTAATGGTAGTCGGTGGTTTTTTGGTAGGATTTGGAACGCGATATGCAGGTGGATGCACGAGTGGGCATGCCATTATGGGATTGTCAAATTTGCAACTAACATCGTTGATAGCTACTATTTGTTTTATGATGGGAGGGTTTTTTATGGCAAATGTACTCTTGCCTTATATTTTATCACTTTAAAAAAATAAAAAGATGAATCAAGAAAAAAATATACGTACTCAAGATGCAATGTGTATCAATGAAAGCAAATTAAAACACAATAGTTTTCACTTGATAAAATATTTAATCGTAGGAATTATTTTCGGAATATTGTTTGTCAAAGCGGAAGTGGTAAGTTGGTTTCGAATTCAAGAAATGTTTCGAATGCAATCCTTTCACATGTATGGAATCATAGGGAGTGCAGTGCTTACAGCTATGATTTCTGTGTTTATAATCAAGAAATTCAACATAAAGACCATTTATGGTGAAAAAATAACCATTGCAACTAAAACATTTAACAAAGGACAAATCTATGGTGGTTTGCTCTTTGGTTTTGGTTGGGCACTTACAGGAGCATGTCCAGGTCCATTGTTTGCTCAAATAGGATTGGGAGCAACTGTAATTTCAATCACATTATTAAGTGCAATCTTTGGTACTTGGGTATATGGATATTTTAGAGAAAAACTGCCACATTAATTCCTTCACTATATAGTATATATGTAAGTAGAGGTTGTCTGTAAATTAACGGACAGCCTCTTTTTGCCTTAAAAATCAATTTTATCTTTTAGCTCTTTCCATTTTTGAGGGGAAAGTTTTATGACGATGTCGTTGGGTAAGAAGATGTATAGATTTTGTGTTTTTTCAATATGTGCGGTATTTACCAAACTCTTTCTCTGGAATGTAACCCAATAGTCTATCGAATAGGTTTTGCAAAACTCATAACATTCTTCCCAGTTTTTCTTTATCAAAACAGCTTCTCCATTTTTTTAAAGCATGCGTTTGCAACGAGCGTGCATATCGTCTAGAACGATTGCTATGTAATCTTTTGAGAAAATTCGTTTCTGAATTTTTAAATAATCCTCTATCCATATTGCTTCGGATAAATGATGTTTTTTATAGTTTTGTTCGCCTTCTGCTATGTATTCATGAAGATGATTGGTCAATTTTTCATAAATAGGTTTGGTTATATCTCTCCGTACAAAACGGTAATCATTATGTTATATAGATTCAAACTTTGTTCTTTTCTCGCAAATTTTTATTCTACCGCTGAGTTTTCAAGGTCTTTTACCGCTTTGTACATCAGTCTTTTATATGTATTTGTCCCTACATACAAAATATTATCACTACTGATAAAATTGTAAAATCCTGCTACATCCGTTGCAAGTGTTTTTTGTTTAAAATCAGAGTTGAATAATGATATACAAAGACCGTTTTCGTTGTTGACAATCAGTTGATTGCCATAGTTGCGACATCCTAGTAGAAATCTGATGTCATTTGCCTTGCTTTGTGTGATTTTTTCGCCATCAATGATACTCAAATAGCCATTGTACGAACCCACCCATACTTTGCCATCATCCGTTTGACCTATACAAAAAATAGTATCAGAATTGAAATCGTTGAACAATCGAGGGTATTTTTTTTAGATGAAATTTTTCCGTTTTTATTGCGTAAAATTCCTTTGTCTATATCTATGCGATTTGTAAAATAGAAATCGTCTAATGAAAAAAAATGAAATTGTCCAATGTAAAATCTAAGGTTTTTACAAGAGTGAAATGCTCGTTTTTTAGGGAATAAATTTCTGTTTTGTTTTCCGAAGGATAAACTCTACCCACATACGATTGATTTTTGTCTGAAAATATATAAAACCAATATCCTTTTTATTGAAAATAGGTACAATTTGGTCGTTTTCTATGCGATAAACGATGGTTTGATTATTGACACCGTCGTTTGCTATACAATAAATGGTCTTGTTATTTACAAAGATATTTGAAAAGAAATACCCATCGGGCGTATTGTCCAATTCTTTGTATTTACTGATATTGTTAAACAAAAATGATTCGATACGCGTAAGGGATTTGCTTCGTAATATATAAATTTTACCGTCAACAACGATAGAATGTTCCAGATTGACGTTTTTAGGTTGGTTAGGAAAGAAAAAATCATGAGAATAATTACTTCCCAATTTGCTTATTGTACGAGAAGCGTATTCATTTACAAAAACACTACCGTCGGGTAGGATTTGTAGATAGCTCCATGAGTTGTGAAGAGTTTTTATAATAGAATGTTTGTTGTATTTATAGACATTACTTTCTCAGACGAGGAGTTGATAATGTGCTCATCCAGTGCTAAATAAAACCAAAAGGAATGTTAAAAATATTTTTTTTTTATAGGGCAAAAGTACTGTTTACTTCTGAAATGAACCAATCGTACATGTACGATTTTCGACAGTTCAAGCACGATTTTACACCATTGATGCATGAAATTGAGGGGTTGTATAAAAATGATACAACCTCAAATTTATTTTGCCAATCCTAAACAAAAACCGTATTTTTGCCATTCGAATACAGAATTTATGGAACAATTTGTAGTATCTGCTAGAAAATACCGTCCGCAAACTTTTAAAGATGTGGTAGGACAACAGGCGATTACCAATACTTTGGTAAACGCTATCGAAAACAATCACTTGGCTCAGGCCTTGTTGTTTACCGGTCCTCGTGGTGTCGGTAAAACGACCTGTGCGAGAATTTTAGCTCGTAAAATCAACCAAGTGGGCTACGACGACCCTACAGAGGATTTTGCGTTTAATGTATTCGAACTCGATGCGGCGTCTAATAATAGTGTGGAAGATATCCGTAATTTGATAGACCAAGTGCGTATCCCACCACAAACGGGGCAGTACAAGGTATATATCATCGATGAGGTACACATGTTGTCGAGTGCAGCTTTCAATGCCTTTTTGAAAACCTTAGAAGAACCGCCAAAACATGCTATTTTTATCTTAGCTACTACTGAAAAACACAAGATTATTCCTACGATATTGTCTCGTTGTCAAATTTTTGATTTTAAACGAATCACAGTTCAGGATGCCAAAGAGCATTTGATGGAAGTAGCAAAATCTCAAAATATTACATTTGAGGAAGATGCTCTACAAATCATTGCACAAAAGGCAGATGGAGCGATGCGTGATGCCTTGTCTATTTTTGACCGTGTGGTCTCGTATTGTGGAAATCATTTGACGTATAAGGATGTAGCAGAAAATCTCAATGTATTGGATTATGATACTTATCTAAAAGTAACTGATAGTATGATTGTCAATGATTTACCTCAGTTGTTGTTGGGATTTGACGATATATTGGCAAGAGGATTTGACCCACATCATTTCGTAATGGGCTTGAGTTCACATTTCCGTAATTTGATGGTTTGTAGAAATCCCCAGACATTGGAGTTGTTGCAAGTATCTGACGAGGTAAAAGAGCAATTTAAAATTCAGGCACAAAAACTTTCGCAAGCTCAGTTGATAGAAGCGATAGAAATTGCCAATACATGTGATTTGAATTATCGTACCAGTCAGAACCAGCGATTGTTGATTGAGTTGTGTTTGATGCAATTGGGATCAATTACACATCCAGAGACTGAAAAAAAAAAAGTAAATTTTTCATAATTCCCACTTCGTATTTCGCTACTCAATCCGTAGAATCGCAAACTTCGGTGCAAAATGTAGTAAAACAAATAGTAAATTCAACTCAAGAAGAGAAAGTAGCCGAATCACAAGGAGAAGTTTATTCGAGTTTGTCGTTGAAGAGCATAGAAAACAAACGCAAATTAGAATCGAGCATTCACCCCATGGATATGAGTGACGAAAACAAACCACAGGATAGTTTTTCCGAAGCACAATTGTATGATTTGTGGGAGCAATGTGAGAAAAATTATTATACTACTGGTCGTATGGTGATGGCGTCTAATATGCAAATAGCTGAAAAGCGATTGAATGAAAATATTTTACAATTGGAATTTCCATCAGAAGGAACCAAATTGAGTTTTGAAGAAAATATGTATGATTTGGTTTCGTTTTTAAGGCGAAAGTTAAACAATTATAATTTTCAAATTGAAACAATCGTTAATGAAAAGATGCCTACAAAGAAAATGATTTTTACGACGGAAGAAAAAGTAAATCATTTGAAAGAGAAATATATAGCGTTTCAGGAGTTGATAAAAGTATTTGAATTATCATCGAAAGATTAGGTGTTGATAGAAAAGAGAAAGATAAAAAAATAAAATATTTTCAAAAAAGTTTGCTTGTTGTAGAAAAAAGTTCTACTTTTGCAACACTTTTAAAAAAGAAAAGTTCTTATCATTGTAAGAAAAAATAGGAGAGGTGCCGGAGTGGTAACGGAGCAGATTGCTAATCTGTCATCGGGTAACCGATGCCAGGGTTCGAATCCCTGTCTCTCCGCACAGAAAATATTTCGGGGTGTAGCGTAGCCCGGTTATCGCGCTTGGTTTGGGACCAAGAGGTCGCAGGTTCGAATCCTGCCACCCCGACAAAGTATTTTTCATAATTTTTGGGTTTTAAGTATTATAATGGTAGGTCCAGTAGCTCAGCTGGATAGAGCAACTGCCTTCTAAGCAGTAGGTCTTAGGTTCGAATCCTAACTGGATCACGAGAAAAGTTCATTCATTTATATGAATAGGAGAGGTGCCGGAGTGGTAACGGAGCAGATTGCTAATCTGTCATCGGGTAACCGATGCCAGGGTTCGAATCCCTGTCTCTCCGCACAGAAAATATTTCGGGGTGTAGCGTAGCCCGGTTATCGCGCTTGGTTTGGGACCAAGAGGTCGCAGGTTCGAATCCTGCCACCCCGACAAAGATTTTCATAATTTTTGATTTTTAAATTGTTATTCATGGTGGGGTCCAGTAGCTCAGCTGGATAGAGCAACTGCCTTCTAAGCAGTAGGTCCTAGGTTCGAATCCTAGCTGGATCACTTCATCAGACTCGATAGCTCAGTTGGTAGAGCACAACACTTTTAATGTTGGGGTCCTGGGTTCGAGCCCCAGTCGGGTCACGAAAGCCTTCTTGCTAAAGAAGGTTTTTTTATGTCTTTAACCTTCATTAATGGTATTTTGTGAATTTTTTTCCGAACTTTTTATTTATTTTGTAGCAATTTTATAAAAACGAATATTTTTTATGCTAAAACATATAGTTTCTTGTTTATTGCTGTTTTTTATCTCCACAACTTCTTTTGCCCAAGTGGTGTTTGAAGTCAAGGTAAATCGCTCAAAAATAGCTCCCGACGATGTGATAGAAATTTATTTTGTTTCTAATGTAAATGGTAGTATCTCTTTGCCAAATTTTGATGGATTTCAAATTTATGGTGGTCCCAATCGTTTTCATAATTCATCTAATATTAATGGTAAAGTAACTACCGAGTCAGGAATCTCTTTTGTACTTTCTCCTAAAAAAAATGGAACCATAACCATCGAAAGTGCTCAACTGGAATACCAAGGAAAAAAATACCAAACCCAACCCATCCGCATAGAGGTGAGCGAAAAATATCAAAATCAACAGCCCCGTCAGCAATCTCCGCAAAACAGACATCAGCAATTGTATCAACAGATGCAACAGCAAATGCAACAACAGATGCAACGTCATCAGCAAATGATGCAACAGTTTGACGAACTATTTGAACAAAGACAGCGTCCTCAATTTCGCATTCCTCAAGATGCGGGAAGAGGGGTTCATATCGAAACAAAAGTGAGCAAAAACTCGGCTTATGTAAACGAACCAATCTATATCGAGTACATCTTGCATGTGAGTTATTTTTCGAGTGCAAATGATATCGAATTTGAACAAGCTCCTGTGTTTAAAGATTTTTGGAACTATACAGAAGATAATAGAAATCCGCCGATTGAAGAGCGAACTTACAATGGTAAGAAATATCGCTCAATCGTGTTGAAAAAAGCGGTGTTGATGCCTCAAAAAGAAGGTACATTGGAAATTCAGCCTGTAAAAATGCGAATGATTCAAGAAGATTTTACCGATAGTTTTGATGCTTTTGGTCGTCCGCAAATGGATAGAAAGCGTGTTACTATTGCTTCCCAACCTGTGAAAATTCAATCAAAAGCTTTGCCTGTAGCCAATCAACCAGTCAATTTTTCGGGAGCGGTTGGTAGTTTTGATCTGTCGCAAACAATTGATAAAACCATTCACAAAGCTGGGGAAGCGATGACGTTCAGCATCACTCTCAAAGGAAAAGGGAATCTCGATTTGATTCAATTGCCTACTTTGAAATCGGTAGAACATTTAGAAATCTATGAACCGACCATCAAAGACAATTTTTCTAAAAATATTCAAAACGGATTGGAAGGTTCGCGTACCTATACCTACACGATTGTTCCTGCATATAAGGGTGATTATACCATCGAACCGATTGAGTTTTCGTATTTTGATTTGGCTTCGCAATCTTATAAAATATTGAAAACAAATGAAATAAATCTTAAAATAACTGAGGGAGATACACCACCAATAGAAAGTGATTTGGACGAAAAAGAATTAGATACTACGGTTGTTCAATCTATAAAAAAACAATTTGATACAAACAAAGGACGTTTAGGATGGGCAAAATCTAAGAGTTTTGATTGGTTGTTTTTTATCCCATTGGTTGCTATTCCTATGCTTTTTATTGGAAAAAAATATTCAAAAAAAATAGATTTTTTACCTAAGGAAAATCAAAGTAAATTGGCAAAAAAATATTTATTTCAGGCAAAAGCTCAAATAGAAAATCCTACTGAATTTTATTTTACCTTAGAAAAATGTTTACATAATTATTTAAAAGGAAAATATCAGTTGGAAATCAAAGATTTGACTTCGGAAAAAATTGCTCTTTTGTTACAGGAAAAAAATGTTTCGGAGGAAATAATCAGCCAATTTATACAGTTGAAAGAAACTTGCGAAATGGCAAGATATGCCTTGGTTGATCATCAAAATACAGAAAATGATTATCAACTGGCAGTAGAAACGATTCAAAATTTAGATAAACAATTGAAAAAATAATATGAGAAAGTTACTGATAGTGTGTGAACTGTTTTTTTCAATTTCGTTGTTTGCACAGGATGCTCAATCGTTGTTTTCAAAAGCAACTACGGCTTATGAAAAAAATGATTTTCCTACAGCAATTACATCCTACAAAACTTTGTTGAAAGACTATCCTTACAACGTAGATATTCATTACAATCTGGCAAATGCCTATCAAAAACAGCAAGATACAGTTTGGGCAGTGTATCACTACGAACAAGTGTTGAAAGTGCAACCTGACTTTAAAGCTGCGAGGGTAAATTTACAGTTTTTACGTCCAATAGAATCACCTGATCGTCATTTTCAAATGGAAACAAGCGAAGTCTTTTATAGTTTGTTTTCAATGTTTTCTATTGGAACTTGGTCGATGATTGCCTTGTTGTTCAGTGTTTTGACATTGGTAGGATTTGCTGTAAAATTGTATGTTGCAAATAATACCAAAATCGGAAATTACGCGTTTTGGATTGCCCTTCCGTTGGCATTGTTTAGCTATGGAATAGTAAAATTTCAGCAAAATTATTTAACCACACCTCATTATGTTTTGACTTTGAAATCTGCTTCATTGAAAAATGAACAAAGAGAGTTTTCTAGAGAAATTATGACTTTACCACAAGCAACCAAATGTAGACTTTTGTCAAAAGAAAATAATTGGTATCAAGTGCAATTGGTAGATGAAACCGTTGGTTGGGTAGAGAAAAATTTGGTGATTGGTTTGTAATATTACATTATACTCCATTCTATTAGAAAATACCAAAATCCGATAGTGAGAAATGATATTGGAATACCAAAACCGACCATCATATTGCTCAATTCGGGTTTTAGACCGTATGAATTGGCTAAAATGGCTCCTGTAATCATAGGAGCCATTGCTGCTTCTATGATACATATTTTTGTTTCTAAAGTGTTGAATCCTAAAATGTAATAATATAAAGTGAAAATCACAAAGGGGAATAAGAGTAATTTATATGCAAGTCCCAATCCCAAAAAGCCAAAGTGTTTGCTATAGGTTTTGAATTTGAGTTGAAAACCTACCGAAATCAACGCAATAGGGGATATGGTAGCAGCTAATCTTTTGAAAACTTCTTTCAACTCGAAAGGAAAATCTATACCGAGGATTAGTAAAAGTATAGCAAAACAAAATGCAATAAAAGGAGGAAAAGAAATGATTTTTTGAATGAGACTTTCGCTTTCATTTTTAGCAGATTTTTTTGCATAATAGGTAGCAGTCAAAATTCCCAAAGTAGATAAAACGACAAAAGTACCAGGTAAATCTACGATAATTAGTGTTTTCATTCCCTCGTCACCATATAGTCCAGTAATAATCGGAATGCCAACGAATGAGGTGTTTCCCAAACCTGCAGTGAGTGTCAAACAGCCGATCAGTTTTTTTGACCAATGAAAGATTTTTCCCAACAAAGCAAACAACAAAAATGAAAGGGTAAAACAAATCCAAGCTACGCCAATTGGTAATAACAACGACCATTGCAATTGCAAATCGGGGATGTAATATAGTGCCATTGCCGGAAGTGCTACATATAGTATATAGCCGTTGAGAACGGCAGGTGTGTTTTTGGGAAAAGTTTTGCTGTATCTCAATCCGATACCGATTGCCAAACAAATAAATATGAGTAGTATCTGTGTCATAGTCTAAATGTTTTGATGTCGTAAAGATACTATAATTCTATTGTTTTTAGAATGAATTTAAAGAAAAAGATTTTTTTATGTCAAAAAAAAAAGAGGCTGAAATGTCGCCTCTTTTTCATTATTATTCTTCAATAGGTAAATAACCTCTTGTTTTTAAATTTTGTTCTGTTGTTTCGTACATTTTTCTATACAAAGTAATGGCTTCTTCAACAGATGTAAATTTGGTTTTGTCTAAATTATCTTCAAACCATTTTTCAACCTTCTCCAAATGTGGATAAAGGTTAGAGGTTTCTTTTAGGAATTGTTCAATACTTACCTTTGAGTTGAATCGTCTAATCAAACCAATTTCCGTATCATATTCCATGCTCTTGTTGTAGTTTTCACGAAGAATATTCATTCTATCTGTTTCAGTTTCTTGAGCAGAAACATTGAATAATGTGAGTAAAAAAGCTGATAATATTATTATTTTTTTCATTGTTAATGAATATTATTAATTAATTATTTATGATTCGAGAAAATGAGTTCCAAGGTTATTATATTTTTTATAAATGCAAAAGTTTTTTAATTTTTTAAGGAGGAATAATTAAATTTCTAAATTTATTATATGGTAAATTTAAATGTTATAAAAAAAGAGGCTGTTTTTTACAGTCTCTTTTTTTATTTACTTTACTGGTGTTCCGTACAAATCAAATTCTGTAGCATTGTGAATCTCTACATTGACAAATTCACCTACTTTTACATAGTGTTGAGTAGCATCGATGAGTACTTCGTTGTCCACATCTGGCGAATCGAACTCGGTGCGTCCGATGAAGTGATTGCCTTCTTTGCGGTCGATGATACAACGGAACGATTTTCCGATTTTTTCTTGGTTCAACTCCCACGATATCTGTGCTTGTATCTCCATGATTTCATTGGCACGGACTTGTTTTATCTCTTCTGGCACATCGTCTTCCAATGTATAGGCGTGGGTATTTTCTTCGTGTGAATAGGTAAAACAACCCAATCTTTCGAAACGCATTTCTTTTACCCAATCTTTCAAAATTTGGAAATCTTCTTCTGTTTCACCAGGATAGCCTACAATCAAAGTAGTACGAATAGCCATTTCGGGTACGCGATTTCTAAATTCTTTTAACAAATCGGTTGTTTTTTGATAAGTGGTACCTCTACGCATAGATTTCAACACATTATCAGCGATATGTTGCAATGGAATGTCAATATAATTACAGATTTTTGGTTCTTTTTTCATCAAGTCCAATACCTCCATCGGAAAGCCTGTTGGGAAGGCATAATGCAAACGAATCCACTCAATACCTTCTACTTGGGCAAGGTTTTCCAGCAATTCGGCAAGGTTGCGTTTTTTGTATAAATCCAATCCGTAGTAGGTCAAATCTTGTGCAATCAAAATCAATTCTTTTACGCCGTTTTTTGCCAAATTTTCCGCTTCTTTTACCAATTTTTCAATAGGTTGAGAAATGTGTTTTCCTCTCATAATCGGAATCGCACAAAACGAACACGGACGGTCGCATCCCTCAGAAATTTTGAGATATGCATAGTTTTTTGGAGTAGTCGTCAATCGCTCACCCAACAATTCGTGTTTGTAATCCGCCCCTAACGCTTTGAGCAACAACGGTAAATCTGTAGTACCAAAATATTTGTCCACATCTGGAATTTCGGCTTCCAAATCTGGTTTGTAACGCTCAGAAAGACAACCTGTAACAAATACTTTATCTACTAATCCTTGTTCTTTTTTGTTTACATATTCGAGGATGGTGTTAACTGATTCTTCTTTGGCGTTGTTGATAAATCCGCAAGTGTTGATCACCACAATATTGGCTTTGTCGTTTACTGCCTCATGGGTTACATCTTTACCACTTGCTTTTAGTTGCCCCATCAATACTTCACTATCGTAAAGGTTTTTTGAGCAACCAAGGGTTACTACATTGATTTTATTTTTTCTAATTGATTTTGTACGCATGGTGTTGTTAGTTTATTTTGATAATTCCTCCAACGGCGATTATCGTTTGGAAGAAGGTAAAATCATGAGAGACAGAATCGTTTCCTGTGTCAGATGTTGGACTTTTTACGATGTCGATATATCCCACTTTTGATTCGTATTGAATAAAAAAGTGTTTAAACAAAGTAATATTTGCACCAATTTTGGCACCAGTACCCCAACCCGCTACATTAAAAGAGTCTTTTCTACCACGACCTAAAACAGTTGCATCTGTACGGGGATACAAAAATCCTACTCCTGCACCTGCTAACGCATTTATTTGGATTTTGTCTGTGTTTCTGATACCTAAATATTTTGATATATCTCTGTATAGGTAAATTCTGTGTTTACATAATTGAGTCCGTCTGTATGCTCAAATTGTAAAAAATGAGGTGTGAGTTTGGTCATTCCATCAGGCATTACCTCATTGTAGCTACCTACATTTGGGTAGTGTCCCGTAACTCTTGCTACTTGATTTTGAGTCATTACGTATTTCATGTGGTCAAATCCCAATGACACATTCCACTTGTCAGAAAAGAAATACCCCATACGGAAATTGGTTTGAGGAATCGTCAATCTCAATGGATTGATGTAGTCGATGTGCCAACCTTTAGGTCTATCATGAGCCGATGCATCATGAACAACAAAATCATAATCAGCTCCTTTGAAATGCAAATCAGAGTTGGAAAAATAACCTCTGTTTCCACCCCAATAGGCAAAGAACTTTCCTTTGTTTCCGTCTGTAAACTTTTTAGATTCAAAATCTTGTGCTGTAGTTTGTACGCTACTTATCAGAGCAATTGCTCCTATGATATATTGTAATTTTTTCATGTGGGAAAATTTTTGCAAAGATAAGGTATTAAATTTACATTTTTACATTGAATTCCTCTTAACTTCTTGTTTTTACATATCAGATGATATACGGATTCGAGTTTAAATTGATAAAACAATTACAAAATAATTTTTATTGTCCAAAGTTCTTTTATAAAATATTACTTACGCTTTAATTCTTAAGATTATACAAATACTCTTTGATTATAATACCTTTGTGGTCGATTACTTGATACAAACGGTTGAAACTATCGTATCGATAGGATTCTTTTCTACCGTTGGGGTCGGTTATACTACTCACACCTACCAAAGGTTGATGTAAATAGGTTGTAACAAATCCTTGAGGAAAATGATTTCTCAATTGATTCAAAGCGGTAATTAACAAATTTTCATTGTATTGCAATGGATTGGAATATTGTGTAATTTGGTTAATTATCGATGTAGGAATCGTCGAATAACGCACATTTTCCAATTTTGCAACCAATTCTGTTTGGTTATATCCCCATATTTGTGAAACCCATACACCTTTGGCTGTTTTATATTCGAGTATATTTTCGTTTTTGTCATAACGAGTTATTTCTTGCTCCATCTCAAATGGTAATTCTGCCTTGGCGATATGAGTTTTCGTTAAATTATACCCTTGTTGAAAATTACTCAATCCATATTTTTGATAATCCCATTTCGTACGATTGAGTGGTTGATTGTTTTTGGTATTGACTACTTGAGTTTTGTAATACGCATTTCCCAATTTTGAATAACTGATTTGTTTGTCTAATGTTTCATTCAATCCTACTAAATGTATTTTTTGTCGAGTCATATTTTGGGTAATACTATCATACGAACTCTCAATAATAGTTTTATTAGGAATGTTTGAATTGCTTTCATACAATGAAATGGTCGATTTTTCAGACAACATTTTAGGGTGAATAGAAACGCTATTCCCATTTATACTCAAATTATATGGAGCAGGTGAAAATGTTTGCTCTATCTCGATAGTTTCAATTAATTGATTCAGAGTGTTGTATTTTTTTATGCCGAAAGGATATTTACTTTTAAATACACTATTAGATTCTGATAAATCAAATTCGTTGATAACTTTACCTTTACTAGGCGTTTCTACCGTTATAAATTTATACATAATCAAAGAATGAAAATCGATGATGTTTCTGGTTTTATACCAATTATCTGTATAATAAGTGGTAAAATAGTGCGAATATCCACTACTTGTACGCGGATGATTGGGAATTTCGTAAGAAAACAATTGCTCATTGACCACATTTTGATTGGAATTGATATTAGTGGTGTTTTTTGAGAAACTTTTTATTCGTTTGATACGACTTCCCAAAGTATAATTGTAAAATTTCAATTGGTTAAACGGTTTAGCCTTTTTATAATAGGCTCTTACATATTCATAGTACTGCTTGTATTCAGGTTCTATTTTTATAAAATAAATTTCATCATCTAATACCCTATTCAATGTTGCTTTAGGAAAGCAATTGGTGTTGTTTTTTAGTTGATTATATGATGAAACAGCCGTTTGAGGATTGTTTTTCTTAGAATTCACAGCGTATATTTTAGGGTAATAAAAAGAGTGCTGTGGAAAATTAGTAAAAATAGGATTTAACTTAAAATCAATAAATAACTGCCTATAAATATCTGTATCATAAGGTTCGTATAATGTCAAATCAACCCAATAGCCACCATTTTGAGCATCGTAAGTTAGAGGAATTTCTTCAAAAGTATAATTTTCAGCAACACGAGTTTTAAATTCATTTAGAATCATATTATAAACAGGTCTTCCAGGAGTAGCTCTTGTGAGGTTTGTATATTCTTTGTACCCAACAGTATTAGGTTCGTATTCATAAAAAGTTACACCGCCCTCTGGAGTGATGATCTTTGAAACAGCTCCTAAAGAAAAATAGAGGTTTGCAGGAATAAAACCATTATCAGGACATTCTATTTTGTGATAAAAACCATTATAATTTTTATCAGGAGAACCACCTATCAAATCATAGAATATTTGATAGGTTCTTTTAGCTGTTCTTTGCTTGTTGTGAAAAACTACTTTGCCTAATGCTACTTTGAAAAAACTAGAGGTCATTTCAAAATCTATATCCGCTATCACATGACCGCTTAAATTTTTATACTTCAAATTTCTTTTTGGAGACTGTTTAGGAGAAAGCTCAATTGTGCCTTTATTAATAATATCAACAGATTTGAAGTTACAACTGTATTTTTTTCTAAATGTTACAGTTTTTGTATTTTCCTCGTCGTAATTGTATTTCAATAATTCGTTATTGTGTTTGTCTTGTATCCAACTTACATAAAAAGTTCGTTTTTCTGCAAACAGTGTATTTGTAAAAGCCCCTTCGGAAACTCCTTCTTTGGCACTATTTGCAAAATGATATTTAGTACCATGCTTGTCAGTAATAGTAAATGTATGCAATCGAAACTTTTCATTTGAATATGTATAATGAAATTGAATATCAGCATAATCATTTTGTTCTAACACTTTGATTGTAAAATTCGTATTTTTTTTAACGATTACAAATTTTCCAGTCAATCCCATTATGCTATAATGATAAACAGCATTTCCGTTTTTAGAATGAAAATCGGAATAATAAGATTCGTCATACCCCGAAGTAATTGCAATACTACCTATTAGGTTCAACGACCAACAGTCTCCTATATCATTGGTAGAAAAATATTTATTGATCGATGCATAGTGATTGTTTTCTACTTTTAGTGAAAAAGAGAAGTTAGGATTTTGCGTTTTTACATCAAACAGTGGAATTTCAATTTGCGGAATACCTGTATGCAAAGCCACTGGAAACACGGCATTGTTTACCGTTTGTACATTAGATTCTTGTGCAAAATTGAAATAACTGATACAACAAAATATCATTGTGTAGATTTTTTTCATCGTGTATTTTTATTTATTTAATAACATCTGATTTTCAATCAACAATATATTTTTTTTTCTATTTTCCAATAAAAAATAAAACGTTTCACAATCCAAATCACGAAAATTATATTCAATATAAGGGATTTGCCAACCATCCTCCAAAACGAAATTTTCAACATTCAGCAAATCAAAAATTCTATTTTTTATTTTTTCATTTTCGCTAAAAGCACTAATTTCATTAACAAATTGGTGGGAAATTTCAATAAATTCTTTTCCTTCTTTGGTCATTTTTGTTCGCTTTCCCTTTTCAAAAAAAGGATTGTATTCTCCTGTACACAAACGCTGATAATATTCGAGCTTTTCCAAATAATTATCTATCAAAAAAGAAAGTTTTGCTTCTCCTTTTCTTAATTCCTCATTTGAATTTTTAAGATAAACAATGTCTTCTGTAAACGAATGTTGTACATTCATCACAGACCTATCCAATACCAAGGGTTCTTTAGGTAAATTGGGTACATTTGTCGGTTTTTCTTTACACGAAACAAAAATCAATGTGAGTAATAAAATAGTTGTTGTTTTCATTTTTTATTATAAATTTACCTCGACAAGAAATACACTGTTGGAAAAATAAAAGCAACAAACCAAAATATAGCATTGAGAATACCATCTTTCATTAACGATAAATCGTTACTCCAAAATGTATCTTTCGGTTCTCGACCATAAAATTTCACAATTATCCAAACAAGAATTTTATACGAAACCCATTGAATAATAGGGATTTTTAAAAACTCAATTCCTTTTATATCTTTAAACAAAACAGCTAATAGAAAAAATAAAGTTCCTAATACAATGAAGTATTTGTTGTATTTTGGATTACTCAATATAGTTCTATCAAATAAGAAAATAGCTACTATTATTAAACTTATTATCAAAAATAAAGGTGCCATAAATATATTAATTAAAAGAATTGTACAATGAATCAAATGCTCCTAAACTATCTGCAACACCAAGAGTAATTGAAATTACCTTAATAGCATAGGTTGTTGTTTTACAATTTGTTTAAACCCAGAAGCACTAAATTTGATAACCCCTTTATCTAATAATATTTCATAATCATATAAAAACACTTTGCCATTGACAGATTTTCTTTTGTTTTTCATAATAATTTCTGAAATATACAATGACATTGAATCTTTATAATCTATAGAAATTTCTAAATTAGAAACATCATTAAAAATCAAAGTACAAGGCGAAATCCATAAATCATAAACATTTTGCTTATTTAAATCCCATTTAAATATATATTCAAGTTCAATTTTAAACTCGAAATTGTTATCTGGAAAAGATATTGAATGAATTAAAGAGTCATGCCAACTCATATCAATAAAATCTGTTTCTGTCCAAACATTTTTTTCTATCATTTTTTTCTATTTATGTGATTATAGATAGTTCTAATATCTTGTTGTGTCATAGGACGTACCCAATGCCTATCTTTATTCCAAAAAATTTCACCTGTATTTGGATTAAAATTTTTATATGAATGTTGTACATGAGGGGTTGGAACCCCTTTATGAGTTGCTCCAACTAAGTCATAATGAATAATCTTATTTGGTGTCCTTAATGAAATAGAGTTTTTTCCAATTTCTTTACTTACTTTAGTCGCTTGTTCAGCAACAGAAGCGGCTTTGTATGCATATTTCCCTCCTTTTGCTAAATCTCCAAAAGGCAAAATTGATATTGCACTAATAGCAGCACTTCCATAATCTCCGTTAATTAAATATATTACAGCATTTATTCCATCAGAAATACCTGTTGGATCGAAAACTCCAATTACATCAAGAGTAGTTTGTAATGACGAAACTACACCGTTAGTACCATTATATAAATTTCCACTTCCTCCTATATTTCCACCACCACTACCTGAACTACTTCCTGCACCGCCTCCGCCAGTAGTACCGTCGTATTTAAATAATTCGAAAATCATTTCTCCTTTTATGAGATAAGCAACTTGCAATTTTTGTCCTACGCGTACATAAGAAATCGAATTATGATCAACTCCCCAAAGTCCGTCGGTTCTTTTATACAATTCAAAACCAGACAGATTATTCCTCAACGCAAACGATTTCGCCTCCATTTCACTTTCAAACAACCCTGTTCTATCTTGCCAATATATAGGATTATTAAACCCATAACGGTACGGAGTGATGTTTGGGGCTAACTCACTTAGCAAATCTATTGAGCTAAATCGCTCAATTGCCGAGTTGTAGTGGCGGAAATCCGTTTCTACAACATGCAATCCTAATCGTTTAATAAAACATCTTTTTTTACTAACAACACATCTCTTTTTCTTTTTTCTAATTGAAAAACAACCATTTTTGGAGAATAACCATTGAAATACCAATACATATACAAAGCAAAACTATTTTCACCTATTGGAACATCATGCACCCCTAAAAGTTTTTCTATTCTTAGTTTAGAAGTTGATGAAAGTTCAAATTTCTCAAAACAAGAAAGATATTCTTTTGTTAGGTTCATAAAATTTTTACTCTCTGCGATTTCTTGGTCGTTTTGAAAAAATGGATTACTGTTTTCAACAGTAGTTTTTTCAATGATTTCATCTAAATATGTAATATAATCCTCAGTTTTTTGCTTGAAATTTTCATATCCTTCAGTTGTTCGTTTTGACTTTTCTATTTCTAAAATTTCTTGTTGCAAAAAATCAAAATCACTTTTTTCTTTTTTAGCATATTCAATAAAAAGGTTGTCGTGATTAATTTCATTTCCTTTTTGATTTTCACTACACGACACACATATTAATGTGAGTATTAAAATTGTTGTTGTTTTCATTTTATCTAATTGTATCTCCGTTAATAATATATCCTCTTCCATTACTGATAATTACATCATAAGCTCTACTTTTTGCACCTACAGGATTGAAAGAGTTAAACCAAATAGTGTCTGTTCTAATATAATTAAAAGACCTTATATCCACTTCGTTATTTGGAAAAAAACTATCTATTAAATCTTGTCCTATACTAATTCCATCCATTAAAGTTGAAATATGTTTCAAGAGGTTAACTCTTGTATTTAAATCAAGGCTTGGACTGTAGATATTATTCATTGAACCGTATAACACTCCATTACTTCCTAAAGAAGAGCCTATAAAGCCAGAACTCATTCCTCCTCCGTATTGAATATAACCACTAAAACTATTACCTAAAAAACTACTATTAGAACCATTAGGAATAGCAACATTATGGTGACAACAGGCAGTGGGTATTCCACTTATATTATTGGCTACACCTAAACTACCACCACTACCAGAATTACTTCCGCTACCGCTACCTCCACCACTACCTGTAGTACCGTCGTATTTAAATAATTCAAAAATCATTTCATCTTTTATGAGATAAGCAACTTGCAATTTTTCTCCTACGCGTACATAAGAAATCGAATTATGATCAACTCCCCAAAGTCCGTCGGTTCTTTTATACAATTCAAAACCAGACAGATTATTCCTCAATGCAAATGATTTCGCCTCCATCTCGCTTTCAAACAAACCTGTTCTATCTTGCCAATATATAGGATTATTAAACCCATAACGGTACGGAGTGATGTTTGGGGCTAACTCACTCAACAAATCTATTGAGCTAAATCGCTCAATTGCCGAGTTGTAATGACGGAAGTCGGTTTCTACGGCGTTTAATCCTAAATGTCTTTTTCATTACATATTAAAATTTTACTTTTGAAAATGAACGATATAGACCAACATAGGATTGTCTTTACTAAAATTTATATGAACACTTTCTCTATTAAAATTTTCATCATTTGTAATTGAATAATGATAACCTTTGTATACTAAACTATCTATTTTATTTTCATAATAAGTGAACTTTTTCAAATTAGCATATAAAATCGATTGTGCTTCTTCATTGGACAAAGGTATAATAAGAGTAGTAGTTTGCGAACTAAAATCTTGTTCTGTTTCAAAACCAATTCTATTTTCATTTACTTTAAATTCTGTTTGTAACAGTTTATTTAGTTGGTTTATGAAAATTTCTTTATCACTTCTATAGCTATTTGTACAGTTGAAGCATAAGACATACAGTAAAATCAAGATGTTTTTTTTCATCGTGTATTAATTTTTGTTGTACCATTAAAGTATATAGGATAAGCCGTACCGTGTCCATTAAACATCCCTCCCATAAAAGTTAAAAAATTTCTCATTGTAAAAATTTTTCCATGGTGTATTTCAAAATTGTATGTATTGGGTAAAGCCATTATTCTATTATTTCCAATATATACTAATGATATATTTCCGTAAATCAACCCTTGCTCTACTCTATTGTTTACAAAATCATTTCCTAAAAAATTAACAACTAACATTTTATGATCTTGATATTCTAATTTATATTTTAAAATCTTTCCACTGTAATTCCATCAAAATTTAAAGAACTTAAATTTACATAAACAGGTTCTCCTTTACCAAAATTATAATGATATATAGCATCTTCAAAAGTAAAATTGTTTAAAAACTTTTGTTTCAAATGTTGTTGATAAAAATCGTTATAACTTTTATAATTTCTATTTCCTAGAAAACTATTTTTTTTATCACCTCCACTATTATTACTACTGCTTCCACTCCCTTCACCATCCTTATCAAACGAAGACAACTTCATAATATTTTGTACAGTTACTTCTAATTCTTGTTTTGCAGTTTGTCCTGTCAATAGCATAAAAATATCTTTAGCGTCTTCGCCTGTAAATTGCCACCCCATCAACTCTCCATTGTGATAAATAGAGGTTGCATCTGCTCCGCTTGGGGCGCTCCAATATACAGGATTCCCACAAGTGTTATTTATTTTCATTTATCCAAGTAATAAAAACAATACAAAAAACTAAAAATAAAAGATATAAACCAAATGTCAAATTGTCTCTGAATTTATTTCTATTTTGGGAACTATATCTTTCGTTCAATTTATAAATCCATTTGTTTTTTAAAAAAAGAAAATAATTTAATCCTATTCCTAATGTTATAAAGAGAATTTTAAAAATAATGTCAGAATCTGAATTAATATTAATTTGAACATTTAAGAGTATTTCAACAAAACCTAATGCAATGACGATATGAATCAATTCAAATATTGACATAAAGCAAGTGAAACCTATAACAATAGGTACTGTTTCGTTTTGTTTTAAAGCTATTCTGTATATTTTGTAAATCATTAATTTGTAAATTTTTTTCATTTTTAAGAATCTATATAATTATAAAGTTGTTCTCCATACTCATTTTCTAATGCATTTAGAGCTATTCCTACAACAACTCCAACTCCTGGTATCCATAAATTTAAACCATATTCAATAGTTATAATACCTATCTGAACTCCAACTCTTGTAGTATTTCCCCATGTCTTGTTGTTATTCCAAGAGTAAATAGCACTTCCTAATGTAGAAACATTACCAACAATAGAAATAGCTCCTGTAACTTTGACTATTTTTGAAATAGCTTTTAAATCTTTTGGTGTTGCATTTTTCTTTGCTCTTAACGCACCTGTTTCAAAAATATTAGAAACATGGGTTGCAGTAAACATAACTCCATTATTGAAATCATTTAATTGATTTCCGAAACTACCTCCACTACTGTTATTTGATGAATTTCCTGTTGTGCCTAAACCAGAACCAACACCTCCCAATCCACCTCCTCCAGAAGAATCAGCACTCATTATTTCTGTGAAATTTATAACAAGAAGGTTACCAATATTATAAAAACTTTTAAGAGTAGTGCCAATTTTCATATATGTAGTTGCATCATACCTAACCATCCAAGTTCCTGCATCACTAAATATTTCTGCACAATACATTTTATTTCTCAATGCAAATGATTTCGCCTCCATCTCGCTTTCAAACAACCCTGTTCTATCTTGCCAATATATGGGATTATTAAATCCATAACGATACGGAGTAATGTTTGGTGCTAATTCACTTAACAAGTCTATTGAGCTAAATCGCCCAATTGCCGAGTTGTAGTGGCGGAAATCCGTTTCTACAACATTCAATCTCAATCGTTCTTCGTACTCCTTGTTGAGATATTTGTAGCGATGATTGGTACTTGCTAACATATTATACCCCTCGTGTTGCAATCCAAATGGGTAATAATTCGCCTCGTCGATGATTTCGCTTACAGGTTCGATACTGCCGTTTTGATTGAGGTCGGCATAGCTCAAACGGATATTCCCTAAATGGTCTTTGTACTGATATACATACAAATAACCACCGTTGTGTGGTTTTACATAGCCTTCGGGCTGGGCAAAAAACTGTAAATTGCCGTTTTCGTATTGAAAACCGTGCGTATAATCACTCGTAACTACTGCTCCTTGGTTGGGCTGTATGCGTTTTTGTAATTTCGTGCCTACGGCGTCGTAAAGATAATAGATTTTTCCTTGCGAAAGATGTACTTCCACCGGTTGGTTCAAATGATTGTATTTGATATGATAAATCCCCTTGTTGAGGTCTTCGGTCATATTGCCCAAATTGTCATAGACATAATCCATTCCTTGGGTGTTACCGTCTTTAAATCCTGCTGTGTGGTTGGTAGCATCGGCTACATCAAGCAATTGATTGCCCCAATAGTTGTATTGCAAATCGTCTATCTGTACCGTTTGCCCATTGATGGTTGCCCCTGTGCGTTGTAGGGTTTGTATATTGCCGTTTTTGTCGTAAGTCAATTGCTCTCGGTAATCGTTTTGTAGCAAATAGCCATTCAATGCCGAGCGATACTGCAAACTATGGGCTTGTGTCAGTCGGTTCAATGGGTCGTACAAATAGCGGTAACCTCGAGTAATTCCGTCGGTTTGTGTTCGCCATATTGTACTGTTGATATTGCCATTATAGAGCGGTTTTGCTCCTGCCACATTGGGGTTTTGGTTGTAGTTGAGTTGCAAGCTAAACAACTGCTCTGCATCGGCTTGTTGTGGATTGGCATTGTTGATGTCGGTAAGCCAACCTCTTATGTTGCGTTTGTATTGTACGGTTTGCAAAGGTGTGGTTTTCCCACCTACTTTTTTGGTTGTAAGATTTCCTAAATCGTCGTAACTATGCTCTACAATGGTTTCTATGGCTTGATTCCCTATTTGTTGTTGGTGTTTGTGCAACTGATTTTTATGCGTATAGCTATACAAATCTTTTACTACCAAGGGCGTAGATTGTGCATTTTTCTTATGTGTAGTAATACTTTGCGTTGCCAATCCTTGAAAATTGCGACTGTATTCGGTAGTTGTATCGCCTTGCAAATGATGGGTTGCATAGGTTTTAATGATGTGATACTTGTTGTTGTACAGCGTATAACTGTGCGAACCCTTCATTTCGTTGGGGTGAGTCAGTGTACGCGTAAAACTTCCTGTGGGCAATCCTTTTACTTTTTGCAAAGGTGTTTGTCCTTGCACAACAGCAAACTGTGTAGGTGCTTGTGGAAATTGATAATCGTCGTAATACTGCACCGTTAGCAATTTGTATTGCGTAGGAAACTGCTCGTTGCTGTATCGCACCGCCAAACCGTCGATGGTTTGTGTAGTGGTGGTTTTTTGTTCGGCATAACTCGGATAGGAATTTATCAAATCTTGTAAGGCTTTTCTATCGGCAGAAGAAACGCTATGTTGGTCGTAATATCCTGTGAGAATTGCTCTGCCCAGGGCATCGTATTTTGTCAATGTCCAACCTTGCGTTTCTGTACCAAAAGGATTATAGACCGGAGCGGTCAAAACTACTCGGTCGTTTTTGTCATAGACGATGTATTCCCAATCTTTTTGAGGGAGTTTTTTCTCTACCACACGGTTTTTGTGATCGTACAAATATTGATAGGCATACAATTCCAACGACATCACATCAATAGCACCGTTTGTCATTGGTGGGAGAATGTAGGACAGGTTGCCGTAAAAATCATAAATATGATAAGTGTCTAATACCTCATTGTTGAGGTAAGTTCTCCTCAAAATCAGTTTTTTATCCAAGGTAGAAAATTCCTCAACGGTATTATTTTTTCCGTCGTTGGGTTGCCAATTTTCGTTTTTGATAGTTTTCTTTTGCAAATTACTTTCTGCAAAAAATCCACCATTGCTCAGCTGATTGACAAACAGCCCACGAGTGGCATTCCACGAAGAATTTACCACAAATTTCTTTACTTCATTTGCAGTATTAAACCCATATTGTATGCGTTGCGTATGGCGATGATTTTCATTGGCAGACGAAGCCAAAGACCAAGTTGTACCTGCCGCAGTTTGTTCGATTACTCGAGCATTGGGCGAAGCCTCTACTCGTTGTTCGCTATACGGATGTTGCCCTTCATCAGGAAAGCGATTTTGATAATAGGTATGCGTTTCGCTTTTTGCATTGGATTCAAAATGAGTAGAATGTATATTATTCAAAAAAGAACTTCCTATACTACCACTGCTCCCTTTGTTTATTGCAGATTTTACATAAGGCAAATAGTTTTTTACTTGCCCTAAATTTTTCTCGTATTCGATATGCGTAATAGTATTGAGAATAAAATTTCCCGTATGACTATTAACCACTTGAATCGGTCGTTGAAAACCATCGAAATAAGTAGTAGTAACCTCTGCTTTAGGAAGCATTGTTGTTTTTCCATTAGGGTAAACAATCTCTGTTGTATGATTTTCTGTAGAGGATTGGGGGTAACTTTTCCAACTAAAAATCAATAGTAATATATAGAAAAAGTACTTCATATTACTCTCTAATCACTTTTATTGAATTTTCAAACGAGTCTGTTTTTACAAAAACAATATAAACACCTTGCGGAAACGAACTAAAATCTACGGGAATTATTCCGTGTTTTATTTTTTCGGAATGATACAATTTCCCACTCATATCATATATGCTCAATTCGCCTTGTTTGTACGATTGATGAATGACTATTTGTGAAAATTCGGCTGTAGGATTGGGAATGGCTTCCAATGGTGTTTGTTGAATAAATTCTTTTCCGTTGTCTTTCAATTTCAAAATCCAAAAATCCTCTTTTCCAATGCTTTGTTTCTTGTATTGTGGATTTTTTCCTGTAGAATTTCCTGCCAAAACTATTCCTTGGTCTCTGGTAAATACGGCTTTTCTCAGTAAATCATCGCCGTCGGTAGTTATGATTTTGTCCCAAATTTTATTTCCATTTCCATCTAATAGCAACGAAAAATATTGCTGTTTATTCGTGCGAATATCTTGTAAAATTCCTGCTAATAAATACTGATTGTCTTTTGTTTTTACAGTCGAACTCAACTGTACATCGCCCGAAAAGGAATGTGCTGTTTTATGAATGATTTGAAAATTTTTATCCAACTGCCAAAACACAATTTCTTGTATTCCGCTTTCTAAAGATGTTCCTGTTAGGGTATAATTTTCAGTGTTTTTATCCCAAAATAAATCGTTAGAAAAATCATTTTCTAAAGTTCCTATTGTTTTTTGTTGCAATAAATTTCCTTGTTTGTCTAATTTTAAAATTACAATATCGTTTGAACCCGATGGATTTATCGATTTAGTAAACGAATTGCCCAAAATCACAAAACTGTCCTGCAATTCCACAACCGCTTGAGGAATATCGTTGTAATTTTTACCAAAACTTTTCTCCCAAACCAATTGTCCAAAAGCGTTGATTTTCAATAACCAAAAATCCAAACCTCCGAAGTTATCTTGCGATTTAAACGCATGTTTATCCGAATTGGAAGTAGCTAAAATCAAAAATCCTTTATCTTGAGTTTCAATGATTTTTATCAATTGTTCGTTGCCTAATCCACCATAGGATTGTTCCCAAACCAATTGCCCTTTTGCATTGATTTTTACCAACCAAAGGTCGTTTTTTCCAAAATTTTCACTCGATTTATCTGCACTAATTCCAGAATTGGAATAACCGCCCAACAAATAGCCTACATCTGAAGTTTGCACTATACTTTGTAACACATCTTGCCCATCTCCACCAAAACTCAACTGCCATTCGGGATTGCCTTCACGATTCATTTTCCAAAGGAAATAATCCAAATCACCTTTGTTTTCTTCTTTTTTCAGTCCCGATTTGTCTGAAACCGAACTACCAGCCAACAAAAAGCCATAATCTACTGTTGGAACCATGTCAAACAAATAATCGGCGTGCGAACCACCGACTGTTTTTTGCCATAAAACTTCTTGGGAATATATTGTGAAACAGACAACTAATGATAAAAATGTAGTGAATTTTTTCATTTTATAATTATGTAAAGATAAAGAAATAGTTAGAATACAAATCCTGAATTTCTTGGGACTTGGTATTAAGGCTAATGCTTACACTAATTCGACACTGCTTTTAATCCTACAATCGAGGCGATGAGTGTGCTAATAAAAAACAATCGCCAAAAGCTAGCGGGTTCTTTGAAAACAAAAATTCCTACTAATACCGTTCCAACGGCTCCGATACCAGTCCAAACGGCGTAAGCAGTTCCTAAAGGTAAATTTTGAGATACTTTTACCAATAAACTCATGCTGATAAATGTGCAAACAGCAAATCCTAAATACCACAGATATACCATGTTTCCTGTGGCTTCTTTTGCCTTTCCTAAGCAAAAAGTAAAGGCTACTTCAAATATTCCTGCTATAATAAGTAATATCCAGTACATAGTGCTACGCAATTTAGTGCTTGACGATATTTAAACCTTCGGTATTAGAGTCTTCGACACTAGAGATTAGATCCTAACGGCATTAAAGCTTTCGGCATTTAGAAATTCTCAATCTCTTAATTAATCATATACCCCAACGCGATTCCCAATACAATTGCCAACATTTTGGCCGCATTGAATTTGTGTCCTTCGCTACTTTCAAAAATGATGGTTGAGGAAATGTGGAATAAGATACCAATTACAAAAGCTGAAATCTCAGTGTAATAGGTTTGTAAAAACGGCAATACATCAGAAATATAGGTTCCTGCAGGCGTCATTGCCGCAAATAAGATCATAAACAATGCGATAATTTTTTTGTTCAAACCTCCTTGGATGAAAAACAATGTCAAAATAATAGCAATGGGGAAGTGGTGAATGGCGATTCCCCAAGCCAAATGCGAATGCTGGCTAATAGGCATACCTTCAAACAAAGCGTGAATACACAAACTAATAAACAATGTCAGCGGAAATGCCTTTTGATGTTCGTGTGTGTGTGTATGTCCGTGTTCGGCACCACGAGAGAAATATTCCAAAACGATTTGAAAGATAATCCCCAACATAATAAACAAACCAATGTGTTTCATCATACCGTGATCGTGATGTATATGTGCATCTTCGCTTCCGTGAGAGCAATGTTCATCATGTACATGCTCTTCTTCGTTGTGAATATGTTTCGAAGGATTCTCGTGCGAATGCTCACAATTTTCATCGTGTATATGTTCATCGTGCTCGTGCGAATGTGAGTGTTCTACTTTTACAATTTCGTTGGCATAGACTTCGGGAAGTAAATGCGAAACCGTCATCGTCAACAAAAAAGCACCACTAAATGCCAAAAGTAATTTTACAACCTGTTTGTTTTTCGGTTGCATCACTAACGCAATCAAGTATCCAAGGATTACGGCTATAAAAGGGACAATATATATTTCCATAACAATAATAAAAGAAAGAGGCAATCCTTTTGAATATACCTCTTTTTGTAAATTTTAGTTTGCAAAATTAGAAAAAAATATGGTACAAATGTGATATTTATTTATATCTTTTATTTCAATCATAAATATTAGGCTAACTTTGTAGTTGAAATCACATTTAGCATATTATGAATTCAAACGAATTTTATTACCATTTAGTCAATCAATCGTCGGTAGCATTAACTGCCAAACAAGAGCAATTTTTACAGATGATTGCTCGTTTTTTGTTTCAAACTCAAGACGATCGTTTGTTTATTTTGAAAGGATATGCAGGTACAGGAAAGACTACAATGCTTTCTTTGGTAGTCAATTCATTGGCTATGATTGGCAAAAAATCTGTGATGTTGGCACCTACGGGGCGAGCAGCAAAAGTAATTGCTGGATATTCCAACAAACCCGCATATACCATTCACAAATGGATTTATTTTTCGCAAAAAGACGGTGGATTTGTATTGAAAAAAAACAAACACAAAGACACGGTTTTTATTGTAGATGAATCTTCGATGATTTCAGATTATGCAACAGAATACATCGGAAAAACGCAAAAATCCCTGTTGGAAGATTTGATTACTTATGTGTATTTGGGCACCAATTGTCAATTGATTTTTACAGGAGACACCGCCCAGTTGCCACCGATAGGCAGCGAGGAAAGTCCGGCGTTGAGCAGTTATTATTTGAGTAGTAATTTTCCCGTCGAAGTCGAAGAAATCGAATTAAACGAAGTGGTTCGTCAGGCGGAAGATTCAGGTATTTTGTACAATGCCACCGAATTGCGTTCAATGATAGAAGAAGATTTTTTTGAGTTTTTCAATTTTCAAACCCAATATTTCAAAGACATTCGGCGATTGACCGACAGCTACGATATACTCGATGCGATTCACGATTCGTACAGTCGAAAAGGGGTAGAGGACACCATTTTTATTGTGCGTTCCAACAAGAGAGCCAATCAGTACAATCAGCAGATACGATTCAAAATTTTGGATAGAGAAGGGGAGTTGTGTGCAGGAGATTTGGTAATGGTGGTAAAAAACAATTATTTTTGGTTGAAAGAAAGCAAAATCACCGATTTTATAGCCAATGGCGATGTGATGGAGATATTGCAAATCTACAAATTCATCGAATTGTATGGATTTAGATTTGCATCCGTACGCGTACAAATGATCGATTATCCCGATTTAGCCCCCTTTGATACCATTGTGCTTTTGGACACACTTAACGCCGATGCACCTGCTTTGACTTACGAACAAAATCAAATGTTGTATCAAGAAATAGCCAAAGATTACGAGGACATTTCACAAGCCTATTTGCGTATGCAAAAAATCAAAAACAACGAATATTTCAACGCTTTGCAGATAAAATTTGCCTATGCTGTTACCTGCCATAAAGCACAAGGTGGACAGTGGGATACGGTTTTTGTAGAGCAACCTTATTTACCAGAAGGACTGTCAAAAGACGCTGTTCGTTGGTTGTACACCGCCCTCACTCGTACCCAGAAAAAAGCCTATTTGATAGGTTTTGAGGATAAGTATTTTGATAATTAATAATGTATAATGTACAATTGAAATACGAGGTGAAGCCGACTGAGATAAAAATCGTATATTTACAAAAAAATAGAATAGCATGGGATGTTAGTTCATGCAACAACAAATAGTCAAAATGAGGTTTTGATAGCTTTATTAAAAGAAATGAATATAGAATTTGAAATAACTACAGAATATGAGTATGATTATTTGCAGAAGAAGATTTACTAAAAATTGAAAAAGGAAAGGAACAAGTCAAATTAGGAAAAGCGGTACCAAGTTATGAAGTTATAAAAAATATGCGAAACTAGGATATGGAGATAGAATGGGTTAAAGAAGCGAATGTTAGTGTTCAAAATACCTTAGATTATTGGGATGAAATAAATAAATTTATTTTTTATGCCGATAAAATTATTGATGCTGTAGAAAAGAAGAAGAAATATAGAAAAAAGATCCTTATTTTCTATCAAAATATGTAAAGAAAATAAACTTTTTTTTAAAAGTGTTTTTTGATGGAAAGTTTTCTTTGTTTTATGATATTGATGTAGAAAATGGTGTAATAAGAATAATACATTTTCGAAGCAATAGACAAAAAACTTTAAATTAATTTATGAAAAAAATAGCTGTAATACCTGCAAGGTATAATTCTACAAGATTTCCTGCCAAATTGGTGCAAGACCTAAACGGAAAACCAGTAATTGTGAGAACATATCTTGCAGTAAAAAATACCCAATTGTTTGACGATGTTATCGTTGCAACCGATTCAGAACAAATAAAACAACTCATCGAGAGCGAAGGTGGTCGTGTATTTATGAGCGTAAGATCTCACGAAAGCGGAAGCGACCGCATAGCTGAGGCTGTCGCATCTATTGATACCGATGTAGTGGTAAATATTCAAGGAGATGAACCCTTTGTATCGAAAGAAAATCTTCAAGCTATGCTCGATGCCTTGGAGGCTGATACCGAAAAGCAAATTTCTTTGGCATCGGTGATGACACCAATCACCGCATGGGAAGATATAGAAAATCCCAACCATGTAAAAGTGGTATTGGATAAGGACGATAACGCTTTGTATTTTTCGCGTTCTGTAATTCCATATCCAAGAGAAAAACAGCAAAAGATGCCTTATTTCAAGCATATAGGATTGTATGCCTTTCGCAAAGAAGCCTTGAGGCAATTTACACAATGGGAAACAGGCGTGTTGGAAAACATCGAAAAACTCGAACAACTCCGCTATCTCGAAAACGGAAAGAAAATAAAGATGATACGCACCCAACACATAGGAATAGGTATCGATACTGAGGAAGATTTAACAAAAGCACGTTTACATTGGCATAAAGATTGATATGTATCTATACTCAAAGTAAATGAGTAAATGAATATGAAAAAATCGATAATAGCTTTACTACTTCTTGGGAGTTTCACCGCATGTAACAACAAGGTAAATCCAGAAATCGGAGGACAAAAAGACGAATATGGTTGTCTTTCTGCTGCTGGTGAAACGTGGAGCGAATTGAGGCAAAGTTGCATTCAGGTTTTTAACGAAGGTCTGCGTCTCAATCCTATCATTACAAGTGACAACGATGCGGTAATCAGTGCTTTTTTGTTGGAAAGCGAAGATAAAAAAACGATGGAAATATTTTTGCCATCAGGAGAGACACAGTTATTGCCTGTTACTGCCGAAGGAGTTTATGAAAAGAAAAAATACAAATACATAGCCGAGGAACAAGCATTGTATATAGACAATGTGATAAAATACAAAGGATAATATTAATTAATTTTTTATACATAATGAGCAGACAAAACACTTACGAGTTGGCATTGAATCAATTGTTGGCCAATTATCAAGTACACTATCAAAACTTGCGTTCTTTGCATTGGAACATCAAAGGAGAAAACTTTTTCGAATTGCATGTAAAATACGAAGAATGGTATAATCGTACTTTGGAAATTATTGACGAATTGGCAGAGAGATTATTGACATTAGACTTGCAACCGTTGTCAAATTTTTCTTCTTATTTGGCTACGAGCGAAATCAAAGAGAACGATATTATCACTGACGGCAAAACAGGTATGCAATACATTTTCGAAGCTCAGCAAATTTTATTGAAGCAAGAGCGTTTGATTATGGGATTGGCTGATGAAAAAGAAGATGAGGGTACCAACGCATTGATGAGTGACTTGATCAGAGAAAAAGAAAAGGAAAACTGGATGCTACGTGCGTGGTTAAACAAATAAGAAAAAGCTGCCAATTGGCAGCTTTATTTCTTATTCTTTTGTATTACTGTAAATCTTTTGATACAAATCTTTGTACTTTTCCAAAATTACTTTTCGTTTCAATTTCAAAGTTGGAGTCAATTCTCCTGTGTCTATAGACCAAACATTTGGTGTGAGTTCAAAGCGTTTGATTTGCTCCCATTTACCAAATTTTTGATTGATATGTTCGATTTCTTGTTTGATTCGTTCTTTTACCTCTGGATGGTTACAAACTTCTTCTAAAGAAAAACCTAATGAAATTCCTTTTCTATTGGCCCATTCTTTTAAAAAATCAAAATTTGGTTGAATCAAAGCCGCTGGCATTTTTTCTCCCTCACCAATTACCATTACTTGTTCGATAAAACGAGAAAGTTTAAACGAATTTTCCAATACCTGTGGTGCAATGTATTTTCCCCCCGAAGTTTTAAACATTTCTTTCTTGCGGTCTGTGATAAACAAGAAACCATCTTCGTCGATTTTTCCAATATCTCCAGTGTGGAACCAACCGTCTGTAAAGGCTTCAGCTGTTTTTTCTTCGTCTTTAAAATAACCTTGAGTTACCGAAGGAGCTTTACATAAAATCTCACCATCTTCGGCAATTTTTACCGTTACATTGCTCAATACTTTTCCTACAGAACCCAATTTCCAACCGTTGTTTCGGCGGTCGTTTACAGAGATTACTGGCGAAGTTTCCGTAAGTCCATACCCTTCCAAAATAGGAATATCTGCCGTGGCAAATATTCTACCCAATTTTCCAGAAAGTGGAGCAGAACCCGATACTAAATAATGTAAATTTCCACCCAATGCCTCTTTCCATTTAGAGAAAATGAGTTTGCGTGCCCATTTCAATTGGAAGTTGTACCATGCACCGGCTTTCAATGGCACATCAAAATCTTTTCCTAAGCCCAATGCCCAGAAAAACAAAGCTTTTTTGATTCCTGTAAGTTCGCTTCCTTTCGCATAAATTTTATCATAAACCTTTTCTACTACTCTTGGTACTACGGTCATTACATTAGGTTTTACCTCTTGAAGGTTTTGCGAAATCGTTTCAATCGATTCGGCAAAGTGAATAGAAACCCCATTGGCTTGATAGATATACAATACGGTGCGTTCGAAAATATGACAACAAGGCAAGAAACTCAACGATTTAAAGTTACCTTTTGTCAAATCAAAGCGTTCTGTACCACCAAACACATTGGAAACGATATTGTTGTGTGTCAACAATACCCCTTTGGGTTTTCCTGTAGTACCCGAAGTGTAAATAATTGAAGATAAGTCGTTTGGGTGTACTCGATTTTTGTGTTCTTCGATAAGCAGAGGGTTCATAATGTTTTTTCCAGCTTCGAGTACTTTTGACCAATTGGCACAACCAGGAATTTCGTCAAAAGAAAAAATACCTCTCAATTTAGGCAAATTCATTTTGATTTGATCCAATTTGTCGAGGATAGATTTATCCGAAATAAACACATACAAACTTTCAGAGTGTTTCAAAATATATTCGTAATCTTCGGCAGAAATGGTAGGGTAAATAGGTACAGTTACAGCACCCAGCTGCAAAATACCAATATCCATAATATTCCATTCTGTACGATTGGATGAGGTAATCAAGGCGATTTTATCACCTTTTTTGATTCCCATATCGAGCAAAGCACTCGAGATATAATTTGCCTGTTGAATATATTCATCGATAGAAGTAGCGATCCATTCGCCGTTTTTCTTACTTACCAAAGCTTTTTGCTGAGGATAATGTCCCTTTTGATAATAGGGAATGTCAAATATTCTATAAATTCCTTCCATAGTTGTTTTGTTTTATTTGTTTATCGTATCTCTGTAATCGATTTTTTAAGCTAAAAAATCATTTTTAGAGATAAAACAAACCTTTATCGGTATAAATTTAAAAAAAATGTTTGATAAATTTTATTTTCGAAAAAAATAATGCTTTAATTGTTCAATTTTACTTGTTTTCTACTCTTTGTCTTCCCAAAAATCACAATTTTTCAAACCAATTTTTTTCGAATTAAATACAGGTTTTTCTATGCCATTTTTCTTTTGTTTGAGGTAATCTTTCCATACTTTGATGACGATATTGCTCAGCAATAATATTGCGATAATATTTACCCAAGCCATCAATCCTACACCAATATCACCTACAGCCCAAGCCAATTTTGCTTCTTTTATCGTTCCTATATAAATAGCAAATAGAAAACACACTCTCAATATCCAAATATAAACCTGGGCATTTCGCTTTCCTTTAAAAATATAGGCAATATTGGTTTCGGCATAATAATAATACGCCAAAATCGTAGTAAATGCAAAGAAAAATAATGCAATAGCTACAAAATGCGAACCGATACTTGGGAAGTGATGATTCAATGCCTCTTGTGTAAACGAAGTGTATTCAACCCCTGGTAAATGTTCAACAACAAACTGTTGTGTAGCTTCGTTTTGTACATTGTATTTTCCGGTAAAAAGTATCATAAAAGCGGTCGCTGTACAGATAAAAAGTGTATCTACATATACCGAAAACGCTTGAACCAATCCTTGTTCGGCAGGGTGATTTACTTCAGAAGCTGCTGCTGCATGAGGAGCAGTACCTTGCCCTGCTTCGTTGGAATAAATTCCTCGTTTGATTCCCCATGCAATAGCCGACCCCATCATACCAGCAAAGGCTGATTCGTTACTAAACGCCGATTCAAAAATCAATGAAAAGGCGGCAGGAATTTCTGAAAAATGCATCCCTATAATGATGAGTACCATGATGATATATCCTACCGCCATAAAAGGTACGATGATTTGAGTTACATTTCCCAATCGTTTTACACCTCCAAAAATGATGATAGAAACTAAAGTAATAATTGCCAATCCTACAGTATTGATTTCCACAGATGCTACGGTGATATTTGGAATGCTAACCGATTGATTTAGTGATTGTACGATGCTGTTGCTTTGGATTCCTGGTAGCAACAAACCACAACTCAAAATTGTAATTAGGGCGAATAAGATAGCGTACCATTTGATACCCAACCCTTTTTCAATGTAATAGGCAGGTCCCCCACGATATTCGCCTTTGATTTCTTGTTTGTAAATTTGCCCTAAAGTAGCTTCAGCAAATGCAGAAGCAGCTCCCAATACGGCAATCAACCACATCCAAAACACCGCACCAGGACCTCCTAAAGCGATTGCCGAGGCTACTCCGATGATATTTCCTGTACCCACACGACCAGAAATAGCCAATGAAAAGGCTTGGAAAGGAGAGATTCCTTGAGTAGATTTGTTTCCTGTAAGAAGCAATTTAACCATAGTAGGAATATAGCGAAACTGTAAAAATCCCGTGCGTATCGAAAAATATATTCCCGATAGTACACACAATCCTATCAAATAATACGACCAAACATAATCGCTAATTTTTGCTATAAAATCTTCCATTGTTTTATTTTTCAAAAAGTTATATAAAAAAGATATAGGCCAATGTAAATGAGGCTATAAACCCAATCAAATCAGAAAAAAGCATGACACCGAGTGCATATCGTGTGTTTCTGATACCTACAGCTCCAAAATAAACAGCCAATACATAAAAGGTCGTATCTGTACTACCTTGAACGATGCCTGTCAACTTTGCTTGAAAGGAATCTACACCAAACGTATTCATCGCATCGACCATCATACCTCTTGCCCCCGAACCAGACAATGGTTTGATGAGTGCTGTGGGTAATCCGTCAACAAATCTTGGGTCTAAACTCGTATAAGAAACTCCCCATCGAATACCGTCTAATATCAAATCAAATACGCCCGAGGTACGTAATAAGGAGATACTAATCAAAATTCCTACAAGATACGGCATGATTTTTACACAGACTGAAAATCCGTCTTTTGCACCTTCGATAAATGCATCAAACACATTGATTTTTTTGTAAACTCCTCCTAATACGATAGCTAAAAAGATAAAAAGTATTAGTCCATTGCTCAGTATTTTGCTAAACGAATCAAGCTCCATTTTGTCTAATTGAACTAAAAAATAGACAAACGTTGCAATTACAAAGGATATTCCTCCCAAAAATAAAAATAATACAGGTTGCAACAAATTGATTTTCTGTTTTACAGCTACTAAAATCAATGCAGCTAAGGTAGACATAAAAGTTGACAACATACATGGTAAAAAGACGTCAGTAGGGGATTCGGCTCCCATTGATGCTCTTATGGCGATGATAGACACAGGGATGATCGTCAATCCGCTGGCGTGTAAACACAAAAACATAATTTGCGAATTGGACGCTTTGTCTTTATCAGGATTGATTTCTTGTAAACTTTCCATAGCTCTTAGTCCAAAAGGCGTTGCTGCATTGTCCAATCCTAAAAGGTTTGCCGAAAAATTGAGCATCATTTGTCCAAAAGCAGGGTGATTTTTGGGTACTTCGGGAAATAATTTTGAAAAAAAAGGATGAATCCATCGACTCAACAGTCGTATACCACCTGCTTTTTCGGCAATAGACATAAATCCCATAAATAGCGTCATAATACCGATCAATCCCAAACAGATATTGATAGCTATTTTACTTGTAGTAATGATACCATCGGCTTTTTGAATGCGATACAAAGTGATGTTTTCTTGTTTTTCTTTGTATAAAATCTCTTTAGAATCGTTGATTTTATCTTGGTGTAGTTCGAAAAAATCACTTTTCGGATAAGTTTGCAACCAAACGGTATCACCAGAATTTCCAACAATCATATCGTTGTAAATATCTTTGTATGAGTCTGAAAATAGATGTTTTCCAAATGCAATGGAGATAGCTACAATGATAAAAGCACTCCAAATTCTACTTAATGCCATAGTTTTTTGTTTGATTCACAAATTTAATTCAATTGATTGGAAATTGGTAATGAAATAGATAAAAGATGTTTATTTTATTTTTGTTTTTTATTAAATGTTTAAAATTGAGATGTTTATTAGTTTTTTATATTTTGTTGAATGTAGCTAATCAATTCCCTTTCCCAAGAAATTCAGGATTTGTACTTCTTTGTATTTAATACTTTGTATTTAATACATTAAATCGTACCTTTGTAAATTATCTAATAGAAATGACACACAAAGCAGGTTTTGTAAATATTATCGGAAATCCCAATGTGGGAAAATCTACACTGATGAACGCTTTCGTTGGTGAGCGTTTGTCTATCATTACTTCAAAAGCTCAAACCACTCGACATAGAATATTGGGGATTGTAAACGGAGATGATTTTCAAATGGTGTTGTCTGATACACCTGGAATCATCAAACCCGCTTACGAATTGCAATCTTCGATGATGGATTTTGTAAAAACAGCTTTCGAAGATGCCGATGTGCTGATTTATATGGTGGAAATTGGTGAAAAAGAACTAAAAGATGAGGATTTTTTTAGAAAAATTCAACATGCAAAAGTTCCTGTTTTACTTTTGATTAATAAAATAGATAAATCCAACCAAGAAACATTAGAGGCTCAGACACAACATTGGAAAGAAAAAGTGCCCAATGCGGAAATTTATCCTATATCGGCATTGAACAATTTCAATGTGCAAGAAGTCTTTAATCGCATTGTAGAATTATTGCCGGATTCGCCTCCGTATTATCCAAAAGATGCCTTGACAGATAAACCAGAACGATTTTTTGTAAACGAAATCATTCGCGAAAAAATCTTGTTGAACTATCAAAAGGAAATTCCGTATTCGGTAGAAATCGAAACCGAAGAATTTAAAGAAGACGACGAAATCATCCGTATTAAAGCGGTGATTATGGTGGAAAGAGATAGCCAAAAAGGAATCATCATAGGACACAAAGGAGAGTCTATCAAAAAAGTAGGTATGCAGGCAAGAGAAGAAATGGAAAAATTCTTTGGAAAGCAAGTGCATATAGAAATGTTTGTAAAAGTAAATAAAGATTGGAGAAACAATTCGTATCAATTGAGGCGTTTTGGATACCAACAAAAATAATAAAATATGGGAAATATAGTAGCCATAGTAGGAAGACCCAATGTGGGCAAATCTACATTTTTCAATCGTTTGATTCAGCGTCGTGAGGCGATTGTAGATTCGGTAAGCGGTGTTACTCGCGATAGAAATTATGGAAAATCTGAGTGGAACGGAAAGGAATTTTCTGTTATCGACACAGGGGGATATGTAAAAGGTTCGGATGATATTTTCGAAGGAGAAATACGTCGTCAGGTAGAATTGGCAATAAACGAAGCAGATGCCATTGTTTTTGTGGTAGACGTGGAAGAGGGAATTACCCCTATGGATGAGGAGGTTGCCAAATTGCTAAGAAAAGTTACCAAACCTATCATTTTGGTAGTAAATAAGGTGGATTCTGCCAAAAGAGAGCAAGATGCCTTTGAATTTTACAATTTAGGATTGGGAGAATATTTTACCATGTCAGGAATCAGTGGTAGTGGTACAGGAGAAGTTTTGGATAAAATCGTAGAGGTATTGCCAGAATTGGAGGCTCCAGACCCAGATGCAGAAGAATTGCCAAGATTTGCCGTAGTAGGTCGTCCAAATGCAGGAAAATCGTCGTTTATCAACGCATTGATTGGCGAAGAACGCTTTGTAGTTACAGATATTGCAGGTACTACTCGCGATGCGATTGACACCAAATACAACCGTTTTGGATTTGAATTCAATTTGGTGGACACAGCCGGAATCCGCAGAAAATCAAAGGTAAAAGAAGATTTGGAGTTTTATTCGGTAATGCGTTCGGTTCGTGCCATTGAGCATAGTGATGTATGTATTTTGATGATTGATGCCACCAGAGGATTTGAAGGTCAAGATCAAAATATCTTTTGGTTGGCAGAAAAAAACAGAAAAGGTGTAGTGATTTTGGTAAACAAATGGGATTTGGTTGAAAAAGATACCATGACAACCAAGCAATATGAGGAAAAAATCCGCAAAGAGATTGCACCTTTTACCGATGTACCTATTTTGTTTGTATCGGCATTGACCAAACAACGTTTGTTGAAAGCCTTGGAAGCAGCAGTGCAAGTATATGAAAACAGAAAACAACGCATTGCAACATCCAAACTCAACGAAACTATGTTGCCAATCATCGAACACAATCCACCACCAGCAATTAAAGGTAAGTATATCAAAATCAAATATTGTATGCAATTGCCAACAGCAATACCACAGTTTGTATTCTTTGCCAATTTGCCACAATACATCAAAGATCCTTACAAGCGATTTGTAGAAAATAAATTGAGAGAAATCTACAATTTTGAAGGAGTGCCTATTGATATTTATTTCCGTCAGAAATAATAATGGATATAAAAAATCCCTTGAACATTGGTTCAAGGGATTTTTATATTAATTCGCTACTTCACTAATAAATTTGATACGCATTAGACGCAATTCTTCGATATCGTAATCTCCATCAAATTCTTTCAAAGCCGTGTCAATATCATCTGTATCGGCATCCATGAAATAATCGTAAATCTCATCTTGCTGATCTTCGTCGAGAATTTCCTCTATCCAATAGTTGATGTTCAACTTTGTACCCGAGTAAACGATGAGTTCCATGTCTTTAATCAACGCATTCATATCCAATCCTTTGGCAGATGCAATGTCGTTTAATGGCAATTTTCTGTCAATGCTTTGGATAATGTACAATTTGTTGCTCGAATTTGCACCTGTCGATTTGAAAACTAAATCATCTGGGCGTAAAATGTCAAATTCTTCTACATATTTGTCAATCAAAGCAACAAATTCTTTCCCATATTTTTTCGCTTTACTTTCAGAAACTCCATGTACATTAGACAATTCTTCAATGGTAATCGGATATTTCAATGCCATATCTTCCAACGATGGGTCTTGGAACACCACAAACGGAGGAACTTCCATTTTTTTAGCTACCTTTCTACGCAAATCTTTCAACATAGCGATGAGTTTTTCGTCGGCAACCAAGGCTTTGTTGTTTACACCCGTGGTATCGGTAGAAATTTCATCGTAATTGTGGTCTTTGGTCATAAGGAATGAAGAAGGATTTTTCAAAAAATCATTACCTTTTTCCGTCAATTTCAATACGCCATACGATTCTATTTCTTTGCGAATCAATCCGTGAACCATCACTTGTCTAATCAATGCCATCCAATATCTTTCGTCCATATCATTTCCAGAACCAAAAAATGGCTGTGCATCGATTTTGTACGATTTTATGACAGAATTTACTTTTCCTATTAAGGTATAAATAACTTCTTTTGATTTGTATAATTGTTTGGTTTCTTCTATGACTTTCAGTAGTTTGATAACATTTTCTTTAGCTTCTACTTGTTCTTTAGGGTTGCGTGTGTTGTCGTCCATATTGGCACCATCGCCATTGATTTCGTCAAATTCTTCTCCAAAATAATGCAATAAAAACTTACGACGCGAAACAGTAGTTTCGGCATACGCCACCACTTCTTGCAACAAAGCATTTCCGATTTCTTGCTCTGCCAAAGGCTTTCCGGTCATAAATTTTTCCAATTTTTCGATGTCTTTGTAGCAATAAAAAGCCAAGCAATACCCTTCACCGCCATCACGACCCGCACGACCTGTTTCTTGGTAATAACTTTCCAATGATTTTGGAATGTCGTAGTGAATCACAAAACGCACATCGGGTTTGTCGATTCCCATACCAAAGGCAATCGTAGCTACCACCACATCTGCCTCTTCCATCAAAAACATATCTTGATGTTTAGCACGGGTTTTTGCATCCAATCCTGCGTGATAAGCAATAGCTTTGAAACCATTTACTTGCAACAATTGCGTGATTTCTTCAACTTTTTTTCTACTCAAACAATAAATTACCCCCGATTTTCCTTTAAAACCGTTGATAAATTTGATGATGTCAGTATCTATATTTTTGGTTTTTGGGCGTACTTCGTAATAAAGGTTGGGTCTGTTGAACGACGCTTTGAATACATTGGCATCGGGCATATCGAGGTTTTTCAAGATATCTTCTTGAACCTTTGGAGTAGCAGTAGCCGTAAGACCTACGATTGGAATATCTCCAATTTTTTGAATAATGCTTTTGATGTTGCGGTATTCGGGTCTAAAGTCGTGTCCCCATTCCGAAATACAGTGAGCCTCATCAATGGCAACAAATGAAATAGTCGTACATTTTAAGAAATCGGTGTATTCATCCTTGGTAAGAGATTCAGGAGCCACAAACAAGAGTTTGGTCACACCGTCTGCAATGTCCTTTTTCACCTGATTGATTTCAGTTTTGTTGAGAGATGAGTTCAACACATGAGCGATACCATTTTCGTTGGAAAGCGAACGCACAACATCCACCTGATTTTTCATCAGAGCAATCAGCGGAGAGATGACAATGGCTGTACCTGGTAAAATTAACGCTGGAAGTTGATAACACAACGACTTTCCTCCACCCGTAGGCATAATTACAAAGGTATTCTGCTTTGAAATGACACTTTCTATCACGGATTTTTGTAACCCCTTGAATTGAGAAAAACCGAAATGTTTTTTTAATTCCTTATGTAAGTCAATTTCGTTTGATTTCATTTTATTGTATTGCTTTTTTGAAGTAAATTTGCAAGTATAAAGATAGTATAAATCTTTAAACAACAAAAATAATTAATAAAAGATTTTACAAGTGTTTTCAACGAAAGAAATAATAGATACTGCAAAAACTGTTTTGGTGTCTGAAAGTGAGAGTGTTGTGAAAAGTATTGACTTTTTAGACGAACATTTTTCAAAAGCTGTCGAAACGATTTATCATACAAAAGGAAGGCTGATTGTAACGGGGATTGGGAAAAGTGCACATATCGGAGCCAAAATCGTAGCTACCTTAAACTCTACGGGAACTCCAGCAGTATTTTTACACGCAGCCGAAGCTGTACATGGAGATTTGGGAATGATAACCCAAGACGATACTATATTATGTATATCAAAAAGTGGAAATAGCCCCGAAATAAAAGCATTGGTGCCTTTGTTGAAAAGAGATGGCAATCCGTTGATTGGTATGACGGCTGATGAAAATTCTTTTTTAGGAAAAGAATCAGATTTTGTAATTAACTGTTTTGTAGAAAGAGAAATTTGTCCCAACAATTTAGCACCGACCAATAGTACGGTTGTACAATTGGCGTTGGGAGATGCCATTGCCATTTGTCTGATGAAAATGAGAAAATTTACGGCGGAAAATTTTGCAAAATTTCATCCAGGTGGATCTTTGGGAAAAAAATTGTTGCTAAAGGTAAAAGATATTTTTTCGGAAACGGCTCAGCCTAAAGTGAGTCCATCAGCGGGAATACAAGAAATAATTTACGAAATTTCGAGTAAACGATTGGGAGTAACCGCAGTCTTGGACAACCGACAATTGGTCGGTATTATTACCGATGGAGACATTCGACGCATGTTGGAAAAATCGGTGGATATATATAAGGTAAAAGCAGAAGAAATTATGACTAAAAATCCTCGTACGATATCATCCGATTTGTTGGTTTCAAACGCATTAAACGAAATGGAAAACAACAAAATCACGCAATTGGTTGTAATGGAGGGTACGGAGTACAAGGGAATTGTACATTTACATGACATATTAAAAGAAGGAATTGTATGAGCCATTTGGTAGATAAAGAAATGTCGTTGTTAGAACATTTGGGCGAATTGCGAAAAATGATCATGCGTAGTGTATTGGGTATCATCATTTTTGGAATTGTAGCTGTATTTATAAAAGATTTTATTTTTGATTCAGTAATATTTGGACCTAAAAAGGCAAATTTTATTTCCTATCAATGGTTTTGTCAAGTAGGAATGGACAGTTTTTGTGGTAAAGTATTGCCCTTTTCATTGGAAAACCGTACGATGGACGGACAATTTTCTGTGATGATGTGGACATGTATTACTGCTGGATTTATCATGTCATTTCCATGGATTTTGTATCAATTGTGGTTGTTTATTAGTCCGGCTTTGTATCAAAATGAGAGAAAATATGCTGTGTGGTTTATCATTGTTTCGAGCATTTTGTTTTTCTTGGGAGTGTTATTTGGATATTTTATCCTCTTACCTTTGTCATTGGACTTTTTATCTGGAATTTCGGTAAGTGATGAAATCAAAAATGATATCGATGTGAAGTCATATATCGGAATGGTAAAGACAACCTCATTGGCAACTGGCTTGATTTTTGAGTTGCCAGTAGTAATTTTTTTTCTTGCTAAATTAGGTTTGGTAAGTGATTTATTTTTAAAGGAATATAGAAAATATGCTATCATATTGATATTGATTTTAGCAGCAATAATTACCCCACCAGATTTTATTAGTCAAATTATTGTAGCAATTCCTATGTTAATATTATATGAAATAAGTATCTTTATAGCCAAATTTGTACAGCCAAAACAAAAAGTGTAAAATGAAATTACGAGCAGAAAATTTAATCAAAACATACAAAGGCAGAAAAGTAGTAAAAGGCGTTTCTGTCGAGGTAAATCAAGGAGAAATCGTAGGTTTGCTTGGCCCTAATGGTGCAGGAAAAACCACTTCGTTTTACATGATTGTAGGTTTGGTAAAGCCCAATGGAGGGAATATTTTTTTAGACGACCTTAACATAACCAATTTTCCGATGTACCAAAGAGCTCAGCATGGAATTGGTTATTTGGCACAAGAGGCATCGGTATTTAGAAAAATGAGTATCGAAGATAATATTTTGAGTGTATTGCAATTGACTAAATTGTCAAAAAAAGAACAAGAAGCGAAAATGGAGTCATTGATAGAGGAGTTTAGTTTAGGACACATTCGTACCAACAGAGGCGATTTATTGTCGGGAGGAGAGAGAAGACGTACAGAGATTGCAAGAGCATTGGCAACCGATCCAAAATTTATTTTGTTAGACGAACCCTTTGCCGGAGTTGATCCTGTGGCGGTAGAAGACATTCAACGCATAGTAGCAAAGTTGAAAAAGAAAAACATAGGGATATTGATTACCGACCACAATGTACAAGAGACTTTGGCGATTACCGACAAAACCTATCTAATGTTTGAAGGAGGAATCTTGAAAGCAGGAAAACCAGCAGATTTAGCAGAAGATGAAATGGTAAGGAAAGTGTATTTAGGGCAAAATTTTGAATTGAGAACGAAAAAGTTGGAGTTTTAAAGTTTTACTAAAGTTTTTATTCTGCTGTATAATAAAGATATATAAATTTTACATGATTCTTTTTCCTATCATAAATGTGATACCTTATAAAAATCACCCAATATGAAACAAAATTACAATATTACAAATTATATAAAATCTATCACACAAATAAACTTTTTACCTAGGTGGATAGTACTATTACTCGATGTATTGATGGTATTTTTGTCATTTATGATAATCAATTATTTGATCGAAGGAGTAATAGCAGGATTTAAAAATAAAGAATATTTGTTTGAGTGTGTATTGTTTACATTAGTAAATATATTTTATTTTTGGCGTTTTAAAGTGTATTCTGGTATAATAAGACACTCTACTTTTATAGATTTACGAAAGATTATATTGTCTCAATTTTCAACTTCGTTGACGATATTTTTACTTAATACATTCTATTTTTTATTATATGATGTAAAGTTTTATTTAACGACTCATATCGCCTTGGTATTTGTACTTTCAACACTTTTTTTGTTGTCATTGCGATTGTTTGTTAAAACTTTTTTCTTGTTTTCAAAACGTTATATATCAAATTGCGCTCAAAAAGGATTGATTATTTATGGTGTGGATGAAAGAGCAGTGTCACTGGCAATGTCAATAAAAAACGACCCTGAATCACAATATGTTGTTAAAGGATTTATCAATCCTACAGTTACAAAATCGATAAGCTCATTGTTAAATTTACCTGTATATGGTCAAAAAGACAAACCGTATGTTATTGCCAGAAAATTAGGAGCAGAAGCGATACTTTATCTATCCAATAGTACCTCTATAAAAGAAAAAGTTAAAGAGGTGCGTACCAATATAGATTACAATATACAGGTCTTGTTTCTTCCAGAAATAACCGATTATAATGATCATAAAAAGATTTCATCAAGCATACGAAACTTCAAAATTCAGGATTTACTTGAAAGAAAAGAAATCACCATTCACAATGAAAAAATAGCTGAAGATGTAACGCATGAAACTATTTTAGTTACAGGTGCAGCAGGGTCTATTGGTAGTGAGATTGTAAGACAATTATTGAAATACAATCCTAAACGACTCATTGTTTTAGACCAAGCTGAAACACCTTTGCATAATATTTCTTTAGAATTAGAGAAAATCAAAGCAGATACAGAAATTGTGTATGCTATTGCTGATATTCGTAGAAAGGATGAACTGGAACATATTTTCAAAACTTACCAACCCAAAATCGTCTATCATGCTGCTGCCTATAAACATGTTCCATTAATGGAAAACAACCCTATTCAAGCGGTGAATACCAATATAATAGGCACTATGAATTTAGCCGAATTAGCGATGCGCTATTCGTTGAAAAAATTTGTTATGATCTCTACGGACAAAGCAGTGAATCCAAGTAATGTAATGGGAGCAAGTAAACGAATAGCTGAAAAGTATGTACAATCATTATCAAGCAAAATAGAACACACAACACAATTTATTACCACGCGTTTTGGAAATGTATTGGGATCAAATGGTTCGGTTGTACCGTTGTTTACACAACAAATCGAAGCAGGAGGACCGATTACAATTACACATCCAGACATTATTCGTTATTTTATGACCATTCCAGAGGCATGTCAATTGGTTTTAGAAGCTGGAACCATGGGTAAAGGAGGAGAAATTTTTATTTTCGATATGGGTGAGCCTGTAAAGATTATCGATTTAGCAAAAAAAATGATTCAATTGGCTGGTTTAAAATTGGATGAAGACATTGAAATAAAAGTGGTAGGATTGCGACCTGGAGAGAAGTTGTATGAAGAATTGTTGTACGATACAGCGACTACATTGCCTACCCATCACGAAAAAATTATGATTTCTAAAGACCAAAATGAAACATTTGAAGTTATAAGTAAAGAAGTGGAAAATTTGCGTATATTTGCAAACCAAAATAATGTTATAGAGGTTGTGAAAAATATGAAAAAAATAACTCCAGAATTTGTGAGTTTAAATTCAGAATACTCTTTATTAGATAAGAAAAATGTATGAAAAAATTAAAAGTCTCTTTGTTTTTGACGCTTGTTGCCATGATGATGTTTTCATGTGCATCTAAAAAGAATTATGTTTATTACAATGAAATAGATAGTAAAAATTTATTTCAAATAAATTTTTCAACTGAATTTCAAACGGATGATTTGTTGATGATTATTGTTTCAGCACAAGATCCAAAAGCTGCTCAGCCTTTTAATGTTATGACGCAGATGACGGTAAATCCTGAGAGTCAGAATGTTGCTGGGCAGTATCAGCAACAATTGTATTTAGTAAATAATAAAGGAGAAATTGAATTTCCTATATTAGGTACTTTAAAGGTTGCTGGTAAGACGAGAGAACAATTTACTAAGGAGTTACAGGAAAAAATATCAAAGTATATTCTCAATCCTATAGTAAATATACGTATAATGAATTATCAAATTGCTGTTCAAGGAGAAGTAACTATACCAGGCGTATATCGTTTTGAATCTGAAAAAGTGTCTTTACCTGAGGTTTTAGCTAAAGCAGGAGATCTGAGTATTTACGGAAACAGAACAAATGTTTTAGTCATTAGAGAAATAAATGGAGTACGTACTACAAAAAGAATCGATTTGACGAAATCAGATTTTATGTTTTCTGATTTTTATTATTTAAAACAAAACGACATCGTTTATGTAGAGCCAAATAAAGTGAAAGTTAACTCATCTGCTGTTGGTCCTAACGTATCCGTAATGTTATCAATATTGTCAAGTGTAATTGCAATTGTAGCTTTAGCAATAAGATAAGAAATGGAAGGAATTATAAAAGAACAGGAAGTCAATCTAAAAGATGAAGTCTTTAGATATTTAGTTCATTGGAGATGGTTTGTAATAGGTGTATTACTATCTCTAGCATTAGCCTTTATTTATGTAAAAAAGGCTACTAGAATCTATAGTGTCGAGTCAAAAATCTTGTTAAAAGAAGATAGTAAAAATGATTTAAGTAGCAAGTTATCTGCTTTTACTGAAGGAGGAGGGTTTTTAGGTGGTTCAGATAGAAATATAGAAAATGAAATTGAGATTCTAAAATCAAGAACTCTACACGAAAAGGTAGTTGACTCATTAAAAGCTTCAGTTGAAATTTGGAGTCAAGGAAGATTAGGAGAATCTTTTATTTATATTGATAATCCGTTTGATATAATCTATTCACTAAAAGAAGAAGAAAGAAATAAAGTACAAAATCTTTCTTTTTTAATTGAAAATAATAAATTGACAATAAATGTAAATGATGAGTCATTTACTAATGTTAATTATGGTCAGCCAGTAACAACTGAAAATGGAATTTTGACTATTTCAAAAGTTCATATAAAAAATAAAAAATTGCATGATAAATATAGGGTTGTTATAAAGCCAAGGTTAAAAGCGGTGGAAGATTTACAAAAATCTTTTGAAACAACTTTAACAAACAAGCAAAGTAGTGTGCTACAATTAAATTTGAAGCATCCAAATCCTGATTTTGCGGCTGATTATTTAAATACTTTAGTGTATTTTTATAATAGACAGTCAGTTGCTGACCAGCGTTTTGTCTCTGAAAGTACTTCTAGATTTATATCCAATCGTTTGGATATCATCGCCGAAGAACTGGGCGATGTTGAAAAAAACGTTGAAAGATATAAAGAAAGTAATCGCATTGCAGATGTTGAATCTGAAGTAAAATCATATATTTCCAATTTGTCTTCATTAGATCAAGAGGCAATAAGGAACGAAGCTCAGATTAGTATCGCTAAAGATTTAATTGGTCATATCGCTCGTTCAAAATCAGATGATTTGATTCCAAATGGAATCTTTACTGGAGAACCTGCTGCGGAATCTATGATAAATGAAGTAAACTCTTTGATATTGGACAAACAGCGAATGTCTTTGAGCTCGACTACTGAAAACCCTAATTATATCATTCTTGATAATAGAATTAAAGAATTGAAGTCGAATATTCTACAAAGTTTGCATTCGCATTTGAACTCCCTTCAAATTGTAAGAAATAATTTAAAGCGACAAGAAGGTGAATTGCAGTCAAAATTGGGGCGTGTGCCTCAACAAGAGAGAGAATTTAGAATCATCGATAGACAGCAAAAAGTAAAAGAAGCGTTGTATTTGTTTTTGCTACAAAAACGCGAAGAAACAAATATTACCTTGGCTGCGACTGAAAGCAATGCTAAAATCATCGATAAAGCGATTCCTACAGAAAAACTTGTTTCGCCAAAATCTATGATTATACTTTTAGTAGCAATTGTGCTTGGCGTTACGATTCCATTTGCTATTTTGTATTTAAAAAATATTTTAGATGATAAAGTACAAGATAGAAAGGATTTAGATAAATTTACTGAGATTCCTTTCTTAGGAGATATTCCTCACGCTGTTGAACCTTTTGATATCAACAAACTCAATAGTAGAAGTTCAGTTCTTGAGGCAGTACGTATTATTCGTACCAATATTGATTTTATCTTATCGATGTTGCCAAAAGATCGTGCAAAAGTGATTTTTACAACATCTACTATTCCCGGAGAAGGTAAAACACACACTTGTGTAAACTTAGCAACAGCTGTTGCTCTCACAGGTAAAAGAGTATTGTTGATGGGTATGGACTTGAGAAATCCAAAATTGAAGGAGCATATCCCTATGCCAGTAAGAGGATTTACCAACTATTTGACAGAAGGAGATAAACCAATCGAAGATTACATTGTTTCTCTAAATAATTTTATTCAATTTGACGTGTTGCCAGCAGGGAATATTCCACCAAACCCAGTAGAATTGTTGCTCAACGAAAAAGTTACACAGACTTTCGAACATTTGAGAGAAAGTTACGATTACATTTTCGTAGATACCGCTCCAGTAGCACCTGTAACTGATACCTTGTTGATTAGTTCAAATGCAGATATGGTAGTGTATGTAGTGAGAGCAAACAAATTGGAAAGAAGATTGTTGGATGTACCAAGAAACTTCTTTACTCAAAACAAATTGCCACGTATGGCATTTGCTCTGAACGATGTAAATACTTCTAAAGGATATGGTTATGGATACGCTTATGGATACGGCGTTGATAAACCTAAAGAAAAGAAAAGCTCTTTGGAAACGAATCTTAGGAATTTAATAGATTAATTTTTTAAACCATTGAGAAAATATAAGGTTGTTTTTATTTAACTGATTTTATATTTTCTTGATGGTTTTCTTTTTCAATTATGGAATTATTACAAATTTTAGAACAACAATTTTTGAGAAATACACATCGACATAAAGAGATGCAATGGAGTGAAGTGCTAAACATTTTGAATTCTCAACCAAAATATCTCGAAATTCGTTCAAAAATGGGGACAACTATTAACCGAACAAGAATATCATTGGTTGCAACCCTTTGAACCCTTTGATACCAAAACTTCCTCATGGATTTTTACACCAGATGAAAATAGAAAATTGGGCGGTGCATTATTCGGAGATTTTCGTTACAATCGAGTGTTTATCTATCACAATGGAGCCGAATCGTATTATGTTTCTATAGGATTTCGTGCAAAGTTGGTTTTGAAACAATAATTATATTCCCATAAATTAAAAAATAGTATCTTTGCACCATTGTTAAAAAAATAAGACAAAATAATATGTTGACAGTATCAAATCTTTCGGTACAATTTGGAAAACGAATTTTATTTGACGAAGTAAACGCTACTTTTACTCAAGGTAACTGCTACGGTATTATCGGAGCAAATGGAGCAGGAAAATCTACTTTCTTGAAAATATTAGCTGGTGATATCGAACCTACTTCTGGACATGTGATTCTTGAGCCAGGAAAAAGAATGTCGGTATTGAATCAAAATCACAATATGTTTGACCAACATACAGTATTGGAAACCGTATTGATGGGAAATAAGGTGTTGTATGCCGTGAAAAAAGAAATGGACGAATTGTATGCTGATTATTCTGACGAAAATGCAGATAGAATCGGTGAATTGCAAATTCAGTTCGACGAAATGGACGGTTGGAATGCCGACTCATCAGCAGCGTCTTTGTTGTCAAATTTAGGTATTTCTGAAGATTTGCACTATATGCAAATGGAGGATATGGAACCTAAAAACAAAGTGCGTGTGTTGTTGGCTCAGGCGTTGTTTGGAAACCCTGATGTATTGATTATGGACGAGCCTACAAACGATTTGGACTTTGAAACCATTGCTTGGTTGGAAAACTTTTTGGCAAACTATGAAAACACTGTATTAGTTGTATCGCACGACCGTCATTTCTTGGATGCGGTGTGTACGCACATCTCTGATATTGACTTCGGAAAAATCAATCACTATAGCGGAAACTATACTTTCTGGTACGAATCTTCTCAATTAGCAGCGAAACAAAGAGCTCAGCAAAACAAAAAAGCAGAAGAGAAAAAAGCAGAATTGGAAGAGTTTATCCGTCGTTTTTCTGCAAATGTGGCTAAGTCTAAACAGGCTACTTCTCGTAAAAAAATGATTGAAAAATTGAATGTAAACGAAATCAAACCGTCTTCTCGTCGTTATCCGGCGATTATTTTTGAGCAAGAACGCGAAGCGGGTGATCAGATTTTAAATGTAGAAAATTTATCAGTTTCTGTAGAAGGTGAAACTTTGTTTAAAGATGTACATTTGAATTTGGCAAAAGGTGATAAAGTTGTAGTGTATTCGAAAGATTCTCGTGCTACAACAGCTTTTTATGAAATTTTAAATGGAAGATTGACACCTGATACAGGTTCATTTGAATGGGGAATCACAACGACTCAGTCGTATTTACCAGCAGAAAATCACGAGTTTTTTAAAGACGATTTAAATTTGGTAGATTGGTTGCGTCAATGGGCAAAAACTGAAGAAGAAAGAGACGAAGTATATGTACGTGGATTCCTTGGGAAAATGTTGTTTTCTGGTGAAGAAGCCTTGAAAAAAGGAACTGTTCTTTCTGGAGGAGAAAAAGTGCGTTGTATGTTGTCACGTATGATGATGATTCGTGCTAATGTATTGATGTTGGACGAACCTACCAACCACTTGGATTTAGAATCGATTACTGCGTTCAACAACTCGTTGAAAAACTTCAAAGGTACAATATTGTTTACCACTCATGACCACGAATTTGCACAAACTGTGGGTAATCGTGTAGTGGAATTGACACCAAATGGAGTAATCGACCGCTATATGACTTTCGACGATTATATGGACGATCCAAAAATTCAAGAATTGCGTAAGAAAATGTATGCGAAATAATATATCATAAAACCGTTTTGTATTCCAAAACGGTTTTATTTGTTTTGATTTTATTTTCAAATAATAAATTTTAGATTACGAAAGTGAAAAACAAATTAAAAATAATCAATGACCCTATTTATGGATTTATTTCAATTCCTCATACTTTGTTATATGATTTAATAGAGCATCCTTATTTTCAAAGATTGAGGCGAATTAAACAAATGGGATTGTCAAGTTTGGTTTATCCAGGGGCTACTCATACTCGTTTTCATCATGCGTTGGGTTGTATGCACATGATGCAAAGAGCTGTTCAGGTGTTGAAATTCAAGCAGGTAGAGATTTCTGAAGAGGAAGAATTAGCATTGTATATTGCTATTCTATTGCACGATATTGGACATGGGCCTTTTTCGCACGCTATGGAAAATAGTATCGTGGAAAACATTCATCACGAAGAAGTTTCCGTAGCCTTGATGGAAAAATTAAATAAAGAACTTGATGGAAAATTGAATTTGGCATTGAAAATTTTTAATGGCGAATACCACAGAAAATTTATGTTGCAATTGATTTCAAGTCAGTTGGATATGGATCGTATGGATTATCTAAAAAGAGATAGTTTTTACAGTGGAGTAGCCGAGGGAAATATCAATTCCGAACGATTAGTACAGATGATTCAAGTGTATGATGATGAGTTGGTTGTAGAGGAAAAAGGAATTTATTCGGTTGAAAAATTTTTAGTAGCTAGACGTTTGATGTATTGGCAATGCTACCTTCACAAAACAAGTTTGGCAGCCGAAATTATTTTGACAAAAATTTTAAAAAGAGCTAAAGAACTATCTTTAAACGGAGAGCATCTTTGGTGTAGTGAATCATTGTCTTATTTCTTGAAAAATTCGGTTACAAAAGACAAATTCAATGATGAAATTTTAGAAAAATTTACTCTTTTAGACGATTCTGATATTTTAGGAGCTTTTAAAATCATGGCAATTCCATTCAGATAATGTATTGTCCACTTTGAGTTCGGCAATCGTCAATAGAAAATTGTTTAACATAAAGCAAGTGTCTTTTGAAGAACAACAAAGAATTTTGACAGAAAAGCGTAAAGAATTTCAAGAATTGTACAATATATCTCCAGAATTGATTGATTATTATGTTTTTGGAGAAAAATTAACCAACCAAGCATATAGTAAAAAGGCAACAGCAATTAAAATTTTAGGAAAAGACAATCAGTTGAGCGATGTGTTAGAAGCGTCAGATCAATTGCACTTGAAAGCTTTGTCAGAACCTGTAACTAAATATTTTGTTTGTTTTCCAAAGAAATTATAACTATAGAATGCTAATTGATTTTAGCAATTTATGATGCAGTATAATTATTTAAGCAGATTGAAAATTTGTGTAAACGTAAATTATGTTTTCAAATCAATAGTATAAACTAAATTAACTTTTTTTCTTCATAACAATAAAATAATTTTTACTTTTGTAGAATGAAAGTTACAGCACAGCAAATAGCCGATGTATTGGAAGGAAAGGTTGAAGGAAATCCTAAAGTGGAAGTTTCTTCACTTTCCAAGGTTGAAGAAGGTAAAGAAGGAAGCATTTCTTTTTTATCCAATCCTAAATATACCAATTATATATACACTACGCAGGCTTCGATTGTTATCGTGAACGATTCGTTGGTTTTAGAAAAGCCAGTGGAATCGACTTTAATTCGCGTGGCAGATGCTTACAAGGCTTTTACCAAATTGTTGGAATTTTACGACAAATTGCGTTCTATGAAATCGGGTATAGAACAGCCTGTTTTCGTTTCAGAAAGCAGTCAGTATGGTGAAAATGTGTATATTGGTGCGTTTGCATACATTGGCGAAAATGTAAAAATAGGCAATAATGTAAAAATTTATCCTCATGTGCATATTGGTGATAATGTGGAGATTGGAGATGATACCGTATTAAACGCTGGTGTAAAAGTATATTACGATTGCAAAATTGGTAAAAACTGTATTATTCACGCAGGAGTAGTCATTGGTTCAGACGGATTTGGATTTGCACCCAACGCTGATGGATCGTATCAAAAAGTACCTCAAATCGGAAATGTTATAATTGAGGATGATGTAGAAATTGGTTCGTGTACTACGATTGATAGAGCTACTTTGGGTTCTACGATTATCCGTCAGGGAGTGAAATTGGACAATCAGATTCAGATTGCACATAATGTAGAAGTGGGAGAACATACTGTTATCGCTTCACAATCGGGAATCGCAGGTTCTACAAAAATTGGAAAACATTGTGTCATCGGAGGTCAGGTCGGAATAGTTGGACATATAACCATTGGCAATTATGTGAAAATCCAAGCTCAATCGGGGGTAACGAAATCGTTGAAAGACAACGAAATTGTGCAAGGTTCACCCGCAATGAATTTCAATGACTATTCAAAATCGTATGTGTGTTTCAAACAATTACCACAATTGGTAAAGAAGATAAAATAAAACGGTTGTATAATGTAAAATTGTATAATGCTCATTTTACTACATTTGTTCAATATACAATACTACAATATACATTGATACAATAATAAAAACATGTCAAAGCAAAAAACTTTAGCAAAGGAAATTACTATTTCAGGAGTAGGATTGCACACAGGTCACAATGTTGTGATGACAATGAAACCAGCTCCAGTAAACAACGGATTTACATTTGTGCGTACCGATATTGAAGGTTCGCCTGTTATTGAGGCAAATGCCACTTATGTGGTTTCTACCGAAAGAGGAACTAATTTAGAATATAAAGGTATGCAATTGCATACTACCGAGCATGTATTAGCTGCTTGTGTTGGTTGCGATTTAGACAATGTGATTATCGAATTAAACGCTTCAGAACCACCAATTATGGACGGTTCGTCTATTCGTTTTGTAGAGGCAATTGAGTCTGCGGGTGTTGTAGAGCAAGAAGCAGAAAGAGAGGAATATGTAGTAAAAGAAATCATTACTTACAAAGACGAACGCACAGGGTCTGAAATTATTGTAATGCCTTCGGATTCGTACGAAGTTACAACTATGGTAGATTTTGGTACTAAAATTTTAGGTACGCAAAATGCTACTTTGTTCAATTTAGAAGATTTTAAAACAGAAATAGCACCTGCAAGAACTTTTAGCTTTTTGCATGAATTAGAAATGCTTTTAAACCACGGATTAATCAAAGGTGGAGATTTGAACAATGCCATTGTGTATGTGGATAAAGAAATTTCTGATGAAACCATGGATAATTTGAAAAAAGCCTTTGGAAAAGAGCAAATTTCTGTTACTGCCAATGGTATTTTGGACAATTTATCATTGCATTATCCAAACGAAGCTGCAAGACATAAATTATTGGATGTAGTGGGAGATTTGGCGTTGATTGGTACGCGTATTAAAGGTAGAGTGATTGCCAACAAACCGGGACATTTTGTAAATACTCAGTTTGCTAAAAAAATGGCAAAAATTATCAAAGAAGAAAAGAGAAATCAAGTTCCAACATACGATTTGAACCAAGAACCTTTGATGGATGTAAACAAAATCATATCGATGTTGCCTCACAGATACCCATTTATTTTGGTGGACAGAATTTTAGAAATGACCGACACCAGTGTAGTGGGGATGAAAAATGTAACCATCAATGAGGAGTTTTTCAACGGACATTTCCCAGGAGCTCCTGTGATGCCAGGAGTTTTGATTATCGAAGCGATGGCTCAAACAGGAGGTATTTTGATTTTGAGTACCGTTCCAGATCCAGAAAACTATTTGACTTACTTCATGAAAATCGATAATGTAAAATTCAAACACAAAGTACAACCAGGAGATACTTTGATTTTTAAATTGGATTTGTTGTCGCCAATCAGAAGAGGTATTTGTCATATGCAAGCCAATGCGTATGCCAACGGAAAATTGGTCGCAGAAGCAGAATTGATGGCACAAATTGTAAAGAAAACCAATTAATTAAATTACGCAAAAAATATGAATCAACCATTAGCGTATGTACATCCAGGGGCAAAGATTGCTAAAAATGTAGTGATTGAACCTTTTACTACTATTCACAACAATGTGGAAATAGGCGAGGGAACTTGGATTGGCTCAAATGTTACCATTATGGAAGGGGCAAGAATTGGAAAAAATTGCCAAATCTTTCCAGGAGCGGTCATTTCGGCAGTACCACAAGATTTAAAATTTGGTGGTGAAGAATCTTTAGCTATCATTGGAGACAATACCACAATCAGAGAATGCGTTACGATCAATAGAGGAACGGCAGCTTCTGGTCAGACCATTGTAGGAAGCAACTGCTTATTGATGGCGTATGTGCATGTGGCTCACGATTGTATCGTTGGAAACAATGTAGTTATGGCAAATAGCGTGGCATTGGCAGGACATGTTACAGTAGGAAATTATGCAGTAATTGGCGGTTTAGCCGCTGTACACCAGTTTATTACCATAGGAGACCATACTATGATTTCTGGAGGTTCGTTGGTAAGAAAAGATGTGCCACCGTATATCAAAGCAGCAAAAGAACCTTTGTCTTACATCGGAATAAATTCTATCGGATTGAGAAGAAGAGGATTTTCAACAGAAAAAATTAGAGAAATTCAAGATATTTACCGTATCTTGTACCAACAAAGATACAACAATACTCAGGCGATTGAAATCATCGAAGCAGAAATGCAGGCTACGCCTGAACGAGATGAAATCATTCAATTTGTGAGAAATTCGTCTCGAGGAATTATGAAAGGATATTCAAAAATAATTTAATCAATAATAAAAATTAGAAAATATGGCAAGTACTGCTGATATTAGAAACGGATTGTGTATCAAACACAACAATGACATATACAAAATTGTAGAATTTTTGCATGTAAAACCTGGAAAAGGTCCAGCTTTCGTAAGAACAAAATTGAAAAGTGTAACTACTGGAAAAGTATTGGACAATACATTTTCAGCAGGTCACAAAATTGATGTAGTGCGTGTAGAAACACACACTTTCCAATATTTGTACAACGAAGGAAATGATTTCCACTTTATGAACAACGAAACTTTCGAGCAAATCACTTTGGACAGAAACTTGTTAGACGCTCCAGATTTGTTGAAAGAAGGTACAAATGTAATGGTACAAATCAACACAGAAACAGAAAGCCCATTGTCTGTAGATATGCCAGCTTCTATCGTGTTGGAAGTAACTTACACTGAGCCAGGTGTGAAAGGAAATACAGCTACAAACGCTACAAAACCAGCTACAGTAGAAACAGGAGCTCAAGTAAATGTACCTTTGTTTATCAACGAGGGAGACAAAATTAAAATAGATACAGCTTCTGGAAGTTATGTAGAGCGTGTTAAAGAATAATACATGAAGTTTCCAAAAACATACAAACTTAAAACGATTGCAGAAATGCTCGGATGTTCCTATGTGGGAGCATCCGACTTTCCTGTTTTAGGAATGAACGAAATCCATGTGGTTGAGGCAGGGGATATTGTCTTTGTCGATCATCCCAAATACTACGACAAAGCCTTACAATCCAATGCAACGATCATTTTGATAAACAAAGAAGTGGAATGTCCAGAAGGAAAAGCCTTGTTGATTTCAGACAATCCGTTTAGAGATTTCAACAAATTGGCAAATTTCTTCCGTCCATTCGTTCCGTCTCAATCCAATATTTCTTCAACTGCCGAGATAGATGCTTCAACGATTATTCAACCCAATGTTTTTATAGGAAATTATGTAAAAATTGGTAAAAATTGTATCATTCATTCCAATGTTTCCATTTATGACCATACCGAAATTGGTGATAATGTAGTTATTCATGCAGGCACGGTCATCGGAGCAGATGCTTTTTATTATCAAAAGCGACCAGATTATTTCGACCCATTGGTTTCGTGTGGACATGTGGTCATAGAAGACGGTGTTACTCTCGGAGCATTGAGTACCATAGACCGCGGAGTTACAGGAGCAACCACCATCGGTCGAGGAACAAAAATCGACAATCAAGTACATGTTGGACACGATACCGTCATCGGAAAAATGTGTTTGATTGCCGCACAAACCGGAATTGCAGGTTGTGTAGTCATTGAAGACGAAGCGGTACTTTGGGGGCAAGTGGGAGTAACCAGCGGAATCACAATTAAGGAAAAGGCTGTGGTTTTGGCACAAACAGGCGTAACCAAATCATTGGAAGGAAACAAAAAGTATTTTGGAACACCCGTACAAGAAGCAAGAGAATATTTAAAACAAATCGCAAAATTAAAAAAGCAAGAGAAATAATGGCAACCGCAAGAAATATCGTTGTAAAGTTTTATGAATCAGCAGGAATTTTGAGTAAAAATTACCTGTTGGATATATTGCATGAAGATGTTCAAATGGAATGGTACAGTTCCAAAGGATATTTAGTGCTTGATTATAACGATATTTTGGCAATGTCTAAAGATATGCGTTCTACTTACGACAATCTTCGTACAGAAATTATTGAGGTAGTAGCAGAGGGAGATAAAATCTCTATCGTGCATTCGTATTATGTACGAACGATTGAAAACCCAGAAGAAGAAATAATTTTGGCAACATTTTTTACCATTTGGGAAGTAAAAGATGGAAAATTGTTTAAAGGAATTCAAATGAGTCAATTGGGGAAAAGGTAAAAAAATCAGAATTATAATCTGAAAATATCACTAAAAATGCTTAATTTTGCACCATTGAAAAATTGAAAATAAAACAAAAAATAAATTATGAGTGTTTTAGTAAATAAGAATTCTAAAATAATCGTTCAAGGATTCACAGGAGGAGAGGGAACTTTCCACGCTACTCAAATGATTGAGTACGGAACTAATGTAGTTGGTGGTGTTACACCAGGAAAAGGTGGTTCTACTCACTTAGACAAACCAGTTTTCAACACAGTAAAAGACGCTGTAAAAGAAACAGGTGCAGATACATCTATCATTTTCGTACCACCTGCATTTGCAGCAGACGCTATCATGGAAGCAGCAGAGGCTGGAATCAAAGTTATCATCTGTATTACAGAGGGTATTCCAGTAGCTGATATGGTAAAAGCTTACGACTATGTAAAATCAAGAGATTGTCGTTTGGTAGGTCCAAACTGTCCAGGGGTAATTACTCCAGAAGAGGCAAAAGTAGGTATTATGCCAGGTTTCGTATTCAAAAAAGGAAAAGTGGGTATCGTTTCTAAATCTGGAACACTTACTTACGAAGCAGCTGACCAAGTAGTAAAACAAGGTATGGGAATCACGACAGCGATCGGTATCGGTGGAGACCCAATCATCGGAACTACTACAAAAGAAGCAGTAGAATTGTTGATGAACGACCCAGAAACTGAAGCAATCATCATGATTGGTGAAATCGGTGGACAGTTGGAAGCAGACGCTGCTCGTTGGATCAAAGCAGATGGAAACAGAAAACCAGTTATTGGATTCATCGCTGGAGAAACAGCTCCTAAAGGTCGTACAATGGGACACGCAGGTGCTATCGTTGGTGGAGCTGATGATACAGCTGAGGCTAAAAAACGCATCATGAGAGAAAATGGTATCCATGTTGTAGATTCACCAGCTGAAATCGGTAAAAAAGTAAAAGAAGTATTGGGGTAATTTTTATTTCAATCTTGATATAAGCAAATTAAAGGAAAAACTGTTCGATTCGTCGAGCAGTTTTTTTTATTTTTGTTTCATCCACTTCATTCTGTCCTTACTCTGTGGATTTGTAATTTTTCCAGAAATGAAAACAATATTTTTTACCCCTATGTTTTAGATCGTAGTTTTATCAACTATAATCAGCCCAATAATGATAGTTAACATTCCGTTTTTCAAAAGATTTATTAAAAAATGTGATTTTAGATAAATTTTTCTTGTTTTTTAGTGAAATTTTACTCTATCTTTGTATCATTATCAAGAATCCTACAGAATAGGTAGCAACCTGCATCAACAAGCAAGGTGCTAAAAATGATAAGCCCTTAGGGGAAAAAATGTTGAAATGACTACCAATATTTGTATTCGATTTTTGATAAATAATTTGTTTAATTAAATAATATCAATCGAATATGAATGAAAAAATATCTTTCGTAAGTATTTTACCTTTAGTATTATTTGTCGGGACGTTTATCGGTTGTGGGATTTATTATCAAGATTTTTATGCTATTCCATCACCTATTGCTGTAATTATTGGTATCATTTCGGCTTTTGTGTTGTTTCGTTCGACCTTTAATGAAAAAGTATCTACTTTTATTGCAGGTTTAGGAAATTCTAACATTCTAACCATGTGTGTGATATATCTTTTGGCAGGTGCTTTTGCGACGCTTTCAAAAGATTTGGGATGTGTAGATGTCATCGTCGAATTGAGCGTTCAATGTATTCCTATTCAATACATTCCTTTAGGGATTTTTATCATAGCCTCTTTTATATCTTTGGCGTCAGGTACTTCTGTGGGGACGATTGTTACTATTGCACCTATTGCATTTGGTTTTAGTCAAAACTACGAGTTAAATCATTCGTTTGTAGCAGCATCGCTTTTAGGAGGAGCAATGTTTGGTGATAATCTTTCGATGATTTCTGATACAACAATTGCAGCCACACAGTCGTTGGGATGTTCGATGAAAGATAAATTTTATGAAAATCTAAAGTTTGCCATTCCAGCCGCACTTTTGACTTGTGTGTTTTATTTGTATTTGTCAGAACCTGTCGAATATCAATTGGTAGAGTATGACTATTCTATAGTAAATTATTGGTTTGTTTTGCCTTATTTATTGGTTATTCTACTGGCTTTATTGGGAATACATGTATTTTTAGTGTTGATTATTGGTGTATTGGCAACTGCTTTTTTAGGAATATTTTTTTCAGATTTAAATTTTTTAACCCTATCAACATCTATATACAAAGGTTTTTCAGATATGAACGAAATCTTTTTATTATCACTTTTGACAGGAGGATTGGCTGCAATGATAGAGGCAGCAGGAGGGGTTCAATATATATTGAATAAAATTCAAAAAGTAATCAAAGGGAAAAAATCTGCTATGTTTGGAATAGGAGGATTGGTGAGTTTGGTTGACATTGCCACGGCAAATAATACGATTGCAATCATCATTTCCTCAAAGATTGCTAATGTCATAAAAGAAGAGTACAAATTGTCAGCCAGACTTACTGCTGCAATTTTAGATATTTTTTCTTGTGTTTTTCAAGGAATATTGCCCTACGGAGCTCAAGTGCTATTATTGATAGGACTTAGCAATCAGTTGGTTGCCTATGATACCTTGATATCTTATACCTATTATCCGTTTTTATTATTGTTTATAGTAATAGTTTGGTTGTTGATTGTACCGAGAAAAAGATTATCAACAAATGATCTGCATATCAACAAATAGTAATTTATGGCATGATTTGTGAAATATTTACTATAAATAGGAAATAAATTGTCGAATATTTAAAATTTTGAGATATGAAAAAAATTACGCTTATTATGATGATGTTTATACAAATGAGCGTTTTTTCTCAAGAACGCACATTGATTAAAAATGAAATGGGTACTCGTGATCGTCAGGAATTGAATGTAGAGAGATATCGTAGAGGAGCATCACAAGCAATCGAAAGAGGTAACCAAGCCGTGAGACAAACGACAACAACTACAACATCAAATCGTATAAATGATTCATTCAATTATTCATACGCTCGTAATGCAGGAGCAGAAATGAGGTTGTTTATAGCTGATAATGGATATTATACAGTAGAGATCAACAATCAATTGATGGCTTCGCCTTATGGAAGATTTCATTTCTTTGATATACCAAACGGAAGAAATCTATTGTCGATTTATGAAGATGGCTATTTGATTTACAGAGCAAATGTTTTTGTTCAAAGCAATAGAATGGTAAATTTAGAATTTCAAAAACGCACTGGATTGTTTGAAATATTTACACCTGTAGTAGGAGGAGGAAATCACTATAGTCCGTATTATTCGGCTGAGGTTACTGCAAATGAATTTTCTGATATGTTGCGACACATCAATCGCAATACTTCTTTTGACGATGATCGTATGAGGTATATACGCACGATGAAAGTAAATAGATATTTTACCTCAAATCAAATTGCAACATTAGTAAAAGCATTGTCTTTTGACAAGAACAAGTTGATAATGGCAAAAGAATTGTATTTGCACTGTATAAATCCTCATAACTATTATGAAGTGTTTGATATGATATCTTATACTTCAAACAAGAGAGATTTAGAAAAATATATACAACAACAAAATACAATTAGAAGATAATTGATTTTTTTAATATATTAAAACACACACTTTTACAATTATAAAGTGTGTGTTTTTTATTGTATATTAGTTAGTTACCAATTCGGAAGAAACCATCGATGCTCCAATTACTCGGTCGTGTCTATCCAATACGCCTTTGTAATAGGCTACAAAATGGTAAATGTTTTGAGTCTCTGCAAAATTGCCGTTTACAGCATTTTTAGTGTCGATTTTGTTGTTTTTTACCGTAAAATATTGATAATTGGTAACTCCTTGTTTGATTAAAATAGGAATTTCATAATAGTTGTTTTCCTTGTTGTAAACCATTTTGTTGGAATCGTTGAACTGGTAATTATTAAACATTCCACCAACATAAATATCCTCGTTGGTTGGTGCTTTTTTTAAACGAAAATACACCCACGAATAATCCGATTCATTAGCAAAAGTTGATGCATTTCTATTGCGAATGGCAGGATAAAATGCTCCGTTTAAATCAGGGTAAAAAGTGTAAATATCATTTGCTTTAGGTTGGTCTGGATACAGATGAGTAATATATAAATCAGCACTTTCTACTTGAAAAACCGTATTGTTTTTTTGTCTTATATCACTATTGTCAAAATACAAAAATTCGTTTCCTGCATAGAGCATAGTTGGCTCTTCGTATCTGTACACCAGTTGATTACCTATGCTGTATTGCGCTTTTAACGGTTGGGTCATCGATTGAAAAATACCATTTTGTATGATTGAAAGTTCGATGTTTTGTTGAGGATTTTGATAGGTGTTTTCTCCCAATTCCAATTGGATATGAAAATTGTGCATTGTAGAAGCCTTGTCCAAATCTCTGGGACGATAGACAGTAGCACCAATGTTTATAGTGTTTTCAAAAAGGATGAGTTTTCTCGTAGCTACTACAGCTCCTGAAATATCAGCAATTTCCAATAAGTAATTTCCACTTACTAATGGTTTTATAAATTGATTAGGAAAAGATGCTTGATAGTTGCAATACAGTTGCAGTGTGTTGAATGAATTTTTTACATTTCGTATCAAAACCCATTCATTGCCTTGCATATACTCTGAACGATTGAGAGTAGAAGGCTTCCAATTGCGATCGCATAAAGTCAACCTGTAATACATATCCGATTCGTCACCGTAGAGATTATCAAAATTGAAAGATACTCTATCTCCTAATTGGAAAATAGGTATTTTTGACTCTTTAGTTCCTTCAAATTGGAAAGATTTTATATGAAAAGCATCTTGTGCAATTGCCCATTGTATGGAAAGTAATAGTATTGATAAGTAAATTTTTTTCATTTAAAAAATGATTAAAGATTTAAAGGCTAATATACTGTAAAACTTTTAAACTATATCCAAACATAGAAAAATTAATATCAAAAAAAATTTTTTCGCAATAAAAAGGAAAAGTCTGTTTAAAAAAGAGTCGTGTTAGCTTCTAAAATAAAATCTCAAAAAAAATCATCGAATTACTTTTTCCATTAAAAATTTTCAAATAATCTCGTAACTTTACAACTTTAAATTGTATTCAAATGAATTATATATTATTTGATGGAGATGTACGTGATGATTTATTACCATTTACGTTTACAAGATCCGTTGCCGACCTGCGTATTGGAATTTTAACCATTAGAGAAAAGTGGGAAAAATATTTAGGTGTTACAACCACCACACTTACAGAGGAATACTTGTCTGAAAAATTTCCAATGGTAGAGTTAGATCATAATATTTTTATCAATGCTGCTTTTTGTCCTACTCAAAAATTAGTTGAAACCATCGAATTTTTACAACCTAATCAAGGTGTGAAAATAGGCGATGATATCCTTGCTTTTTATTCGACTTTAGACCAAGAGGAAGTGGATTTTGATTCTTATGATTGGATTTATCATGAGGAAGATGTATTGAAAATCAGTCATACTTGGGATTTATTTCAAAAAAACGACAGAGCAATTCGCGAAGATTTTATGTTGATTACAGAGGATAGAATTTCACAAGAAATTCCTACTACAGTACAAGTTTTAGGAAAAGAAAATATTTTTATAGAAGAGGGAGCTGTATTAAATTTTTGTACGCTAAATGCCACTAAAGGTCCTATTTATATCGGAAAAAATGCCGAAATTATGGAAGGTTCTGTCATTCGTGGACCTTTTGCTTTGGGTGATCATGCTCAGGTAAAATTGGCTACAAAAATCTATGGTGCAACTACCGTTGGGCCTCATTGTAGGGTAGGAGGTGAGGTAAGTAATTCTGTACTTTTTGCCTATTCAAACAAAGGACATGACGGATTTTTAGGAAATTCTGTTTTAGGCGAATGGTGCAATATCGGTGCAGATTCTAATAATTCCAATTTGAAAAATAATTACGGAACCGTAAAACTTTGGAATTATCCAAAGGGTCAAATGATTGATACTCAATTGCAATTTTGTGGTTTGATGATGGGCGATCACAGTAAATGTGGTATCAATACGATGTTCAACACGGGTACTGTGGTTGGGGTGTGTGCCAATGTTTTTGGTGCAGGATTTCCTGACAATTATATTCCCAATTTTACTTGGGGTGGCATAACGGACAAAGAAAAATATTTGCCAGAAAAAGCATTTGAAACAGCAAAAATAGTAATGAGTCGTAGAAATGAAGAATTTACTGATTTGGAAAAAGACATTTTACTGGCTGTTTTTGATCAAACGGAAGAATGGTTGTAATTTATTGAAATAATAATATATAAATTCATGCAAGTTCGTAATCAACTGATTTTTTTATTTTTTATCTTTCTAAATTCTTTGGCTTTTTCTCAAGAAGTGAAGTTTGATGAAAAAAAAATAGAAATCATTCACGCAGATTTTACCGATTATAACGAATATGAATTACCGGGGGCGTTGGTGCTAACGGGTAACATTCAAGCTCAACACGACAATATGCACTTGTGGTGCAACAAAGCATATTATTACCAAGCTGAAAATTATATCAAATTGTTTGGAAATGTTCGTATTTTACAAAACGATACCCTACAGTTGACCTCAAAATATGCCGAATACAACGGACTTCAAAAAGTTGCTTATGCCTCTGGAAATGTGCTCATGACTTCTCCACAGTCTAAAATGCAAACTGAAAGTGTGTATTACGACCGCAACACAGGAATCGCTCATTACAACAATAACGCAACGATTACCAACAAAGAAAATACCCTAAAAAGTAAAGCTGGAAAGTACTACACCCACGAGTTGAAATACGAATTTCGTACTTCGGTAGTGTTGACCAATCCTACAACGAAAATCACCACAGACCATTTAGATTTTTATGAAAGTTCGGGACATGCTTATTTATTTGGACCTTCGCATATACACAACGAAAACGCCTATATCTATACCGAAAACGGTTTTTATGATACGAAATTAAACACAGGCGATATGATAAAAAACAATCATATTTTGTATGACAACAAACGCATAGAAGCTGATAAATTACATTACAATAAAGAAAAAAGTTACTACAAAGGTGTTGAAAATGTAAAAGTTACCGATACTGTTAATAAAATGATTGCTAAAAGTCATTTTGCCGAAGTATTCCGTTTTCCCGAAAGTGATTCGGTATATATGACTAAAAAACCGTTGATAAAAGCATTGGTAGAAAAAGATTCTGCATTCATTCACGCAAAAGATATTTACATTACAGGAGCAGATAAAGAACGAAAAATCAAGGCATTAAAAAATGTGCGAATGCTTCGTGAACCCAATATGAGTGGTCGTGCAGATACCTTGTTGTACAATCAAAAAACAGGTTTGATGCAATTGTTGGGAAAACCAGTTACCTTTAGAGGATTGTCGCAAATGACAGGAAAAGAAATACAGTTGATCAACAATCCTGTTACAGAGAAATTGGATTCGTTGAAAGTATTGAAAGACGCCTTTTTAATAGAAAAAGATACTTTAGGAACAGGTTACAATCAAGCCAAAGGAATTAATTTGTACGGAAAATTTATTGAAGATAAATTGACCACAGTAGATTTGGTTCAAAATGCAGAAATGATTTATTACATCTACGACGAGGGCGAATTGGAAGGTGTGGACAAAGGGATTTGCAGTCGTATATTCTTGGAATTTGAAGACCAAAAAATAGAAACAGCAACGCGATTTGTCAATCCGTCGAGTACCACCTATCCACCAGGACAATTTCCAGAATCTGAGGCAAAACTACCTGGATTTTTATGGCGAGGAGACGAACGCATTTTAACGAAAGAAGATATTTTTCCACCTGATGAAGATATAAACAAAGAAGAAAATTCGGAATCATCAACAGAAGGAGAAAAAACAACGAATGATACAGGAACATCCTCACAAACCGATACTAAAACCAATCAAAAACAAAACGGAAAAATGTCAAGTAATAATCTGAGACAAAATCTCACTACAGAACAAGAATTGGATGCAGTAAATCCAAATCAACCGATGCCTGTTTTAGAAAAAACTAAGAACAAACAAGGGAAAAAGTAAAATGTCTTTATGTTTTTTAAAAAAGTTTTGTAATTATTCACAAAACTTTTTGTTTTTTTTAAAAAAAATGTAAAATTGCAATGTATAATTTTAAAATTTATTAATTATGAAGAGAGTGTATCACTTATTGCTTGGAGGAAGTATTTTGCTTTCCCTTTTTGCGACATCCTGTTCTTCGGAATTTAAAGACAATGAAATTACTAAAAACGCTCATGAAAAAACTAATAATAGGATTAGTATTCAACAAGCGAAAAAGGTTACGGTTGATTTTATAAAAAAAACAAGTAAAACAAAAGGGAAAGGAATTCCTGCTATTACGCAAGACAACCTTGAAGATGTTCAAACACTTGTAAATGACAATAACCTACCTGTTCTTTATGTGTTGAATATTAAAGAAAATAAAGGATTTGTCGTTATGTCTGCCTCTACACTTGAGAGACCCATTTTGGCTTATTCTGATACAGGGCGTTTTGATTTGAATAATGCAAATGAATTTGACGGAATTACAGATTGGCTTTTTAATAAATATTTAAAAATAGAAAGTCTTGAATCTAAAGGCAAACCGTATAATAATGAAATCTCAAATCAGTGGGCTAGTATGGGATTGTATGCTAATGAAGTAGTTATTTTTGACAGAGATGGTAATATTGTTCCTTGGGTTCCACCTGTATTGATAGATGAAACTACCAATACCTACGGTCCTCTACTTGGCGATATAAAATGGGGTCAAAGCTATACTACTACTTATGTAATGTATAACAATACTGTACGGTATAATAACTGTCCAGCAGGAACAGCTCCAGCAGGTTGTGTGGCTACAGCTATGGGACAGATTATGAAATACCACAATCATCCCGATATTTTCAACATAAGTACTATGTACCCATATGTTACTATCGGAAGTCCTTATTATTATGATTCAGTACCGGCTCAAAATATCGCAAATTTTTTAGGTCATATAGGAAATAGTGTACAAATGAATTATTCTTGCGATAGATCAGGAGCACCTTCTCAAAATGCAAGAAATGCTTTCAACACTGTGTATAATTACAGCACAAGTGATTTACAACCGATAAATCTAAATATTTTAAAGACGGATATACTCAACGGAAAGCCAGTATATTTAGACGGATATCAAGAAAAAGAAGTAATTGTAATTAAAAAACCAATTAGACTACTTTTTGGAATGTCAATCGGTAAAACCAAAACAGAAATTATTTATAAAGAAGGACACGCATGGGTAGCTGACGGATATGAGGAGGTTATAGGTACCTATCAATTTCCAGACACGAACAATACATTTACAGCTAAAATAGCAGACCATATTCACATGAATTGGGGGGGAGAGGATATTTTAACGGTTGGTATGACTTTGATCGCTGGGAAGATATTAATCTTACCGAAACTCCAGTATCAACTCAATTTATATATTACCAAAGAATGATTAGTAACATAATACCTAATTAATTATGAAAAAAATATTAAACGTACTGTATGCTTTTATCACTTTATGTTTACTTAGTAATTGTGGTAACACAGATAATGAACCTATAGTAGAACCTTTTAAACCAAGTATTGTTATCCTTGATCAGGCTTTTAGATACAGAAATAAGACAGGTGAAAATCTACTTGCTAATGGTGTCTATAAAGATAAGTTTTTGAGTATAATCCGTACAGACGAAAATTATAATGATGTATATATAAATGGGCAATTACAAGCAGATATAAAAAATCATCTTGAGATAATTGAAAAAGGTGAAGATTTATTAGTTATAGGATTTGCTACTTTTCATCATATTGACAAAGAAAACAAAACTGCAATAGGTCATTATAAGTTGAAATACGACGAAAATAAATACGATACTATTACCGTACATTTTTATTTCAATTTAAAAGGTGGTATAAAAATGTACATTACCAAAGTTGTTTACAACGGTGTAGAATATCCGTATTCTCGAGCTCCTATCATTATTGTAAAAGACGAATAAACCTAAATGATAAAGACTATCCTAAAAAGATGGTCTCTATTTTTTGTCAATCATGATTATTCCTTTAAAAATTTTAGTATAGTTATAATAAAAATCCGATAGTTAAATAGTTAATGAAAATTCACATAATTCGTGGCAAAGCAAATTTTTATTTTTCGTAACTTGCAACTTTTACGGAAAGTACCTATAATGAAACGAGATTTTTTTAAATATCAAGCACAAACAACTTTACATCCTTTGGCAGAGGAAATTTCCCATGCAAAAGGTTCGTATATTTACACTACCGACGGAAAAAAACACTTAGATTTTGTAGCTGGGGTGTCGGCTTGTGTACTTGGACATCAATATCCGCGAGTGGTCAATGCCATCAAAGAGCAGCTTGACAAATACCTGCATGTGATGGTTTATGGGGAGTATATCCAAAAACCTGCCGTTGATTTTTGTAAATTATTGGCTCAAAATCTGCCTTCGTCGCTTAACAAAACTTATTTGGTTAATTCGGGTACGGAAGCAATGGAAGGGGCGTTGAAATTGGCAAAACGCGTTACAGGTCGCAGTCATATTGTGTCGTGTGTCAATGCGTATCACGGTAATACTCAGGGTTCTATGAGTATTTTAGGAAACGAAGAACGCAAACGAGCTTTTCGTCCGTTGTTGCCTGATGTGTCATTTATAACTTTTAATCAAGTTGAAGATTTACAACAAATTACCGAAAAAACAGCTTGTGTGGTTTTGGAAACCATTCAAGGAAGTGCAGGGTTTATCACACCAGAAAACGATTATTTATCAAAGGTTCGCAAGCGTTGTGATGAAGTAGGAGCTATGATGATTTTAGACGAAATTCAACCGGGATTTGGACGCGTAGGAACGTTGTTTGGTTTTCAAAAATACAATGTGATTCCCGATGTGGTTGTGATGGGTAAAGGAATGGGCGGCGGAATGCCTGTAGGTGCGTTTACTGCCAATGAAAAGCATATGGATTTGTTGGCACACGACCCAAAATGCGGACATATTACAACTTTTGGAGGTCATCCTGTGATTGCTGCGGCTTCTTTGGCAACTTTGCAAGAATTACTCGAAACTTCATTGATGGATGAGGTAGCGGAAAAAGAACAATTGTTTCGACAGCAATTGCAACATCCATTGATAAAAGAAATTCACGGAACAGGTTTGATGTTGGCACCAATGACCGAATCAGGCGAAATCACTAATCGAATCATATTGAAATGCAAAGATAAAGGGTTGATTTTGTTTTGGTTGATGTTTGAAGAAAGAGCTATTCGCATTACACCTCCATTGACAATTTCAAAAGAAGAAATCATCGAAGGGTGTCAAATTTTATTAGAAGCCTGTGATGAGGTGCTAAAAGAACTAAATTTATCGAAATAATGAGAAAATTTACGGTTTTATTCGTCTTATTGATGGTGTTTTCCTCTACCAATGCTCAAATTTTTGGAAGAAAAAAGAAATCATCTACCAATAATAAACAAACTATCAAAACAGAAAAAGTAATTGAAATTGTTGATGATAAAGTCGAAATTCCTGAAAAGATAGAGGATGTTTGGAAGGTCGATTTGCCTAAAATTAATCGTGAATTTAGAGGAGCATGGATTGCAACTGTAGCCAATATCAACTGGCCATCTAAAAAACATTTAACGGTAGCTCAACAAAAAGAAGAGGCAATTTATTTGCTCGATTTATTGGAAAAACACAATTTTAACGCAGTAATCTTTCAAGCCAGACCATCTGCAGATGCATTTTATCAAAGCAAACACGAGCCTTGGTCGTATTTTTTGACAGGAGAAACAGGCATTGCACCTGTACCTTTTTACGACCCATTGCAATTTTGGATAGAAGAAGCACATAAAAGAGGAATGGAATTACATGTGTGGATCAATCCCTATAGAGCTCATCATTCCAATGGTGGAAAAGTTTCACCATGTTCGATTGTAAAAAAGATGCCCGAAAACATTGTACGTCTGAAAAATGGTATGTATTGGTTTGACCCATCACACAAAGCTACACAAGACCATATTTCAAAGGTTATCAAAGATTTGGTTAAAAGATATGATGTGGACGCAGTACATTTTGACGATTATTTTTACCCTTATTCGTCTTATAATCAAGGAGCAGATTTTCCCGATCATACTTCGTGGAATGCATACAAATCAAATGGAGGAACTTTGTCAAAGTCAGACTGGCGTAGAGCTCACGTCAATGCCATTGTAAAACGCATCCATACCGAAATAAAAACTGTAAAACCTTGGGTGAAATTTGGAATCAGTCCGTTTGGAATTTGGAAGCCAGGATATCCCGAAGGAGTAGTGGGACTCAATCAATACGAAGAACTTTATGCAGACGCTAAATTATGGCTCAACGAGGGATGGGTGGATTATTTTGCCCCACAATTGTATTGGCCGATGGAATCTAAAAGGCAAAATTTTACAGATTTATTGCGTTGGTGGGCGAGTGAAAATACGCACAATCGTCATTTGTGGCCAGGATTGAATACGGTAGAAGTAAAATCAACCAATAGAGCACAAGAGATTAGAAATCAAATCAATGCTGCCAATAAAATGCTGACCAAAAGCCCAGGGGTTATCCATTGGAGTATCGCAGGTTTGACGCAAAATCCTACCTTGTTGCAGCAATTGAAAAACGATCAGTACAAAGAGAAAGCCTTAGTGCCTCTGAGTCCGTGGATCAAAGCAAATAAATTGGAAAAACCCATTCTTTCAGCAAGTGAAATGCAAACCAATGCACAAGTTTCATGGAGTAGTAGTGGAAAAGAAGAGGTGTTTCAATGGGCAGTATATACTCAATATGGAAATGATTGGCATGTGGAAATTTTGCCCAAACACATCGGAAATAAACTGTTTCCAATGATAAAAAACAATAAAAAGCTCAATGGAATTGCTGTAAAAGCCATCGACCGTTTAGGAAACGAAAGCGAAGAAACTACAAGGAAAATGTAATTTTATCAAAAACTCATTTGTCTTTTCAATGGCAAATGAGTTTTTTTATGAAAATATAAGAGTTCAAATTTTTAAAACGAACCTTAATTTTCTATTTTTGCCCAACAAAATATTGAAATTTATGGATTTTGAACATGAAGGTATCTATGAAGAGTTAGTAAAACGTTTTGAAAAAATGGTTCAAAACGATGCATTTGAATTTTTCGATACAGAGGAATATCAGGATATTGTGGTCTATTATATCGAAAAAGATAATCTATTTATGGCAAAAAAAGCCTTGGATTATGCCTTGCATCAATATCCGATGGAACTAGATATTTTGGTAATACAAGCAGAAATCTTTATCGTAGAAGGCAAGTTTGATACAGCTTTGGAATTACTCAATCAGTTAGAGCAAAAAGATGACAAACATTATGAAGTTTTGTATCAAAAAGGAGTTGCATATTCTCGAAAAGGCAAACACCGTCAGGCTATTGACTATTTTTTCCGTGCCTCTTCTCAAACCATCGAAAAGGACGAAGCTTTTCATCAATGTAGGGATAGAATATATCTTTTTACAGGAATATCCTCATGCAATGGAGTATTTTCAAAAAGCATTGAAATACCAGCCGTTGGAAATGGTAGCATTGCAAAATTTATTGTTTTGTTATGAAGTGCAAAACTTGCATCAAGCAGGAATTGATTTTCTTAACGAATTTATCGATAAATATCCATACAATGATTGGGCATGGCAACAATTGGGCAAATTTTATTTCAATATCAACGAATTTGAAAAATCTGCCGAAGCATCAGATATGGCAATTGTAATCAATCCGAAATCTTTGCATGCCTATTTAGAAAAAGCATCCGCTCTCGAACGTGCAAAAAAATACAAAGATGCAGTAGAGACTTACCTCGTTTTTACAGAACTATTCAAACCGACGTCGTATGTGTATTCTCGATTGGGGTATTGCTATTTAGAAGTCGGAAAAACAACACTTTCGAAAGAATATTTTGAGAAAGCACTAGAATTAGATCCCAAATTTGAATTGGTTTTGTTGTATTTGGTAGAAATATACATTGCAACAGGAGATTTTCAATTGGCAAAAGAATCGATTGAAAAAGTAATAGCTATTGACCCTTCAAACGCAGTTTATTGGAAAAAAAGAGGGTTTATCTGCATAGAAACAAAAGATTTAGATCAAGCCTGTGAATCGTTTGGAAAAGCCATCGATAGAGGAGAAAACAGTGTAGAACTACACTTGCTCTACGCTCAGTTTTTATTATTCCTCGATAGAGCCGACGAAGCAATTGAAGTTTTGAAAAACATAGAAGAAAAAGCACCTGCTGTAGCCTATGTATATTTTATTGCAGGCTATTATGATTTAGGACAAATAGACCTCGCATTGGAATATTTATACAAATTGATGGAACGCGACCCAGAGGAAATAGTGGTACTCTATGACCGTTTTCCTGAAATTTGGCAAAAAGAAGAAGTGCAAAAGATCATTTTTCCAAAGTAATGTTTTTTTACCACCGAGAAACAGAGACGCATAGTGCTTATTCCCTTTCTTTCAAAAAAGGGGGGGCTGAAAGGCGGGGTAGTTGAAATAAACAGATAGGACACAATAGAAACATAGAAATAACTTTGTGAATAAAATTAGACACTTAGCTTTTGAGAGTACACCCCGTAGAATAATTTCATTTTCAACAGAAAAAACATAGATTGTTGTTTTTAAAAATTCAATGTTTCTATTTGTTTAAAAAACAATACACCTATGGTTTAAAAAAAACACAACGAAACTAAATAACTTCTTACAGTTGGGTAAAGCCTCGGCGCGTGGTTAAATAAACACAGTAAGTGTAAAAAAAAGAAAAAAATGAAAACATTAGGATTGATAGGGAAAAATATATCCTATTCATTTTCAAGATTGTATTTTACAAATAAATTTGAAAAAGAAAATCTATCAAAAATAGAATATGTAAATTTTGATATAGAAGCTATATCCAATGTAAAAGATATTTTACAAAATGAGAAAAATGTAGGGTTTAATGTAACTATTCCCTATAAAGAAGAGATGCTACCGTTTTTAGACCAATTGGACGAGCATGCACAAGCAATTGGAGCGGTCAATGTCATTGTAAAAAAAGAAGGAAAAACGATTGGAAGTAATACCGATTGGATAGGATTTTTGCAATCATTACCAGACGATGTTAATAAACTACACAAAAAAGCCTTGGTTTTGGGTACTGGAGGAGCCTCTAAAGCGATTGTTTATGCCTTGCAACAGGTGGGTATAGAAGCATTGCGTGTGAGTAGATTTAAAAAGGATGGAGCGATAAGTTATAAAGACTTGACTCATGAGTTGATACAATCACACACATTGATTATACATACAACGCCCATAGGAACATTTCCTCAAATAGAAAAGAGTATAGACTTTCCCTTTGAACATATTACAGAGCAACATTATGTCTATGATTTGATTTATAATCCTGAGGAGACAATGTTTCTAAAAAAGGCAAAAAAAAGAGGGGCAAGGACACAAAATGGTTATCTGATGTTGATATATCAAGCCGAAGCAGCATGGAAGATGTGGGGATTAAATAATTTGTAATCAATAAGAATAAAAAAATAAAAGAATTTATTTAAAAATATTTGGTTTTTATCAAAAAAACTTATTATCTTTGCAATCGCAAATAGGGAGAGATATTTGCAAAAGTTCATAAGAAATGCGAAAATAGCTCAGTTGGTAGAGCGCAACCTTGCCAAGGTTGAGGTCGCGGGTTCGAACCCCGTTTTTCGCTCAGAGGATATTGAAAAATTTAATTACTCATTTTGCTCGAGTGGTGGAATTGGTAGACACGCTGGACTTAAAATCCAGTGAACAGTAATGTTCGTGCGGGTTCAAGTCCCGCCTTGAGTACAAATTTTTCTTTATTTATTACCTTTTAAACGCTCGAGTGGTGGAATTGGTAGACACGCTGGACTTAAAATCCAGTGAACAGTAATGTTCGTGCGGGTTCAAGTCCCGCCTTGAGTACAGAATCGCATCTGAAAAGGTGCGATTTTTTTTATAAAAAAGGCAAATATTTTTAATCGTTAGTTTTTTCCAAATCCTTCAAAGCTTCAAAAATCAATGAAGTTTCATAACCTTTGCGGATAAAGTAATTGCAAAATTTTTGTTTTTTCTTGTCCGTGTTGTGCTCTTGGAGTTCGTTCCATTTTTTTTCGGCGTAGAGGTAGAAGTTGGAAATGTATTCTTTCTCGATTTCTTTCATACCTAACTTGATATTGTAAGCAGAAATCTCACGAAGTTTTAATTCGTGTTCGATGCGAATTTTTCCCCATTTTTGATGATGGTGTTTGCCTCTGCAAAATGATTGTGCAAAGCGGGTTTCGTCTATAAATTTATGTTGAGATAAGTGTAGAAGGATGTGCTCGATGGCTTCTTGAAACATCCCCAACGATCGCAATTTTTGCTCAACTTCTTTGTAGCATCGGTCTTGATAGACGCAATAATGCTCTGCTTTTCGTTTCGCTTCTTCTACACTTAGCCCTTTGATTTCCATTATTTTATTCCTAAATTTTTGTGAGTATCGGTGATAGCTCTTTCGTTTTTCTCATCTATCCATGCCTGTCCTTTTCGTTTACGCATAAAGTTGTCAAAATGACGCATAATTGCTACATTGTAAATCGCTTTCAATAAAAATTTAGGATTGCGAGGTAAGGCTCTCAAACTCATCGAAAAACTCGGTGTCAAGTACTTCATATAGTGCCAATAACCTTCGGGCATATACATCATTTCCCCGTGGTTGAGGTCGCAAATATATCCTTGAGCTTGTTTCAAGGCAGGAAATTTTTCAAAATCTGGATTGTCAAAATCTATATCCTCTCTACAAATCAACGAATGTGGTACTTTGTACATATATTTTGATTGTTCTGGCGGAAAGATGATACAACGTTTTTTTCCATGGAAATGAAAATGTAAAATATTGGAATAGTCAATGTCAAAATGCATGAAAACTTTAGAATTTTCACCACCAAAAAACAACATAGGCAATTGTTTGATCAATCGTAAACCAATGTTTGGCCATTTGAAATCGTTTTTCAATGTCGGCACTTCTTGCATGATGTTGTACAAAAAGATTCTATAATTAGTAGGTTCTTTTTCCAACAAATCGATATAATCTTTCATTTTCATTTCTGCGTGAGCTTGATTAAAACCATCTTCGGCTCTCACAGGACGATCGTCATACAGAGGTACAATTTTATCGCCAGCTATTTCTCTGATATAGTTCAGATTCCATTTTTCATAAGCAGGCCAGTCTTCTGTCAATTTTTCTACTACAACGGGAGTTTGAGTTTTTACGTATTTTTCAATAAAATCTTTTTTTGAAATCGTTTTAACTCTTTCAATTGGTTTTAAATTTAATTGACTCATTTTCTTTTCCTAATATTAGTAATAAATTGAAATAGCAAAAGTTGTCTAAAAATAAGATATTTACACAACTTTTGTTTGGTATTTGATAAATGATTATTTTTTTGCTCTTGATCGACCTTTTGGTTCTTCGGTTTTTTCCTCCTCTTTCTTCTCTTCTTCTTTTCCTTCTTGATTTTCTACTTCACATTCATCACCTTCACAACAAGAATTGAAATCCTCTTCTTCAAATTGGTCAAAGTTTTGCAAGAAATAATCCAATTCTTCGTTTGTCAATTCTTCATCTACAAAAAAACTCTCAACTAATCCGTTTAATTTATTGATGCTTTTTCTCAATTTTTTATTGATAGCCTCTTGTTCTTTTAATAATTTCTTGTAAGATTTGATGATATTTTTTTGTTCTTTCAACAATTCTTCTTGTTTTTTGTTGGCTTTTTTAAGTTCTGCTTTTTTCATGATGTTACATATTTTGATCATGATATAAAGGTAGGTATTTTTTTCTATATAAAATGTTAACGATTGATATTTTCATATGGATTTTTCCATTGAGTAGCTCGTTGATTTCTCCATGATAGCCCTATTCCTGCTGTCCAAAACTTTTCCTTACTATTGGTTCCAATCCCAAAATGAACGTCTGATTGAAGGTTTTTATGCCATCTATAGGTAGCTCCTCCTTGCAATAGTTCTCTTTCGTGTGGCAATAAATAGGTATAGTCTCCCCATTTTTTTGTATGTTCGGCAAACAAAGCCACTTTCGGACTTGCGGCAAAAGAAAGTGTTGCAATATATCCCATATAGGCCGTTTGTAGAGTTGGCAGGTGTTCGTAATTCCAATTGGTGATTAGAGTCCATTTGCGGGACAAATGTTGTTGTGTTGTTAATCGGAACGACCAATGGTAGTTGGGTACCACAGTCGAAAAACTATTAGGAAAGTGAGTGTGATACCCTGCATACAATGCCACCGCAGGTATTAATCGTTTGAATTTATAACGTTGATTTGCTTTCCAACTATACAAATTGATGGGTTCGGAATAGTTTTTATACGCATCATAAATAATCAACTTTGTACCCAATTCCAATTTTCTAAAGCCATTGATTGTGGTTTGATTATTTGAAAAAGTTGTATAGTCCGATTGTAATAAAAACTCCAATTGCTCGAAAAACAATCCTGTTCGTACTTGCAATTGATAGGTTGAGCTTTTTCCGTGGTCATAAGTTGCCATTGTATAGCCCGTTTCTACTTGAAAGACATTTTTTCCTACGCCATAACTTCCCATTGATAGACTTGGTCGGTTACTATTTATATGTTGGGTAAATTGTGCCTGAGAAAATGTTCCTACCAAGCAAAATAAAACTGCAAATTGTTTTTTCATTTTTAAATTTTATTGAAATGTAAATTTACAAATTTTCGACATATCTTTTAAATGTACCATCACTAAAAAAATAAACTATGGATTCTATTTTTTTAGGGGAAACATTTTTTGTAGGCAAAACATCATTATTCAAAATAGGAAGGGAGGTTATATGTTGAAAATTTTCCTCTTGTTTTTCTTCTGTAATTTCTTTCAAAAAATCTTCCTCATGTTGATGATTTTTCTCTTGAAAAAATGTTTGTTTTTTAGATGAAATTTCGCTTTCAAAATTATCATTTTTTTCTTCAAAATGGGCTGTGTTTTGAATGTTATTTAGATTCAAATTTTCGCTTAAATTTTCATTGATTTTTTCATTCAAAAACATAGTTTGCGAACCATCAGCCAACCAGTATAAATTTAGGGTAGGGTAGTGTTCGATGATTTTGAGTAAGAGTTCCAAACTTGGCTTATTTCTGTTGGACAACAGATGAGAAACGGTTGATTTTTGAATGCCAATCAACTCGGCAAATTGTGAGGATGTAAGTTGAAAGGTTTCGAATATTTTGTGTAATCTGTCCGAAAATTGTGTCATTTTATTCAAATAATTGTGTTGTTTACATTTGTAAAATTACAAAAATATACAATTGTAAACAATATAAAGTAAAACTTTATTTAAAATAATTTATATATCTGATTATAATAGTTATAATATAATGTAAAATATGAGTGTTCGTTCAGTGGTTTACAATTGTAAATCGCTAAATTTGAATGTAAATATTAAATACAACAATAAAAATTGTTATCTTTGAATGTACTAACAAATCAATAAACCAATGCTTACAAAATACATAGCGACACCGTTTGTCAAAGGGAGATATATCCGGCTGCAAGAGGTTGAAAAAATGATAGAACTACTTCCCAAAAGTTTGTTTTTTATCAGAGAAATTGGTCAAAGTGTGCAGGGAAAATCCTTGTATAAAATTCAATTTGGGGCTGGAAAAACACGTGTGATTTTATGGTCGCAAATGCACGGAAATGAGGGGACGACAACCAAGGGATTGATGGATTGGTTGTACGCACTTTTACACGATGTAAATTACTATCGTTTTATCAGTGAAAATTATTCGATTTGTATCCTACCGATGGTCAATCCTGATGGAGCAAATATGCACACGAGGGTCAATGCAAGTAACATAGATTTAAATCGAGATGCAAAAATTATTTCGCAACCCGAAAGTCAACTTTTGAGAAAAGCAATAGAGGATTTTCAACCTGATTTTGCATTGAATTTACATGACCAGCGAACCATTTTTGGTGTTGGAGAAAGCGATACTCCATCGACAATGGCATTTTTGGCTCCTGCATTTAATGAAGAACGAACGATAAATGGAGTTAGACAGAAGGCAATGGCTGTTATTGTGGCAATCTATGAACAATTGAGTAAGCAAATCGGTCAGCGAATAGCTCGTTTTGATGATGGATTTAATGATAATTGTATTGGAGATTATTTAACCTTGAAAAGCATACCAACGATTTTGTTTGAAGCAGGGCATTATCCCAACGATTATCAAAGAGAATTGACTCGCGTGTGTGTATTTCAGTCAATTGTTTATGCTTTTGCTTATATGTACAATTTAGAAGATTTAAGCGATGATATTGTTGAAAAATACCGAATGATTCCAAATAATTTAAAAACGTTTAATGACATAAAAATCGAGGGGTATTCGTATTGTGAACCATCATTGTTGAAAAATGGTCATTTGATGATTCAATTTGTAGAACAGCTAAAAGCTGAACAAATAGATTTTGTACCAACAATTGATCGAGATGAAACCAATCATTCGATGCATGCACATTTAACTATTATGGCTAAAAATTATTCATTTTTTAATGAAAATGACGTTTATCAATTTTTAAAACAAACGCTCTAATTATTGATGCTTGTTTGTAAATATACTTTTTTATTTTCTAATATATAGTATATTCAATTTATTTTTTATGTCTTTGTAATTTGTAAGTTGTTTTAAATGTTTGAAATTTAACGATTTTTTTCTAAATCAAAATAAAATGTTATATTTGTTAATAAAAGAAAAGAAAAAATAAAAAATTATGAACAAAGTACGTTTAGACGAAATCGACCACACAATTTTGGATATGTTAATTGAGAATACACGTGTTCCATTTACTGATATAGCAAAAGCGTTGGATATGTCTGCAGGAACAGTACATGTCAGAGTAAAAAAAATGGAAGATGCTGGGATTATCCAAGGTTCTACTCTTACTGTAGATTATGACAAAATAGGCTATACGTTTGTAGCTTATGTTGGAATCATTTTGGAAAATACTGCTCAGACCAATTTTATATTGGAGCGTATCGGAAAGATTCCTTATGTAGTAGTAGCTCATATTATCACTGGAAAATATGATTTGTTTATTCAGCTTAGAGCAAAAGACAAAGTACATGCGAAAGATGTAATTTATCAAATCAACGACATCGAAGGAATTAGGCATACGGAGTCGATGATTTCGCTTGAGGAATGTATCAATGATACCAGTCGATTGATGCACAAAATCTTTAGAGAATTATAATAAGAAGTTGTGTTTTTTTATTGAAATAATTTTACTATTCAAAAATCCTGTCCAATAGTATTTCTGGACAGGATTTTTTATTTTTATGTAAGCATTGTAATTTCGTATGTCAATTTGTGTTTAGATTCCTACCGAGTGTCAAGGAAGAGTGATTTTTAGTAAATCTAAAATTAAGAACTATTGATATTATACAAAAAAACTCGAGCAATTTGCTCGAGTTTTTTATAGATTGTGTAAATTATTTGATACCTAATTCTTTTTTTACTTCTGCCATCAAGTCTTTACCTTTAGCAATGATTAATCCAGAACCAGAGTCAAAAACGTAAGTATATCCACCCGTGTTTGATACTTTTTCTACTGCTTTAAACGCTTTGTCCATGATAGGGTTGTTTAATTCAATAGATTTTTTCTGAATTTCTTGAGCAGCTGTTTGTTCAAATTGAGCAATTCGCATTTCAGCTTCTTGCAACTCTTTAGAACGTGCTTGATTTGTTGCATCTCCTGCCGTAGGAGCTTCTTTTTGGTATTTTGTAGCTTTAGTTTGGAACTCGTTTACCATTTTGTCGTAGTCAGATTTGTATTTAGCTTGTAAATCTGTCAAAGTTTTTTGTGCTGCTGCTGTTTCAGGCATCGCTTGTACCAACTCTGCAAAGTTTACATGTGCAATTTTATCTTGTGCTGACGTTGTAAATTGTGTTCCTAAAAATAACACTGCTGCTGCAAAAATGTTTCTGATTTGTTTCATGTTTGTTATAATTATTTATTTGTTGATTTTACTTTTTGTTTTTGTTCCTTTTCTTTTTGTTTCTGTTGTTCTTTCAACTTGCGTTGCTGTTCTTTTTGTTTTTCCTTTTGTTCTTTTTCTATTTTCTTTTTTTGCTCTTCTATTTCTTTTTTTCTCTTTGCTTTTTTAGCTTCGACTTGTTTCTTTTGAGCTTCTATTTGTTTTTTTCGTTCATTGAGTTTTTGTTGTTTTACTTTTTCTAACTCAATTTTCTTTAACAATTGTTTTCTCGCAAGCTCTTCTTGTTTTTTCTTTTGCTCTTCGATAGCCTTTCTTTGTTTTTCCTCTTGTTTTTTCTTTTCATCGAGGATTTGTTGTTTTTTCTTTTCGGCTTCTTCGATGGCTTTCTTTTTAGCTGCTTCTGCTTTAGCTTTTTGCTCTTCTATTTTTTTCTTTTGTTCTTCAATCTTCTTGATTTGCAATTGCTTTGCTTCTTCAGCTCTTTTTTGTTGCTCTGCTTTTTGCTGTTCTATTTTTCTTTTTTGTTCTTCTACAAAAGAGGTTGCAGCGTTTGGATTTTCTTTGCGATAATTTTCGATGATTTCATCTTCTTTCAATCGTTGCAATTCTTTTTGCTTTTGGGCAAACTCTTCACGTTTGTCACGTTGTTTTTCTTGCTGAGCCTCAAATTTTTCTTGTTCTTCGAGAGCTTTCAATTCTTTTTTCGACAGTTTACCTTTCGAGCGATTTTTTTCCAATTGTTTGATGACTTGGTCAGAAATATCGTATCGTGAATTGGAATATATAATGCTATTGCCTTCGTCGCTTTTATCAATGACCATACTGTATTTTTTCTTTTCTACTATTTCGTTTACGATAGTAAAAATTTGGTCTTGAGCTGCCTTGATCGAATTGGTCTTTTGAACAAAATAATCTCCATTGGGTCCGTATTTTTCTTGTTGGAAATTGAGCAACTCTGTTTCAAGGATACTGATATCTTCTTGTTTTTCGCTGATGAGTTGTGGGGTCAATAGATTTTTTTCTACAGCCAACAAATCTTTTAAATCTTTGATTTCTTTTTTCTTGTGTTGGATGATTTGATCCCATTCGTTGGTTCGTTTTTTCAATTCGTTTTCGGCTTCACGAACCTCGGGCATGGTTTTCAAAATGTATTTGGTGTCTATCACTGCTACTTTGTCTTTTGCTTGTGCATGTGCAAAATTTATAGATGAAAGAGCAACCAATAGAATTAACGCAAACTTTTTCATAATAATTATTTTTTCAAAAGGTATGCCATATTTTTTAGAATTGCTGTCCTAAAATAAAATGGGTTTGCCATCCTCCGATGCGGTTGGTACCAGGAACCTTGTCAAATCCATATCCAAAATCCATACCCAACAATCCAATCATCGGCATAAATACTCGTACTCCTGCCCCTGTAGAGCGTTGTAATTGGAATGGTTTGTAGGTTTTGAAATCGTTATATACTGCTCCCGCATCAAAGAATCCCAATATAAAGGCAGACATTTGTGCTTTTAAGGTAATTGGATAACGCAATTCTAATGAGAATTTGTTATACGCAGTACCTCCAATAGGCATTCCTGTATTGTTTTTCTGGTTTAACTGATTGTCTTCATAACCTCTCAATGCGATGTTTTCTCTACCATCCAATGCAAAGTTCATCATTCCACTTCCTCCTAAGAAATATCTTTCGAATGGAATCAATCCTCTGTCTTGGTTGTAGGCACCTATAAATCCAAACTGTCCTGTAGAACGCAATACCAATTTGTCAACTAACAGAGTGTACCAATCGGCTTTGAAATTGAATTTGTAATATTCCAACCAATTGAATCGTTTTTGGTCGATTTTTGTTTGGTTTGGTGCGGCATCTCTGTAATCGGCTACAGGGTATCCATTAGCGTCTATGTAGGTACCAATTGGAATATCAGCTCCTGTTACTGGATGAGAAGTCAAAGTAGTGGTTACCGTTTTGTACTCTCTTTGATTTTCTAAATCGGCATAATTTACTCCGTTTACCAATGAATATGGGAATGTAAATTTACCTGAAATACTCATTATAGAACCAGCTGATGGAAAAATTGCTGGGTGTAATCCGCCTCTGTTGTCTCTTGTCAATTCGATGTTGTAAGCCAAATTCTTTGAATAACCGTTGTTAAACGCCAAATATGACAAGTTGTAATTGTTCAAATTATAGTTTTGATAACTTAATGAGTGTGACAAGGTAAAGATTGGGTCAGCCAAACGTTTTGCTAAACCTATATTTACCGATGTAATTGCCAATCCTTGCGAACGGTCAATTTTGTATGTGTATGGATCAAATGCAGATTGTTTACTATACGAAATCGAACCAAATAATGAGATTGGTTTTCTACCTCCAAACCAAGGTTCTTGGAAACTCAAACTCAATGTTGTAAAATAGGTAGATGCTTGTGCTCTAACTGAGAATTTTTGTGCATCTCCCATAGGGAATGGTGTATAGGCCTTTTTGTTGAAAATATTTCTGATAGAGAAATTGTTGAACGAAAGGGCTACTGTACCAATAAATGTACGACCTCCGTACCCCCCTTGTACTTCTACTTGGCTCTGTCCGTGTTCTACTACTTGCCAATCTATATCAACTGTAGAGCTCACAGGGTCGGCATTTTTTACATCTGGAACAATGTTTTGTGCATCAAATATGTTCATACTCTGTAATCTACGCATAGATTCAAAGATGTTTGAACGATCCCATTTTTGTCCTGGGATAGTACTTAATTCACGTAAAATGATGTAATCTTTGGTTTTGTCATTTCCAGAAACGGTAACATTGTTGAAACGAGCAACTGTACCTTCGGAAATTCTCACGTCAAAGTCGATAGTGTCATTATGTGTTTGACGTTCAAGTAAATTAATACGCGAAAATAAATAACCATTGTTTTGGTACATGTTTCCGATATTGTTTCCGTCTGGGTCGTTGATATCATTTACACGTTTGTTCAGTAATACTCCGTTGTACAAATCACCTTTTTCAAATCCGATGACTCTTTTTAGTTGATAATCAGAATATACCGTGTTTCCAATAAAACGAATATCTCCGATAAAATATTTTTTACCTTCTTCGATTTGAATATCGATATTCATACGGTTGGTTTGTGGGTTGTAAGTAGCTTTTTCGCTTACAACACGAGCGTCTCTAAAACCGTTTTCTTTGTATTTATCTACGAGATTTTCAAGGTCTTTTTCGTATTCTTTGGCAATAAATTTTGATGGTGTGAAAATACGCAGAGGGTTCAAAGGACTTCTCTGTTTGGTTTTCTTCATTGATTTTTTCAATTTTCCATCAGCCAATTGATTATTTCCGTTAAATTGGATTTTTTCAATTCGTACTTTCTTACCTTTGTTGATATCGATGTGTAAGCTCGCTTCCTTTTTATTGGTAGGAGATTGAACTGTTTTGATTTCAACTTGGGCGTTGTAATAACCGTTTTTTCTGTATTTGTTTAGAAGGAAATTACGCGTATTGGCAATCAAATTTTCATTGATGATTTTGCCTTCAATGATTTTCAATTTCTTATTATTGTTTTTACCAGTAGTTTCCTCGTAGGCAAATTTCATTTCTTTTAGAATTTCCTCTTTTTTCGATTTTTTCAAACCAGTGATTTCTACATTTTTCAATCGAGGAAGTTCTTCTAAATAGATTTCGATATCCAATACATTTCCAATGATATTTTTTTCGTATATTTTGATATCGCTAAAATATTCTAGATTCCAAAGTTTTTTGATAGCATCAGACAGTTCGTCTCCAGGCAAGTGGATGTTTTGTCCTTTTTGCAAGCCAGTGAAGGTCTGAATAGTCATTGGGTTGAAATAGATGTTACCGCTGATGGTAATTTCTCCCAATGTATAGGTTTTGATTCCAAATTCGTCTGTTGCGATTGTTTCGGTAGTTGTTTCTGTTGCGATTGTTTCTTCTTGAGCGTACAATGATACACTTGTACTAAAAAACAATACAGATATGTATTTCAAACTTTTTTGATACATCACTTTGAAATTCTTTTATTTAGTTAGTTGTTCGCTTGTTTTACCAAAGCGTCTTTCTCTATTTTGAAAATTGTAAATCGCCTCTGCCAATCCTTCTTCGTCAAAATCTGGCCAAAGAGTTTCGGTAAAGTACAATTCTGAATATGCCAATTGCCACAAAAGGAAATTACTGATTCTCTGTTCGCCACTGGTACGAATCATCAAGTCTACATCTGGAATGTCGTGTGTAAACAGATTTTGTGAAATGGTATCTTCGGAAATTGCATCAATAGCTAATTCCCCATTTTGTACTTTTTGAGCTATTTTTTTCACAACTTGAGTGATTTCATCACGGGAACCATAACTCAATGCAACGCTTAGTGTCATGCGTTTACCGTTTTTGGTCACTTCCATTGCTTTTTTGAGTTCTTTACTCACTTCAGATGGTAAATCGTCGATGTTTCCGATGACATTGAATCGAATATCGTTTTCAACAAAACTTTTAATTTCGTTTTTCAATGCAAAAGACATCAATTTCATCAAGGCGTTTACCTCAATAGCTGGACGGTTCCAGTTTTCAGTACTGAAAGCGTATAATGTCAAATGAGGAACGCCTATTTGAGCACAGTATTTCACTATTTTTTTTACAGTTTTTACACCGTTTTCGTGTCCGATATTACGCAAAAAGCCCCATTTTTTTGCCCACCGACCGTTTCCGTCCATGATGATGCCGATGTGTTGAGGCAATTTGTCTAATTGTATATTTTCTGTGTATTTCATTTGTTTAGGTTTCTTTTTTTTACCACATAGCTATATCTATTTTTTTACCACCGAGTTCCGATAATTATTGGGAATTGCTAAAATAAATTTTACATATTCCACTCTTCGATTACCTTTCTTTCCTTCGACTTAGCTTAGGGTGACAAGAGGCGGCAAACGTGTGAAACAAAATAATTACTAATTTCCTTAAAAATTAATCGGTGTACAATAGCAAGGATTTTTTCCAAAGGTATAGGTAATAGCAATTTTGGTAAACATATACCAGTCGTTACTAGTAGGATTACCAAAATTTAGAGCATTTATACCAGGATGGCTTCCGTCTAGATTGTCTGTAAAGGTGTATCTTGCACCTACTTCGGCACTGAACACCAATCGTTTTCTCAGTTGCGTTTTCAATCCCAAGGCAAAAGGAACGGCAGGAGTAAATTTGTACGTATCGTTTTTTACCTGTACATCATTTGTAAAAAAGGATTCATTGTATGAAATTGCGGCGATTCCCAAGTGCATATATGGTGTAAAACCCACCCACTCATTATGCAAGTCAAAAGGGAAAAAGTTGAATTCTAAACCAGCAGAAAACTCATGGATTTTGTTGGAAAAATGATAGTTTCTTGCTTTTCTAAATGCCATATCCGAATCTTTGTCTGCCCCCGAAATAGAAAGGTTGGAATAGTTTAAACGCCAAGAATGTCTTGGGCTTCTATTCCATCGGTATTGAAATCCAAATCCAAAATCCTTTGGATTGATATATTTAGTAGATCCTATATCTGTGATGGTATTGATAACCCCCACAACGATTCCCAATTCATTGATTTGAGCGTGAGAATTCATACTAAAGCATACCAACGATAGGGCAAATACTATTTTTTTCATACAATTTTTATTGCTATCTGTTGAAATTTTCAAATTCTTTAGACAAAAGTCATCGGATTTGACCAAACATTTTTCTACTTATTGAATAGAAAAAGTCTACAATTCGCAAATATACAAAAGAGTTTAAGATGTGAAAACTACAAAAGCACTATTTTGAAAAGTTTTTGATATTTTTAATATAAAAGCTGATTTTCAATCATTATTACAAAATTTTTTATGTTTTCAATTTTTATCAATTAATCTTCCATATAAGGAAAAAATCTTATTTGATTGTTTTCTCTAAATTCTCCAAAATGTTCATTAAACAATTGGTCTATTTTAGAATCTAACAAACAAGATAATTTTATAGGTTTTTCTTCTTCTTCTTTTAAATATATTTTTATGAAAAATAAATTATCTATTAACCAATATTTGATAGAACTATTTAATGATTTAGTTGCTGTACATACCAATTCCCAATTACAAATATTTTCTTGATTTATTGTAATTGTTTTACCATTTTTATTAATAATCAACTGATTTTTTTTAAAACAAATATGAGTATTTTTGTCGTATAAATAATGATTAATCAATAAAACGAGTTGTGGAATGATAGGTATAATCACAATCAATAGTATCCCAATGATAAAATTATTATCTTTTTCTGATTCAAATGTTATATCCGAAAACCAATAGTAGAATATACCTATGATTACACTATTTGCAATAAATAAAGGAAATAGAAATTTTAAAATTTTGAAAAATGATATTTTCATGTTAATAATTATTTTATGTTATACTTCATCCAATTTGATATAGCCGAATCAATAAAACGATTATAACCATCCAAAAACCCAGGTTTAGAAGCTTGATATGCTCCTTTTGTTACATCAAAAGTAGCTCCTACTAAAACACCCACAATAGCTCCTTGTACTCCTCCTATTTGACTTCCAATAACAAAGCTCGTTAATGTACCTGTTGTATCATAAAAAAATTCTGTTTTTGTATATCCATTTTTTAATTCATGAGAATGGCTCAATTTGTAATAATTACCTCTTCTCCATTGTGATAAATAGAAGTTGCATCTGCTCCACTTGGGTCGCTCCAATATACAGGATTGTTGTCAAATGCATTGTAAGGTGAGTATTCATAATGAATGACAGGGTCTTGTATTACCCAACGAGCTATGCTTGGATTGTAATGTCTGAGATCCATTTCATAAAATCCAAATCCTAAATTGTCTTCATATTCAATTCCATTAAATTTATATTTCTCCGCTGCTTTGTTGCTATTGACATTCCCCATCATATTATACCCCTCGTGTTGCAATCCAAATGGGTAATAATTCGCCTCGTCGATGATTTCACTTGTGGGTTCAATACTGCCGTTTTGATTGAGGTCGGCATAACTCAAACGGATATTTCCTAAATGGTCTTTGTACTGATATACATACAAATAACCTCCATTGTGTGGTTTTACATATCCCTCTGAGTGAGCGAAAAATTGTAATACACCGTTTTCGTATTGGAATTCTCCGAAATAATCGGTGGTTGTTACTGCTCCTTGGTTGGGTTGTATGCGTTTTTGTATTCTTTTGCCTGTGGCTATCACTTGTTCATCTTCCTTTCTTTCTCTTCTTCTATTGCTTTTCTATAAAAAGGAGCTATTTCGATTAAAATTTTTTCGTCATTACGAAAAACTTGAATTATGGAATCACCTTTTACTTTGCTGATAGAATCGCCAACCTCCATCTTCCCCCAAAAATATGGATGAATTCCTCTATTTGTACCGTCTGAAAATTCAACCATCGAACTATTATGATTTACTTTATCTGCATATTTTTTTATGATTATTCCGTTATAACTATCTTCAATTTCTACTTGATAACTTTTGTCCAAGTAGTATAAAAGATCCTTCTTATAAACTTCAAAGTACAGTAATATTAATACTCCTATAAAGAAAACAACCATAAACCATTCATTTCCTCCTCTTCTCATAATTAATACACCCAAGTTTTAGATTCAGTTATCATTCCTCCTACATTTATTCCTTTAAACCAAGGGTGTACATCTTTTATTTGAAAAGATGGGTAATGTCCTGATTGTGAACCAGCATTATAAATATAAGCTCTTCTGTTTTGTTCTGTAGGAATACCATAATTTTCAAATCCATTACCTTGAGTACCTCCTCTTTCGTAAGATAAAAATCCAACATTTATACTCCACGAATTACCACTTCCAGAAAAATCATTTACTGAAAAAGTTTGGTTATTTGTTGGTGAAATTACTCCCGAATTTATTCCCAATCCACCTCCTAATCCTGCATAACCACTAAATGTGAAATAGAATGAACTTTCTCCAAAATTATCTCTTACGACACCAAAAGCTAATCCTATCCCTCCACCCGCAGCACCTCCAAGTGAGAATTCTGTAAATTCACCTCCTCGTTTTTCAGGGTTCATAACCATTGAACCTCCTTTGGTTGTATGATTGTTTGTTAAGTCTAATAGTTTTCCATTTTTGTAAACTTTATTGCCTTTGAATTCATAATGATAGGCTTTCTGATTCGTTCTAATATGTGTGCCTATTAAATCGAAATTTTCTCCCATGTATTCTTTACCTGGTAAAAAGGTATCAACTTCTTTTTGAGATGTAATTGTTGCATCATAGGTATAAGTATCCGTACCGTTGTCATTGGTAGATTTAATCCACCCATCCCCAAAATACGAAAAATTAAAAGCAGCTCCCGTCATCAATAAATTTCTTCCGTAGCTATCCGTTGGAAAGGCTTGCATTCCGTCGGGGTCGATAAAGAAAACGGGATTGTTGTAGGTGTAATTGTATGGTGTCCATCGGTAATAAATATTTATATAGGCTTATTTTTTATTTTATGTAATATAATCCTTGAAGGTTTTCTGACATATAAACATCATTAATTCCGACATCATATTCTTTACAAATATTGATATTTTTTACTATGATACAATCTATATTTATATGATTTTCTAAAACAATTATTTTTCCATTATCATTTATTTTGATATTAAAAATAGATTCTTTCAATAATTTATATTTTCTCCCTTTTTTTATTTTTTTTCCTTTTTTTCTTGAGGAGTTTGTTTCAAAAGATATAAATTTATACAACCTATTTTCTTTTTTTGCGTAAATAATATTAATTTCTCCTGTTCTTTTTATTTCACATATTTCATAGAAATCTTTATTACATGTTTGAAACAGTAAAAAAAAGCTAATAAAAAATGCTATCATAGTATAATTATTTTAAAATTCAAATTTATAAAAATGGAAAAGTTTATCCCCATTATTTCCAGTGTAAAAATTTATCCTTTGAGGAAAACCATCTTTAATATCAGTTGGCTCAATTCTTAAATTACCTCCGGGAGATATTGCAGAATTATGGGCTCTATAATAAACAGAATTTGGATTGTTTGCATCTCCCATAGTTGCAGGACCAACACTATTTTTTTCATTTAAAACAATCTTACCTGCTAAATACGACTCTGTAACTTCGTGAAGAATTGACCTCCCTTTAGAAAAGTCATTTGCCATATCTAGTTTGTTCAAAAAGCCCGGATTTATTTCTTGATTTGTACTAACTTTTCCATTTGATTCATATTTAGCACCCATAAAATTACCTGTTCTAAATGACATATTATTACTATTATAAATATCATCACTTGCGTCTATATTGACAGTAATATTCTTATCATTTATTGCGTTAAATAAGTCGTTTGCTCCTTGAGATAAATCATTTTCACTAATCCTACTAACTCCTAATTTCCCATTTGAATCAATAGATAATATTAATTCATTTGATACAGTATTTTGTAAACTATCAAACGCCTCTTGAGTCATATTCCCTGTAATAATCACATCTTCTTTTATCATTCCTGTTGGGTCTTTAAACATTATGGGATTGTTTCCACAATATTGATATGGTTCAAGCGTTTGTGCTACCAACGGATCTACATTCAACCACCTACCAATCGCTGCGTCATAATTTCTCGCATGAAAATCATACAAATTCAAGCCTAACTCGTCGTTCCATTCTTTGTCACCGAATTTGTATTTCTCGGCGGCGATGTTTTTATTTATATTGGTGATTTCATTATATCCTTGGTGTTTTAAACCAAATGGATAGTAATTACTCTCCTCAAGTATCTCTGAATTTGGTTCTATTATGCCATTGTTATTTACATCGGCATAGCTTAGGCGAACATTATCTAAATGGTCTTTGTACTGATATACATACAAATAACCGCCGTTGTGTGGTTTTACATAGCCCTCAGGGTGAGCGAAAAATTGTAATACGCCGTTTTCGTATTGGAATTCTCCGAAATAATCGGTGGTTACAACTGCTCCTTGGTGGGGTTGTATGCGTTTTTGTATTCTTTTGCCTGTGGCGTTGTAAAGGTAATAAATTTTTCCTTGTGGCAACTGTATCTCTACAGGTTGGTTCAAATGATTGTACTTGAATAACTATACAGGTTTATTAATTTTTAATTAAAGGATAATAAACTTCTATAATTTCTATTTTTAAAAATGGATATGTTTTTTTAAACATTAAATCTAAATTTTCATTGTATAATGAATTAATAATTATTATTTCATTATTTTTAGATTTAATTTCATAATAATAATAATTTTCAAAAGCAAAATTTCTATTAACTATATTAGATATTCTAGCTCCAGACATAAAAACACTAATATTAATAATATCAGATATATTAATTACAATAACACTATTATTCCTTGATGATTTTATTATTATTTTTTCATTTTCAAAAATTAAAATTTCACCTCTTATATTCTTATAGTAATTATAATGAATGTATATTGTTGGAAAGGTAAATAATCCTAGCAATAATAATGACACAATAGACATATATTTTATGCTATAAGTAAAATAAAACAAAAATATAAACAATATCATATATATAATTAGAAATGATAGTTTTCTTAATTGTGATTTTATTGTGATTTTATTTTCCATATTTTATTAGTGATATTTAGATATATTAGCATTAATTTGATTAATAAATTGATTAAAACCTGATTTTAAATCTCTTGAAATAATATCATAAGCCTGTTCCATTGTATTAAATCCTGCTCCCATTATTAATCCAGTTGCAGCCCCCGCAGCAGTACCTATACCTGGAGTTGTTGCAGTGCCAATTGCAGAACCTACTTTTACTGATGCTATAGTACCAATTAATACACCACTCGAGCGATAAACAGTTCTTCCAATACCTATGTTATTATTAGAATAATCTACGAATGGTTTTGTTACACCAAAAGCTGTATTAACTTTACTAATTTGTCCTCCGTATTTAAGTAATGAAGTCGAATTATTACCTAAAATTTGCATAAGTTCAGAAGAGTTGTTTAGTTCAGAAATCACATTCTTTGTTTCGTTAAAAATCTCAGTAAATTGAGTCTGTTGATTAACCATTGGTGATATAGTCGTGCCTCCTTTAGTCGTAAAACTAAAATTCATTTGTTGCCCATATTGATTAGTTACTGTACCGTCTGAATTTAAAGAAAAATTATATCTACCATCTGCAACATTATTTGTTGTACTAAATACATTTCCAGACTCCATATATTTATCATATCCTAAATCTTTATAATTATCAGCCGTTATATTTTCATTAAATTCCCATGTATTATCTTTTTTTCCCCACCCATCCCCAAAATACGAAAACTCAAATGAAGCCCCCGTCATTGACAAATTTCTTCCGTAACTATCCGTTGGAAAGGCTTGCATTCCGTCGGGGTCGATAAAGAAAACGGGATTGTTGTAGGTGTAATTGTATGGTGTCCATCGTTTGGAGTTTTCCGCCAACGGATCTACATTTAGCCACCTACCAATCGCTGCATCATAATTCCTTGCATGAAAGTCATACAAATTCAGTCCTAATTCATCGTTCCATTCTTTGCCTCCGAATTTGTATTTTTCAGCGGCGATGCTTCGGTTGGCGTTTGCTACTTCGTTGTAGTCTTGGTGTTATTAGTTACATTTCAATTTAGGAGGTTCGTATGTATTATATGCTTTATTACTTCTCACTATTTTAAATTTTCGTTTGTTTTTACAAAAATAGTACTTATCTCCTACTATTCGATTATCAAACTCTACTAAATGAAGCTCTTTATAATCTTTAGGTAACAATCCCAAATGTTTTTTTATCACAGTAGAATCTAATACCCCATAACTATTAATTGCTTCTACTATTTCTCTTGACAGTGGTGTAATAGAATCTTGCCATAAAAATAATTTTCTTTTCTCTATAACATATCTATTAGGAAGGTTGCCTTTTGGTACTTTTCCAATTGAATCATCGGGATATATTGTAATGAAATTAGATTTACTCGGATATGAAGCAATTATTTTATACGAAATAGTATCGTACTCATGTTCTATCCCTATTTTATAATTTCTTGGAGAAATTCCTATCACAAAATGATCGGTATTTTCTTCATATATATTAACTTCAAATACATCAAACTCTTTATTATTTCGTTCTTCTAAAAAAACTTTAGGAGTTTTATATTTTTTAGCATAATTTTTAATGATCATTTCAATGATTTCGTCTCGATCAAAATTTCTTTTTTTAGTTGATTTTGTTACTATGCAGCTTACAAATAATACACTACTCAAAAGTGTAAAAATAAAATTAATATTCTTTTTCATACCCTCCAGATACTATATAATATTTAATATTTGTATTTATAGATTTATTTTTAAGGTCTCTTTCTGATGCTACATGATCATAAAAAGGATGCGTGTGAAAATGAGCTTTTAAGTCTTTTTCCAAAAGTTATTTTTAACCATTCCTCAGGTGTTTGTGAATAATCTCTAGTATTATTTTTATATTTGTAAGTAATTACTTCATAAACATTTGGATTGCTAGTTTCATTACCAAGCCTTATACCTGCTATTTCTGTTTTTATGTAATCTGTAAATCTAGAAATAAATCTATTAAAATCTTCTATACTTGGCGTTCCTGGCAGATTTACAATAAAAGAATTATCTATCGTTTTAAGGTTTAACCCGTTTCTTAAAATACCTTTAGGAATATTATCGATAATCACCTTTTCATTGTTATCATCTTTTTTTTCTATCAATCTGTCAAAGTTGTCATCCGTTTTATTTACAAGTGTTATTCTTCCAGACTCTCTATCTAATTGATAGTCATTCTCAACTCCTTCTCCTTTAAATTGTTCTTCTCCAAAATAAGAAAAGTTGAAAGCTGCCCCTGTCATTAACAAGTTTCTACCGTAACTATCGGCAGGGAAAGCCACCATCCCTGTAGGATCTACAAAATTTATCGGATTATTATTCAAAAACGATTGTGGCGATAATCTATAAAACTCCTCTGCCATTGGGTCGTAAGTGGTTGTTCGCCCTATCGCTGCATCATAATTCCTTGCATGAAAATCGTACAAATTCAATCCTAACTCGTCGTTCCATTCTTTGCCTCCAAATTTGTATTTTTCTGCGGCAATGCTTTTATTTACATTGGTGATTTCATTATATCCTTGGTGTTTTAAACCGAATGGGTAGTAATTACTCTCCTCAAGAATTTCACTTGCTGGTTCAATAACTCCATTGTCATTTACATCGGCGTAACTCAAACGGATATTACCCAAATGGTCTTTGTACTGATAGACATACAAAAATGCTCCGTTATGTGGTTTTACATAGCCTTCTGGCTGTGCGAAAAACTGCAATATGCCGTTTTCGTATTGAAACTCTCCGAAATAATCGGTGATTACAACTGCTCCTTGGTTGGGTTGTATGCGTTTTTGTATTCTTTTGCCTGTGGCGTCGTAAAGATAATAAATTTTTCCTTGTGTGGTAAACATCTTTAATCCAATCACTTTTTAAACTTATCCAACTCAAGTAAATCAAAATACAACTGCCATTTCTTATCCATTTCTTTTTGTAAAGAATCTATATTTTTTATTTTTCCAACAAGAAACCAAAAATTATCTGAATAAGACGCTTTGAAAACATAAATTGTGTCATTTTTTTGATTGTTTATGGTATCATTCCAAACAGTATCCGAAGGTAATAAATATTTTAATTGTTTGCCATTTTTTTGAAAATACTCCATTTTTCTTGAACCTTGTTGAAATTTAAATTTTGTTTCAAGTATTCCACTTTCTGATACTATATACAGTCTATTTCCCTTGTTATCATATTTTTCAGGCTGTCCATTTTCTTTATCAAATAAAATAATTACAGCTCCTTCATAATCATTTGGCAAGATAAACACTTCATTTTCTGCTGTAGTAAACATTTGCCAAAAAATATACATTATTCCCCAAAACATTAATATTCCAAGTATGATATAACCAATTGCTTTTAAAATATTTTTCATAGTGTTTTAAGGATTTGGATTTTTATTTAAAAACTGTTTGTTATAATCTTGAATATTAATCCAGTTTTCTCCTTGCTGAACACTAATAAAGTTACCTGTGTTAGTATCTGTTTTAACATTCAAATTGACATCCATAATATGTTCTGTTGCAGGACCAAATAAGTCTGTTGGGACTTTATCTTGCCCAGAAGCTCTTACATCCACCCCAATAAACAATTTTTGCCCACTTGGATCCTCAATAAACGCTTCTGTATTAGGAAAATTGTCACCAGCAACTTGAGCATTAATATTTAATATATCTCCATTTTGAGTTAATTTTATTTTTGCATCTACATCAATTTCAGGAGTTGGTCCACTTGCTAATGGATTTTTTCCATTATATCCTGTTTCAAATGAAATAGAATTATTACCACTTCTTACTTTTCCTATGTATCCATCTGGTACATCAGTTGCAACCCCTTGTGTAGGGTGATGTGAAGGGTCTGAATAAGTTCCATTCCTTCCCCTTCCCGAATAAGTAACAGTACCCGCTTGCGGATCTGCTACAACTCTGTGATGAATACGAGATGAAGCGTTTCGATCTAAACTAAAGCCTCTATTATCTCCTGAATATCCTTTACCGTTCCAAGTAGGTGGTAACCCCCAATATCCTCCGCCAAAAGAAGCAGAAGGATGAAATGAACGTATAATTATTGGATATGGCCATAATCCATCTGGATCAAAGAAATTTATAGGACTGTTGAAATTAAAATTGTATGGAGAGTAATGTTTTCCTCTTTCCGCCAAAGGATCTACATTCAACCATCGCCCTATCGCTGCATCATAATTCCTTGCATGAAAATCATACAAATTCAAGCCTAACTCGTCGTTCCATTCTTTGTCACCGAATTTGTATTTCTCGGCAGCTAAACTACGGTTGGCGTTTACTACTTCGTTGTAGCCTTGGTGTTTTAAACCAAAAGGATAATAGTTGTTCTCTTCAAGAATCTCTGAATTTGGTTCTATTATGCCATTGTTATTTACATCGGCATAACTCAAACGGATATTTCCTAAATGGTCTTTATACTGATATACATACAAATAACCGCTATCGTGTGGTTTTACATATCCTTCTGGATGAGCGAAAAATTGTAATACGCCGTTTTCGTATTGGAATTCTCCGAAATAATCGGTGGTTGTTACTGCTCCTTGGTTGGGTTGTATGCGTTTTTGTATTCTTTTGCCTGTGGCTATCACTTGTTCATCTTCCTTTCTTTCTCTTCTTCTATTGCTTTTCTATAAAAAGGAGCTATTTCGATTAAAATTTTTTCGTCATTACGAAAAACTTGAATTATGGAATCACCTTTTACTTTGCTGATAGAATCGCCAACCTCCATCTTCCCCCAAAAATATGGATGAATTCCTCTATTTGTACCGTCTGAAAATTCAACCATCGAACTATTATGATTTACTTTATCTGCATATTTTTTTATGATTATTCCGTTATAACTATCTTCAATTTCTACTTGATAACTTTTGTCCAAGTAGTATAAAAGATCCTTCTTATAAACTTCAAAGTACAGTAATATTAATACTCCTATAAAGAAAACAACCATAAACCATTCATTTCCTCCTCTTCTCATAATTAATACACCCAAGTTTTAGATTCAGTTATCATTCCTCCTACATTTATTCCTTTAAACCAAGGGTGTACATCTTTTATTTGAAAAGATGGGTAATGTCCTGATTGTGAACCAGCATTATAAATATAAGCTCTTCTGTTTTGTTCTGTAGGAATACCATAATTTTCAAATCCATTACCTTGAGTACCTCCTCTTTCGTAAGATAAAAATCCAACATTTATACTCCACGAATTACCACTTCCAGAAAAATCATTTACTGAAAAAGTTTGGTTATTTGTTGGTGAAATTACTCCCGAATTTATTCCCAATCCACCTCCTAATCCTGCATAACCACTAAATGTGAAATAGAATGAACTTTCTCCAAAATTATCTCTTACGACACCAAAAGCTAATCCTATCCCTCCACCCGCAGCACCTCCAAGTGAGAATTTTGTAAATTCACCTCCTCGTTTTTCAGGGTTCATAACCATTGAACCTCCTTTGGTTGTATGATTGTTTGTTAAGTCTAATAGTTTTCCATTTTTGTAAACTTTATTGCCTTTGAATTCATAATGATAGGCTTTCTGATTCGTTCTAATATGTGTGCCTATTAAATCGAAATTTTCTCCCATGTATTCTTTACCTGGTAAAAAGGTATCAACTTCTTTTTGAGATGTAATTGTTGCATCATAGGTATAAGTATCCGTACCGTTGTCATTGGTAGATTTAATCCACCCATCCCCAAAATACGAAAACTCAAATGAAGCCCCCGTCATTGACAAATTTCTTCCGTAGCTATCAGCAGGAAAAGCCACCATCCCTGTAGGATCTACAAAATTTATCGGATTATTATTCAAAAACGATTGTGGCGATAAGCTATAAAACTCCTCTGCCATAGGGTCATAAGTATTCGTTCGCCCAATCGCCGCGTCGTAATTCCTTGCGTGAAAATCGTACAAATTCAAGCCTAATTCGTCGTTCCATTCTTTGCCTCCGAATTTGTATTTTTCAGCGGCGATGCTTCGGTTGGCGTTTGCTACTTCATTATACCCTTGGTGCTTTAATCCGAAAGGGTAATAATTGTTCTCTTCAAGTATCTCAGAGTGTGGTTCTATAACTCTGTTATCATTCACATCGGCATAGCTCAAACGAACATTGTCCAAATGGTCTTTATACTGATATACATACAAATAACCGCTATTGTGTGGTTTTACATATCCTTCTGGGTGAGCGAAAAACTGCAACACGCCGTTTTCGTATTGGAATTCATTTTGGTAATCTGTAACGATTGCAGAGTCTAATTTAGAGAATCAACCGATAAATCTATTTCTTCTGTTTTCAAATTGAACAAGATAAACAAAATATCCAAATTACTTTCTTCATTTTGAATAATTTCTTTCAATGTGATAAAAATGTACTTATTATTGTCAGATATTTTATCGTTTTTAATTATTTCTTCAATTTCATTAAATGCAAAATTTTTCCCTTTGAAATAACAATCTAAAGCTATTTTATAAAATTGTTCTTCTATTTCCAATTTTTCATTTTCGTATTTATTATAAATATTTTGTAAAACGACTGTTTCTTTATTTGAATCTTCTTTGATTTCAATAAGACCTTTCAATAAATCAACAGAGATAGAATTAGTATCTTCTAATGTATCAAATACCAATAAAGCCTCTTTATAGCTTTCCAATCTACATAAAAATTTTACTTTTTCTATTTTATAAAAATCATCTTTTGTATTTTTTATCAATTCATTTAAAAAATACAATACAGAATCTTGCTTTTTTTTTGAAAAAGTGTCTAAACTCCATTTTTCATAACTATCACTATACTTATTTTCTATTTCAAGTATTTTTTTGTTTTCAGTACTACTACAATTATGCATGAAAACAATGAGACTGATGTAAACAATTATTTTTTTCATTAACCTGTTGTGCATTATGAAATAAAATAAAAAAAGTTGTTCATTTAACTGAAATTCAGTATATTTAGTTCGCTAAAACAAATAAAAAATGAACAACTTAGAGCAAATATACGAAAGAATTTTAGAAGTTTTAGAAGATTTTTTTCCTCATCAACTTTTACCTTATCAAAGGAGAAAGCCAAAAATGAGTGATTTAGAATTGGTGAGTTTAAATTTAACAGCAGAATATTTAAGTATTGATAGTGAATTACAACTCTTTAGAAAAATACCTAATTCTTTGAAAAACAAAATAGAAAGAAGTGTTTATAACAAAAGAAAACGAAATCTTTTTTATTATATAAATCAGATTAGGGAAAAACTTGCAATGTGTTTTAATAGAGAGGAGAGTTATTTTGTAATTGATAGTATGCCTTTGAAAATATGTGAAAATGCTAGAGCAATGAGAAGTAAAATTTGTAGAGACGAAAGTTTTTCATATCCTGATTATGGTTTTTGTGCTAGTCAGAAGTTACATTATTTTGGATATAAATTACACATAATCTGTTCAATAGAAGGTATTGTACAAAGTTTAGATATGACTCCAGCATCTGTTCACGATGTTCATTATTTAAAAGATGTTAGTTCTCAAATTCAAAATTGCGTTTTGATTGGTGATAGAGGTTATATATCGTCACAATATCAATTAGATTTGTTTAACACTGCTACTATTCAGTTAGATACACCTAAAAGAATAAATCAAAAAGATTACAAACCTCAATTTTATTTATTCAAAAAGAAGAGAAAAAGAATCGAAACTCTATTTTCTCAACTTTGTGATCAATTTATGATTAAAAGGAATTATGCTAAATCATTCAACGGTTTTAAAACACGAATTATCAGTAAAATAACTGCTTTAACCTTAATTCAATACATTAACAAATTTGTATTAAAAAAGGAAATAAATAAAATTAAAGCAAGTATAATTTAAAATGCACAACGGGTTTTTCATTAGTAAAATCTTATATTATTTCCAGTTGTAAAAAATCCTCTTTTTGCACTTAATTGTAAATTAAAATTAACTGTTGAATTAACTCCTAAGATAAATCTTGGATTTTCTGTAAAATTATTTGTCATTGTTTTTAATCTATTAATTCCTACAGTCATCATTGTTTGACCTGATGCATGTGAATTATAATTTGATAACATTGGATAAGTAAGGTCTGAAAATGAATTACTAACAAGGGTATTTCGATAACCAATAGGAGATAGTCCTCTTATACTTATATTTCCTCCAATATTTTTTAGGTTTACCCCAGGTGCGTTTGTTTCAGAAGACATTCTAACATTTATATTCAGACCTGAAACTTTCGATTGACCATCTACTAAAATGGGAATTCCTTTTAGATTATTTACACTATCTATGTTAAGATTAAAACTAATATGAGCTGTGTTTTTAATAACAACAGGTGCAAAAGTACCTCTTCTACCATTTTCACCTCTTCCAAAGGCTACAGCATCGAAAGTTGTCCATTTTATTGTTGTATCTTCAGGTAATTTTAAATTTTCTTTAACATCATTTAATGTTGCTCCAATATTTTTCCAAGATTCACCTTTTTTATCTGTAAATTCAGAATCTTTACGATCAAACCATACTATATCATCCCCATTTTTATACCAATCATCCCCAAAATTAAAAAACTCAAATGAAGCCCCAGTCATCGATAAATCTCTTCCATAACTATCTGTTGGAAAGGCTTGCATTCCATCTGGGTCGATAAAGAAAACTGGATTGTTGTAGGCGTAATTATACGGTGTCCATCGCTTGGAGTTTTCCGCCAACGGATCTACATTCAACCATCGCCCTATCGCTGCATCATAATTCCTTGCATGAAAATCGTACAAATTCAATCCTAACTCGTCGTTCCATTCTTTGCCTCCGAATTTGTATTTTTCAGCGGCGATGCTTCGGTTGGCGTTTGCTACTTCGTTGTAGTCTTGGTGTTATTAGTTACATTTCAATTTAGGAGGTTCGTATGTATTATATGCTTTATTACTTCTCACTATTTTAAATTTTCGTTTGTTTTTACAAAAATAGTACTTATCTCCTACTATTCGATTATCAAACTCTACTAAATGAAGCTCTTTATAATCTTTAGGTAACAATCCCAAATGTTTTTTTATCACAGTAGAATCTAATACCCCATAACTATTAATTGCTTCTACTATTTCTCTTGACAGTGGTGTAATAGAATCTTGCCATAAAAATAATTTTCTTTTCTCTATAACATATCTATTAGGAAGGTTGCCTTTTGGTACTTTTCCAATTGAATCATCGGGATATATTGTAATGAAATTAGATTTACTCGGATATGAAGCAATTATTTTATACGAAATAGTATCGTACTCATGTTCTATCCCTATTTTATAATTTCTTGGAGAAATTCCTATCACAAAATGATCGGTATTTTCTTCATATATATTAACTTCAAATACATCAAACTCTTTATTATTTCGTTCTTCTAAAAAAACTTTAGGAGTTTTATATTTTTTAGCATAATTTTTAATGATCATTTCAATGATTTCGTCTCGATCAAAATTTCTTTTTTTAGTTGATTTTGTTACTATGCAGCTTACAAATAATACACTACTCAAAAGTGTAAAAATAAAATTAATATTCTTTTTCATACCCTCCAGATACTATATAATATTTAATATTTGTATTTATAGATTTATTTTTAAGGTCTCTTTCTGATGCTACATGATCATAAAAAGGATGCGTGTGAAAATGAGCTTTAAGTCTTTTTCCAAAAGTTATTTTTAACCATTCCTCAGGTGTTTGTGAATAATCTCTAGTATTATTTTTATATTTGTAAGTAATTACTTCATAAACATTTGGATTGCTAGTTTCATTACCAAGCCTTATACCTGCTATTTCTGTTTTTATGTAATCTGTAAATCTAGAAATAAATCTATTAAAATCTTCTATACTTGGCGTTCCTGGCAGATTTACAATAAAAGAATTATCTATCGTTTTAAGGTTTAACCCGTTTCTTAAAATACCTTTAGGAATATTATCGATAATCACCTTTTCATTGTTATCATCTTTTTTTTCTATCAATCTGTCAAAGTTGTCATCCGTTTTATTTACAAGTGTTATTCTTCCAGACTCTCTATCTAATTGATAGTCATTCTCAACTCCTTCACCTTTAAACTGTTCGTTTCCAAAATTAAAAAACTCAAAAGCCGCCCCAGTCATCAATAAATTTCTTCCGTAGCTATCAGCAGGGAAAGCCACCATCCCTGTAGGATCTACAAAATTTATCGGATTATTATTCAAAAACGATTGTGGCGATAAGCTATAAAACTCCTCTGCCATAGGGTCATAAGTAGTCGTTCGCCCAATCGCCGCATCGTAATTCCTTGCATGAAAGTCATACAAATTCAGTCCTAATTCATCGTTCCATTCTTTGCCTCCGAATTTGTATTTTTCGGCAGCTAAACTACGGTTGGCGTTTACTACTTCGTTGTAGCCAAAAGATTAAAAACAATTCTGTCATTTATAAATAGAATTATTAATCAATATATAAAGATGAATCTCTCTTTTTCAACTCCTTTAATATGTCTTTTAATTCTATTTCTAATTCAGATGAAGATACTGATTCAACAAAACATTTCATATCAATAGAGTAATATTCATTTTTTTCCAAATTATCTGAATAATATTTTACAAAAATATAATAACTATGCCATTCTTCACATTCTAAATTATCTGTAAAACAGGTAGATTTTTTTATACTTTCAAAAAAATTTACTTTAGATGGTAAATTTATTTCAGAAACGATTTTTCCATTAATTAATTTATAAATATCATATTTACCCTCATTATAGGATAAAATAAATGAATAGTTTGCAATTTCATAACTTACAACAATAATATTTTTATTTTTTTTATAAATCTTTTCTGATAGAAAAAATGTCTTTTTTTCATTTTTTTGAATTTTTCGATTAACTGAACAAGCTAAAAAAAGAAATATAAAAGAACTAATGATTGTAAATTTTAAGTAATGTGTCATATTTAATTGTTAAATAACTTCCGTTTTGATTATAAAATTGTACTTTTCTGTCTAATAAACCTATTACAAATGCAGTCCCTGTAAATCCACCATTCACATATCGATTCATATTCGGTACATCTCCTTTAAGACCATTTATATTACTTGGAGTTGAGTATCCTATTTTATAACCACCTGGTAATTTAACAATAGGGTGTGTATGCCACATATATTCAATATTTCTTAAATTTACATTCATTCTTCTACCTTGAAAGAAAAAAGGTTTTATACTCATATAATATAAAAATCCATTTGATGTTTCTTCTCTTTTAAGAGGAGCTCCCGGATCCCATCTATTTACAATGTTTGACCCAAAATTCACATGTCCCCCTTGTTCTAGACCTGATTCTGTAGTTTGATTTACTGAAGTAATAATTTCTTTTAGAATATCATTATTTGGAATACTTGCAGCATTTTCACCTAATGGTATTTCCCCATTATAATATTCTCCATTACTTGTAGCTTTTTTCACTTCTTTTTCGATGTCTCCTGTAACCACATATCTTTTTCCATCATCTTTTCCATCACTTCCAATCTTGTTTCCATCTCTATCATAATAATCCCCAAAATTAAAAAACTCAAATGAAGCCCCAGTCATCGATAAATCTCTTCCATAACTATCTGTTGGAAAGGCTTGCATTCCATCTGGGTCGATAAAGAAAACTGGATTGTTGTAGGCGTAATTGTACGATGTCCATCGCTTAGAGTTTTCCGCCAACGGATCTACATTTAGCCACCTACCAATGGCTGGGTCGTAGTTTCGGGCGTGGAAGTCGTATAGGTTTAAGCCTGGATTGTGGTAGTTATCTTGCCTTAACATTTTTCGTTTTATTTATTTTTCCTAAACACCAACATAAGTGTAAATATACAGAATTTGGAGGAAATATCAGTCACTAATTACAAATCCGTGCCATCGGGGAAACGCCAGGCTTACAGCTTGGCGTTTTTTTGTTATAAATCTATAAATTTGCTTTTGCAAGTATACCATTACCTAAATTTCCTACAAAAAGACTGTCTTTGTAAAAAATATATGGAGGCACTAATGTTCCTTTCTCTAAATTTAACTCATTAAATACTTTGCCTGCGTCTTTTGAGTAAATAACACTTTTTCGTGTCCCTCCAAAACCTCCAAGCATACTTTCGTCAACTTTATACGTTATAAGCCCTATTAAATCTTTATATACATAAAATCCATCATCTGATATGTTGTCTATATTATCCATTAGGGTTGTAAATGAATTTTTACGATATTGGACAAGATTAATTTTACCTTCAGTAGTTCCTTGTAAAAAATAGAACGTTACACTATCTGAAATTCTAAAATCAAGATTTAACTTTTTATCTGTAGAGAATATTATTTTTTTTGTCTCTAATGATGCATCAAGTTCTTCCAATTGCGTAATACCTCCTTTTTCAGAGAGCTTGTATATCTTTTCTCCAAACAACTGATAAGAGCTATTTGTGGATTTTTCAGTTAGTTTTATTTTTTCATTACCCTGAACTTTATAAAGGCTATAACCATCATAAAATAAATTTTGCACTGCATCATACCAAACTATATGATTCTCGTGTTCAAAAAGTTTGGTGATAATCCCTGACGAATATTTATAAAATGTATCTGATTTTCCATAATTAAGATCACGAGTAAAAAAGCATATGGAAGTATTATCCATCTGTGGTAAAAATCTAGCTGAATTTACCTCATTAAATTCTGTTATAAATTCTAGTTTATCATAAGATTCATTTATTCCTTTTGAAAATAATTTGACTTTAACATCAGTTTCTATGTACCTGTCTTTAGGTTCAGAATACACATATGTAGATTTATTCGTCAAGATATAAAACTCATCATCTATAACAAAAAAATCTTCAAAACTACCATTCTCTTTTACAAATATTTCAACATTTTCATAAATCATTTTATCATTTTTTTCTTCAGAACAAGAAATACTTGTTATTAAACACATTAACAAAATCAGCTGTTTCATAAATCAGAAAATTTTAGGGATAATTTGCCTTACTTGTCTCATACCATCAGGACTTGTTAAATCTTTTAAATCCGGAGTAGTCCCAATTTTGAATTTATCTGAAAATGGTAAATTCTTCAGTAATCCACCTTTTATATAAGACGGAACGTGAGTATCAAAAGCTTTTGTTCTGAAAGCATCATTATTACTTTGAATATAAGAGTCATTCTTTATAAAATTTTCCATTTGTTTTTGTAGCTCTGTAACAGTCTGATCTATCCATTTTTTACCTGCATCAGATAATTCGTTTCTTAATTCTTTAGTGAACTTATTGGCATACTTATGACCATATGACAAATAATAATCTGGTGGAGTTGTGCCATATGATTCAATATGAGCTTTATACCGTTGCTCATAATAACTCGCATCACCTGTAGGTGCTATTGCAACTTTTTGAGAATAATCCGGATTAGGATTTGCATTAACTAACTCCCAAGAGTTATTTTTTGTAAAAGTCCAATCATTACCAAAAGCATCTGTTTGTTTTGCTCCATAATTGTATGTAAATATAGGTTTTGAGGATTCTAATTTGGCAGCAAAAGTAACATCTTTTATTGGAGGTGCACAAGGGACGTATTCTCCATTACTAGCTCGTGTATAACATCTTCCGTCTGGATCAACAAAATTAACAGGATTATTACCTGTATATATGTATGGACTTTCGTTAGGATAATTCTCCGCCAGCGGATCTACATTCAACCATCGCCCTATCGCTGCATCATAATTCCTTGCATGAAAATCGTACAAATTCAATCCTAACTCGTCGTTCCATTCTTTGCCTCCAAATTTGTATTTTTCTGCGGCAATGCTTTTATTTACATTGGTGATTTCATTATATCCTTGGTGTTTTAAACCGAATGGGTAGTAATTACTCTCCTCAAGAATTTCACTTGCTGGTTCAATAACTCCATTGTCATTTACATCGGCGTAACTCAAACGGATATTACCCAAATGGTCTTTGTACTGATAGACATACAAAAATGCTCCGTTATGTGGTTTTACATAGCCTTCTGGCTGTGCGAAAAACTGCAATATGCCGTTTTCGTATTGAAACTCTCCGAAATAATCGGTGATTACAACTGCTCCTTGGTTGGGTTGTATGCGTTTTTGTATTCTTTTGCCTGTGGCGTCGTAAAGATAATAAATTTTTCCTTGTGGCAACTGTATCTCTACAGGTTGGTTTAAATGATTGTATTTGATGTTTGATATCCCCTTGTTCCAATCCGTGAGAATATTTCCAAACGAATCGTAATGGTAATCATTGTCTGTATTTGTGCCGTCTGCAAACCCTGTGCTGTCGCCTGTATTGTCCGTTACTTTTTGCAACTGATTGCCTTGATAGGTATAAGACAAATCGTCAATTTCGTGAGCGAGGTTGCTCAAGTTGGTGTTGCGTTTTAGCGATAATATATTACCATTTTTGTCGTAAGTTAGAGCTTCGTTGTAAAAATTGTTTACAACGGTGTTGGCTCCTGTTTTGGTAAAACTCATCGCTTTTTCCAATCTGTTGAGTGGGTCGTACAAATAGTTGTATCCTCGGGTAATATTGTCTTGCTTGGTGGTGTAGTTCAAGCTCGATATATTTCCATTATACAAAGGTTTGTGCGTGTCTTGGTTGTATTTCAATTCATAGACAAACAAATCATTAGGCGAACGGTCTTTGTTGATATGCGTTAGCCAATTGCGAATGTTGTAGGTATAATCTACCGTCTGCAATGTACCTTGCAATCCGCCTACTTTTTTTTGTACCAATACGCCCAGTGGG